>DAHVSZ010000196.1 GCA_027328625.1 Candidatus Paracaedibacteraceae bacterium | reverse complement strand
GGGCCAATATGAAAAGATGGATAAAAAGTCATATTCTTGAGTTTGATAAAATTCATGATGCCATTGTTTCTTTCTTTCAAATCCTTAATCTAAGTTAGTTCACTATATCACCATATATTATCCTAAAAAATGATTTTTGACGGAGAGACTAGCTAAACGAAGAGCAACGATGTGTCAAACTCAACTTCATTCACTATATAAGCTTCGTTTTATTCGATCTTTCCCTTGATATATTGAAAGAGATCATGCTTATTATAAGGTTTTATCATAAAATCTGTGGCACCAAGATCAAGTGCGCGTTTCATATCTTTGCTGTCAGTTAATCCTGATTGAACAATTGTTGGAATATTAATATTGTGTTCCCTAATATATGTAAGAACATCAAAGCCGCTGATACCAGGCATCATTAAATCTAAAAATATTACCCCTATCTCAGATTTTTCTTGTTCTAAAGTGGTTATTGCTTCCTCTCCGGAACTTGCTATTAAATACTTGTAGCCATGACGAATAAAGAAAAGTTCTGTGATTCCTGTGATTGAAGTTTCGTCATCTACAAAGAGTATTTTTTTAGCCATAATATTACAAAGGTATTTCAATGTTGATACTTGTGGTGTTTAGAGGTTCGTTACTTGCCCAAATTTTTCCATTATGTGCTGATACGATTTCTTTACATATAGAAAGCCCCAGACCTGTACCGCCGCTACTTGTTCTCGTTATGGTGCTTTGAAAAAAAGGTTCAAAGATTTTTTCTTTTTCTGCATCAGGAATCCCCGCTCCTTGATCTTTTACCTTGACCACTACATTATCAGGATTTGATTTAATTTCCACAATAATTTGACTCTTGCCACCATATTTTATGGCATTATCTAGCAAGTTTCTGATTACTTGACCTATTTTTATTTCGTCGCATCTAACCATTGCTTTATCTGTATCTCTCTCTAGTAGAACGGGAGCTATTTGCCTTACTTCGTTAATGCAACCTTCAACGATATCGATAATGTTTCGTTCTTTAAAGTCGAATCCTTTTTTTCGTTGACTAGCTTTTGCTATGTCTAGCATAGTAGTGACTAGCTTCAAGAGTCTATTATTATTTTCTACCAGAGTTTTTAGAAAACTATCCAACTCTTCTTCTGAGAACTCGCGGAAATTTTCATAAAGCTCATCCGAAATCGCTTTTATCACATGTAATGGTGTACGGATTTCATGACTTAAATTATTTAAAAATCTTTTTTTCTCATCCAAAGCATCTTGTAATTTTTCTGCTTTGTCAGCTAAATGGTGTTCTAGTTCTTTTTGGCGTGTAATATCGATCGAAACACCAACCATCCCAAGAACTTTTCCATCTTCATCTTTAAGTGCTGATTTATGGCTTAAAAAAACATGATCTTTATTTTGAAGCGTCACAGGCTCTTCAATGATTTTTGCAATACCTGTTTTCATAATACCTTGATCATGTGCAATGATTTGCTTAGCCTCT
>DAHVSZ010000195.1 GCA_027328625.1 Candidatus Paracaedibacteraceae bacterium | reverse complement strand
AAAAGTATTATTTACGTGTTTTAGCCGAGTTCCCAAGTCATTTGAAAAGGTATAAATCTGTAATCCGCTACGCCCATTTAACAATTTTTTGTCTAACTTGCCAAAAGAAAATGACGGATAATCTTGCCGATTTACTTCTTAAGCTCTTACATAAAATGCTTATGAAGGCAGAACGATTTATTGATAAAGCTCTTCAATCAGATAATAAGAAGGTTACAGGAAAACTAGGAACCCTTCTTGTTTTGGCTAAAACATCTCTAGATTGTCCTGATGGTATTATTCAGAGCACGATTTATCCAAAAGTATCAAAGGATAGGCTCCTTGAAATTCTAGAAGATCTTGGTGCTTCAGAGCATTGGTATCGAGATAAAATAAAATCAAAAGCAATCTCTTTGTACAAACACAACAATAGAGAGCTTGTCTGGGCTATTATGGACGTTTTAACCTTGCAAGCTGATTCCTTAACTCATTGTCAGATTTTGAGTGTTCTTAAATTTGTTAGAAAAGTAAATGATTCAAACGGTTCTTTTAAAAGTAGTCTTTGCAAGGTTCTGCCTTTTGAAACAGCTTTTCCGACCCAGTGGCTTTCGTTAATAAAGGCAAAAGACAAAAAAGAAGAGAGTTTGTTCTCTATCAATTGGAATGCTTGTGAACTGGCTTTATTTGAGCGTCTTGAAAATGAACTAACTGTTAAAAATATTTGGCTAAAACACGCTCATCGTTATCGAAATCCCAATGATGACTTACCAAAAGATTTTGATGAAAATGAAGATTATTATTTTGATCTTCTTGGACTTTCAAAAGATCCGGATACTTTTATTGATGGTTTAAAAGAACGTGTTGATGAAAATCTAGAAGCACTGAATCAGTCAATTATAACAAATGAAAAGGTTAAAATTTATAATCGTAAAAAGAAAGGTTCTATCAAAATTACCCCTTTCTCACCTCAAAAGGAACCTCAGAACTTATCTCTCTTAAAAGAAGGGATTGCCGATTTATGGCCGAATATTCACCTCATTGATATTCTGAAAGAGGCTGATCTTAGAATCGGTTTTTCAAAGCGCTTTCAAAGCGTTTCTTCTCAAACGAGAATTAATAAACATAAATTACAAAAACGATTGCTTCTCTGTATTTTTGGTCTTGGGAGTAATATAGGACTGAAGAGAATGAGTGGTGTTGGTGACAAGCAAGAGTCTTACAATAATCTCCGCTATGTTAAGCGTACCTACATCACATGTCAAAATGTCCGTTTTGCGATTCAAGATGTTGTCAACGCAATTTATAAAATCAGAGATCCTCAGTTGTGGGGAGAAATAACCTTATCTTACGCGGCAGATTCTAAAAAAATCGGGGTATGGGATCAAAACCTTATGGAAGAATGGCATGCTCGTTATGGTGGAAGAGGTATTATGATTTATTGGCACGTAGATGAAAAAGCAACGTGCATTTATTCTGCGCTAAAAACATGTGCCTCATCGGAAGTAGCAGCAATGATTAATGGCATTCTGAACCATGATACAGACGTTGACTTAAA
>DAHVSZ010000194.1 GCA_027328625.1 Candidatus Paracaedibacteraceae bacterium | reverse complement strand
TTCATTAAAGAGAATTTTAATCACGTTAAGATTATTTCTATACGTTACCCTTTTTCAAAGTTCAATTTCTTGAAGAAAACAAGGTTTGGGTTTCTTTTCGTCGAAGCTATTTTTATGCCGATACTAGGTTTTCTGAATAAGTCCTTGTTAAATAGAAATTTCTTTTTTGAAATTGGAGAACCAGATATAATTTACTTTTTCAATAAATCGGATGCACCTGCGTACTTTAGACGGATGAAGAATGTTTTGCTTGTAGGGTCCGATCATGCTTCGGGTCTGCGTAAGACAGATTTATTCAAAGCTATTCAAATTAAACTTGTCAAATATCGTTTAATTTTGAGAAACATAGATGTTTTTCATTTATTTCCACCAAGTGATAATCTTTCTGAATATATTACGTCATTCTCACTTCCAAATGGAGTAGACATCGGAAAGTTTACCCATAAATCAGGAAAATCAGAAACTGTTCGTTTACTTTTTTTGGCAAGACTTGAAGAATGCAAAGGGGTGCCTTTAGTTCTCGAGATATGGGAACAAATCCGACTAAAGGCAGAAGTTGAGTTAAATATAGCCGGATCTGGCCGAATGGAGAGCTTGGTCAGATCTATTAAAGACCTTAAGTTCAAGTATTTTGGTTTCATCGAAGAGAACGATCTTCCCAAGTTAATATCTCAATGCGATATTTTTATTTATCCATCAACGTGCGATAATTATCCATTAGTAATATTGCAAGCATTGAGTTCTGGACTTTATGTTATAACGAACGAGATGATAGCATCTAGTTTTAGAGAATTTGAGCGCATAGGCCAGGTTAAGGTTGTTGAAAACAAGCCAAGTAAATATCTTGAAGCAATAAATCATTATTTGGAGAATGGCAGAACATTTGACTTGAATGAATCGAGGGCCATCTGTATCAGTAAGTATGACTGGAAAGTGATTAGCGAGAAGCTTTACGAGGAACTATTGACCGCATATTATAGAAAGACAGGTTTATATCAGTGACGAAAATGCCTATTAACGCTACAATGGAAGAGGAGCAAATTATTCAAAAAGACCGATTATCGATAATTGTTATTTTACCATACGTTGACAGATTTGAGGGGAGTAAACTCGGATTTGCGATAGCGTCTGCACTTTCCCTCCAAGGACATGAAGTCTCGATAGTTATCTATGAGTGTAAAGAAAGCCTTATAGCTGATATTAAAAGGAACATAGGAAATTCAAAATTACATGTTATCAAGAAACGTCAGAATCTTTCATTCGGGTTTAGCTATGCCTTCAAGTATGGATACACTAAATTTTCAGATAGGAAAATAACAGAATACATTAAAAAAAACAATCTAACCGCAGAGATAGTGCTAGTTGTGGCTAACGAAGGTTTGGATATAGCCAAGCTATTACGTAAAGATAGTGACAAGCATTTCCCTACCATGACCTGCTTACTGGTTCAGGATCCTCCTTTCAATCATATTTTATTCGGGAGAGAGTTAAAGTTAGACCGAACATTTTTAAAAGGTTTCTTCTTTTATATAAACCGAAGCAGAATCCGGAAGCAACTGGGATATTACGACTCTCTATTTGCAA
>DAHVSZ010000193.1 GCA_027328625.1 Candidatus Paracaedibacteraceae bacterium | reverse complement strand
CTGAAGAGTTTGAACAGATGATTATTAATACAGTAGCTGAACTAGAAGAAAAATAAAAAATAACCATTCAATTTAATCAAAGTCGATTCGCGAACGACTATAAATGTATAAACAAGGACAGAAAACAACATGCAGGATATATTAGCACCCTCCTTCCATGCTAGAAAAAAGTGATAAATAAGGATAAAAATAAAATAAATAGATTGACGATAGTAAACGTAAGTGTTATAATTAAGTTAAGAAAGGAGGGGAAATGAGTATGGAAAAGTTAGAGCTTATCCTTCGGGACTTGGCTTGGGTGGTTGCAATCCTAGCAGGAATAACAACCATGATCAAGAACATCAAGGACTTGAAGGCAAGCAAAAACAAAAAACGACGTTCTCCCGCCAAGAAGAAACGTCGCTCATAAGCTAGAGGGGATTTATTCCCCTTCTCTTATTATTATAACACTTTTCATTCCATACTCAAAACACATGAAAAAATTGGTTGATGTCACAACAATATTCTTTTTTATTCTGTTCATTATGCTGTTTTCGAATTTTGATTATGCTCATCTTAGCACCTTAGATATACTAACAATGGTATTAGCGTTAATCTGGTTGGTAGTTACTATCATAAACATTATCCTTAAGTGGAGGAACCTTAGAAATGACTAAGATTGTTTTTGACAGCATTGATGACTTAAAAGATTTTATAGCAAAAGAAATTTTAACTACATCTGAAGCGATTGAGATCATCGGCTGTAGTCGTCAAAACTTAAAACAGTTGGTCGATCGTGAAACATTAGTACCCATTAAAACAACAAGTCGGGATCGTTTATTTTTAAGAGAAGATATTGAAAGTTATAAAAGGAAAAGGTAAAGGCATCCGCAGCAACGGGTGCTTTTTTATTTGTGTTATGGTCACAAGAGAAATGTAAAAAATAAAGTAGGTGTAAAGCAATTATGCTGAACGAAAAAAAGATAAAAGCTATTGGATTAATTGCTGAAGGAAACCTCAGTATGACTGAAATAGCAAAGGAAGTTGGCGTTAGTCGAAATGCTCTGTATCTATGGAGAAAGGATAAAGAATATCAGCAGGAGCTAGACAAAGAGATACAAAATTTCAAACTTTTAGCGCAACAAGAAAGAAACGCAAGGGCCAAGAACTGGTTTAAAAAATTAGAATACATCGCCATGGATGATGACCAAAAGACTAAGGATCAGATAGATGCGCTTAAAACATTACTTGCTTACTCTGAGGGAACTCCAACGTCTAAGGTTGAAATCACTGAGACAAAGGCAAATGAAGTGGATAAAGAAACAATTGAAGATGAGATTAAGATGTGGAAACAATCAAAAGAAGACAAATAAAAAGCCCTCTCCTATGTCATTTAGAAGGGGCTTGTAACTTCTTCTTAGCTCTTATTAGAGTGCTTTTACTGATACCTGTAATATCCTCAACTTGTTTGTATGAATGATCGTTAAGTAACTCTAAGGCGTGTTGTATTTGCTTCTTCGAATACTTGTTAGGTCTACCCTCTCGGAAGTCTTCACGTTGCTTTGCAATGGCTTTTCCTTCCTGAGTACGTTCGACAATCATATCTCTTTCAAACTCTGCAAACCCACTCATAATGGTTAAT
>DAHVSZ010000192.1 GCA_027328625.1 Candidatus Paracaedibacteraceae bacterium | reverse complement strand
TCAGTGATAGAAGAGGATCTGCTCAAGGGAGAAATATTTTTTGATGGTTCTTCAATTCCTGGTTGGTGTCCTATCAACCATTCCGATACTCTTTTAATTCCAGACATTGATACCGATTTAAAAAATGTAACTTTGGATCCATTTAGTTCACACTCGACGGCAATTGTCATTTGTGATGTTTATGATCCTGTTACGAAAAAAGTCTATACTAAAGATCCAAGAGCTGTTGGTAAAAGAGCAGAAGCTTATTTAAGTCAAATGAGTTTTGCCGATAAGGCGTATTTCGGGCCAGAGGCAGAGTTTTTTATTTTTGATGGTGTGCGTTTTGGAGTTGATGGTCATCAATCTTTTTATGAAATTGCATCTGATGAATTTCCATTAAGTAATACAGGTTCTTTAGAAACTGGTAATCATGGTCATCGTCCACAGAAAAAAGGAGGATATTTTCCTGTTGCCCCGCTTGATTCACTCCAAGACATGCGTGCTGAAATGTTACTGACTATGGCTGAAATAGGTATTGAAGTTGAAAAACATCATCACGAAGTAGCACCTGCTCAGCATGAAATAGGAATTCGTTTTAATACATTGGTTAGATGTGCAGATGCAATGCAGATTTATAAATATGTTGTCTGCAATGTTGCGCATAGTTATGGCAAAACAGCAACCTTCATGCCAAAACCCATTTATGGCGATAATGGATCGGGTATGCATGTGCATCAGTCTCTTTGGCAGGGAAATAAATCTGCTTTTGCAGGGACAGGGTATGCTGGTCTTTCCGAAACTGCGCTTTATTACATTGGGGGTATTTTAAAACATGCAAAAAGTTTGAATGCGTTTACAAACCCCACAACTAATAGCTATAAGCGGCTAATTCCTGGGTTTGAGGCGCCGGTGATTTGTGCTTACTCTGCTCAGAATCGTTCCGCTGCTTGTCGAATACCGCTTGGGGTTTCTGATAAAACACGTCGTGTTGAGGTTCGTTTTCCCGATCCAACAGCAAATACATACTTAGCTTTTAGTGCTATGTTGATGGCGGGACTTGACGGAATTCGCAAACGTATTCACCCTGGGGATCCTCAAACGCAAGACTTATTTGAGGAGAAAGGGGTTTCAAAGAGACTTCCAACCGTGAGTGGTTCTCTTCGTGAATCTTTGCAAAGTCTTGAGAATGATCATGATTACCTTTTAGAGGGTGGAGTCTTTACTAATGATTTGATTGAGAGTTATTCAGCTTTGAAATGGGACGAGGTTTATGCGTTAGAACATCATCCTCATCCTATAGAATTCACAAAATCATATAACTTTTAGAAATTGAACGAATTATTTCTCGACAGTTAAAGAAGAATTCGTTACAAAGGAGATAACCTTAAACAGGATGACAAGGGCGCCTAGCTCAGTTGGTAGAGCAGCTGACTCTTAATCAGCGGGTCAGAGGTTCGAATCCTCTGGCGCCCACCAGTCAAATCAAGGATTTGTGAGATCTTCTAAAAATCCAAAGAATTGGCTGGGGTTACACTGGGGTTACTTTTGGTGTAATTTTTTTTAATATCAATTTGTTTGCATATATCTAGTTCTTACTGTTAATAGCCAGATGGCTTTGTGCCTAATAATAAAAAGAGATGCTTTTCTCCTATGATGATTGTCTAGATAAAAGTTTGAACTGAGTAAAATCTTCAAAGACCCAGTCATTTTTGAGAGTA
>DAHVSZ010000191.1:539-1712 GCA_027328625.1 Candidatus Paracaedibacteraceae bacterium | reverse complement strand
CTCCCCGGGGCTTATCGCAGGCTGCTACGTCCTTCATCGCCTGTAATCGCCAAGGCATCCACCACATGCACTTAGTCGCTTGATCCTATAACGGTGCCGTCTCCGGTCCGTCATAACGCGACGATTTGCTGTTTCTCAAGTTGCTGAGAGTTTGAATGCAATAATTCAACCCGGCATCGGCTCCTCTCATATCAAGAGCCGATGCGCTTTGCTTCTTCGAATTGTTAAAGAACGAGATTCTGTCCAGACCCGGAGGTCAGGCGCCATGGCACGAAATGCCATCGCGCATGAACTCCAACAAGGGGCAATGGTGGAGGTGAACGGGATCGAACCGATGACCTCCTGCTTGCAAAGCAGGCGCTCTCCCAACTGAGCTACATCCCCGCAGATGGTGGGCCTGGATAGATTCGAACTATCGACCTCACGCTTATCAGGCGTGCGCTCTCACCATCTGAGCTACAGGCCCGGTATCTCTCCGGTCCCGGCTTCCACTCGGATCCTTCACAAGACTAAATAGGAGCGCTTCATCCAGGACCCTTCTCTCCTAGAAAGGAGGTGATCCAGCCGCAGGTTCCCCTACGGCTACCTTGTTACGACTTCACCCCAATCATCGGCCATACCTTGGGCGGCTCTCTCCTCTTGCGAGGTTAAGGCACCGACTTCGGGTACAACAAACTTTCGTGGTGTGACGGGCGGTGTGTACAAGGCCCGGGAACGTATTCACCGCATCGTTCTGATATGCGATTACTAGCGATTCCGACTTCATGAGGTCGAGTTGCAGACCTCAATCCGAACTGGGACCGGTTTTCTCGGGTTTGCTCCGCCTCTCGGCATTGCCTCCGTCTGTACCGGCCATTGTTGCACGTGTGTGGCCCTAGGCATAAAGGCCATGATGACTTGACGTCATCCTCTCCTTCCTCCAACTTGTCGCTGGCAGTCCCCTTAGAGTGCCCGGCTTTACCCGATGGCAACAAAGGGCGAGGGTTGCGCTCGTTGCGGGACTGAACCCAACACCTCACGGCACGAGCTGACGACAGCCATGCAGCACCTGTGTGATGGCCCGATTTGACGGGTCGCTCCCCTTTCGGTTCGCTACTCACCACATGTCAAGCCTAGGTAAGGTTCCTCGCGTTGCGTCGAATTAAACCACATGCACCACCGCTTGTGCGGGCC
>DAHVSZ010000191.1:0-529 GCA_027328625.1 Candidatus Paracaedibacteraceae bacterium | reverse complement strand
TCCTTTGAGTTTTAACCTTGCGGCCGTACTCCCCAGGCGGGGTACTTACTGCGTTTGCTGCGGCACGGAGGGTTTAACCCCTCCACACTTAGTACCCATCGTTTAGGGCGTGGACTACCAGGGTATCTAATCCTGTTTGCTCCCCACGCTTTCGTCTCTCAGTGTCAGGACTGTTCCAGGAAGCCGCCTTCGCCACCGGCCTTCCTTCTGATATCTACGCATTTCACCGCTACACCAGAAATTCCGCTTCCCTCTCCCAGCCTCCAGCCTGCCAGTCTCTTTGGCATTCCCATAGTTAAGCTACGGCCTTTCACCAAAGACTTGACAAACCACCTACAGACTCTTTACGCCCAGTAATTCCGAACAACGCTTGCCACCTCTGTCTTACCGCGGCTGCTGGCACAGAGTTAGCCGTGGCTTATTCTCACGGTACCGTCATCGGGGATATTTGTTCGATATCCCTTTTTCGTCCCGTGCAAAAGTGGTTTACGACCCGAAGGCCTTCTTCCCACACGCGGCGTTGCTGCGT
>DAHVSZ010000190.1 GCA_027328625.1 Candidatus Paracaedibacteraceae bacterium | reverse complement strand
TAGAGATTTCTCCCGTTACGGCAAAAACCATAATCACTACATCTAGTAGGTAGGGGAGTCAACTGCATAGCCCCGTATATAAAAATAAGTGTTGTGACTGAGTTTGAAAAAGCAGTAGCGGCTTAAGGATGAACTTACTTCTGACAAGCTTCACAATAATAAGTTGATCTTCCCGCTTGGGCGAATTTGCGAATATGCCCTTGACAACCTTCCCGCAAACACGGCTCAAGGTAACGACTATAAACAGCAAATTGATGCTGAAAATAACCCAGTTTTCCATCGGGTTGCTGATGATCCCGCAAAGTCGAACCACCTGCTTTAATAGCGCGGTTTAAAACTTCTCTTATATTTATCAAAAGCAACTCTGTTTCTTTTGGTGTCAAAGTATTAGCTGAGCGATTGGGGTGAATTTTACTCCCCCACAAACTTTCACTGGCATAAATATTACCAACACCAACAATAAGTCGTTGATCTAACAAAGCAACTTTGATAGGTTGCTGATGTTTTTGGAGTGATTTATGGAACACTTCAAAAGTAAATTCTTGGTCAAAAGGTTCAGGGCCCAGTTTTTTGAAATGAATATAGTCATGCCAATTTTGCGTTGGTATTAAATCCATCAATCCAAAACGCCTGGCATCATTGTAAGCGATTGTTTGATGACGTGATGTTCGAAAAATAACATGATCATGTTTTTGTTTTATGAAATCATGCGTGCTATCAATTCTTAATCTTCCGGACATACCTAAATGAATAATGAGCGTTTGAGAGCCACTTAAATGAAGAAGTAAGTACTTGGCCCGTCTTTCTAAAGTTTCAACTGTTTGCCCTTTAAGTTGTTCTGCAAAAAATAGAGGAAAAGGATAACGTAAGTCCTCTCTAAAGGTTTGAACATCTATAAGAATAGTACCTTGAAGCACAGGAACAAGACCACGCCTAACAGTTTCAACTTCGGGTAATTCAGGCATAATGAAATTTTTAATCTAAGCCATTCTGCCCCAACGACGGATACGGCCAGTATCGACGTGAACGAATGAACCATAACGACCAACACCACCACCTTTCAAAGACAAAGCAATCCGTTGGATTTGTCGCAGCGTTCGGCCTTCGATAAAAATATCGGCAGCGCGTCCAACCGTATGTTGGCTTTGTTTGGCAACACCAATATCATTCTCACGAAGCATCGCATTGGTTTCAGGGCATCTATATCCCGACACCAGATGGATCATTTTTTGCGTATCAAGCTTGCTTGCAATATTATGTAAAAGCGCAAGTAAACGTTGATCAATGGGGTGGATTTTGCCGCTTCGGTGATCACGAAATAGTCGATTAATGGATTTTAAAGCTTGTGGGTCAAACTTACCATTCGCCCAAAATACACATTTTTTAAGTGATTCACCCGTGTGTGTATTATGGATGCTTAAAGATTTTTCAATATGCTGAGGTTTTGAAAGCTTAGGAGAATTTATTGAAGCATCAGTGTCGCCCGTTAGAAGAGTTCCAAAACGATCAGCATTAGTAAAAAAAGATAAAGGCGCACCTAGAGACAAGAGAGAAGTGCCTCCCCACATTAAAAAACGGCGCCTTGAAAAGATGGGGCTTGAATTATCTGAAGACAAATCAAATCCTAGAATTGATTAGAACATAAGGGAAGGGTAGATCGTTTTGGAACTTTTAGCAAGGATTTTCTGTTACAAAGCTTACCACCCGACATTTTCTTTTAGCGTCATTACAAGCCCTTGATAGAGGCATAGGTACTACACAAGTTTAGT
>DAHVSZ010000018.1 GCA_027328625.1 Candidatus Paracaedibacteraceae bacterium | reverse complement strand
ATATAAACTGTTGGTTGTTTCATCTGTATCCCTTTTTCTGGATGGCAACGCAACTCCGTTGCTCGCCATGACGGCGGCTTTATTAATTTAAAATTAACCTAAAGATGTATGGATACCTATCCCAACGCACTTGAAAATATCTATTTTCTAACCCCACTTCAGTTTCCCTATGGCTTGACCATAGGGTCTTATGGATCCTCCGGTCAAGAGGTGGGAAAACTGTTAAAAAGCAGCAAGTAAAAACAGGTATCTTTATTTTCATTGGGTATAGACAACCTCCTGTACTGTTCCAGCAAAAAGACGAATTCGTTCTTCTAGCTCTGGGCGAAAATGTCTGATTAAACCCTGAACCGGCCAGGCTGCAGCCTCACCAAGACTACAAATTGTCCGCCCTTCAATTTGATGAGTTACTTCTTCTAATAAATCAATATCTTTCATGTGGGCTTGCCCTTTTGCTAACCGCTCAAGCATGCGCCACATCCATCCCGTCCCTTCCCGGCACGGTGTGCATTGACCGCAACTTTCATGCATATAAAATTTACTTAAACGCGCAATGGCTTTGATTATATCTGTGGATTGATTCATAACGATTACAGCGGCTGTGCCTAGACCTGATTTAACTTCTTTTAAACTATCGAAATCCATCAAGACATGATCGCAAATTGATTTCGAAATGAGGGGAACAGAAGACCCACCCGGAATAACAGCTTTTAAATTATCCCAACCTCCGATAACACCACCCGCATGTCTTTCAATTAAATCACGAAGGGGTATGCTCATTTCTTCTTCAACGTTGCAAGGTTTATTCACATGTCCTGAAATACAAAAAATCTTAGTGCCAGTATTGTTAGGACGGCCTAAACTTGCAAACCAGCTGGCTCCGCGCCTTAAAATTGTTGGAACAACTGCAATGGACTCTACGTTATTAACTGTGGTTGGACATCCATAAAGACCAATTTGAGCAGGAAATGGTGGCTTTAACCGGGGCATTCCCTTGCGACCTTCTAAACTTTCTAATAAGGCTGACTCTTCACCACATATATAAGCTCCGGCTCCTCGATGAACATAAAGATCAAAATCCCAACCTGATTTGGCGGCGTTCTTGCCTAAAAGTCCTGCTGCGTAAGCTTCATCGATTGCCTTTTGCAAACACTCAGCTTCCCTGTAGTATTCACCACGGATATAAATATAACAAGTGTGAGCACCAATGGCAAAACTGGCAATCAATGCTCCTTCTATTAGTTTATGAGGCTCAAACCTTAAAATATCACGGTCTTTGCAAGTCCCCGGTTCACTTTCATCGGCATTAATGACTAAATAGTGAGGATGGTCACCAACAGTTTTTGGCATAAATGACCATTTTGTGCCTGTTGAAAAACCAGCTCCGCCGCGACCTCTAAGACCAGATGCTTTTGTTTCTTCAATAATCCAGTCACGGCCTTTTTCTATAAAATTTTTTGTTTGATCCCAATCACCTCTAGCTTTGGCTTCTTTAAGAAAGGGTGAATGCTTTCCATCTAGGTTTGTAAATATTTTGTTGTTAGGAGCTAACATCAGTTTTCTCCTTAGTTTTTCCCTTCTTCATTACCTCTAATATCTCAATCAACCCTTCAGGAGATAAATTCTCATGATAATCATCATTAATTTGAACCATAGGGGCATTGATACATGCGCCTAAACACTCAACTTCGCTTAAAGTAAACATTTGATCGTTAGTGGTTTCTCCTATTTCAATTTTCAGATGCTCTGTACAAGCCTTTTTCAATTCTTCAGCACCCCTCAACCAACAGGGAGTTGTGCCACAAATTTGTACATGCAAAGCCCCAACCGGCTTTAAATTGAACATTGAATAAAAGCTGGCAATTTCAAGGACACGAATAAAAGGCATATCTAG
Source organism: Candidatus Paracaedibacteraceae bacterium (assembly GCA_027328625.1). Lineage (GTDB taxonomy): Bacteria > Pseudomonadota > Alphaproteobacteria > Paracaedibacterales > CAIULA01 > CANJLN01. The sequence continues at coordinate 22,108 of DAHVSZ010000018.1, read as the reverse complement.
GAATTTTGCTACCCCCTCAAGTGCGCTTTGTGGAAGCCAACCCCCACATTGTCTTTGAGCAAGATCTAACAAAGGTAAAACAGCACTTGCTTGTTTATTTTTAGGATATTTTGCGATATGCTCCTTAGCTTTCTTGAGATTTTCATCAGAAAAAACAAAACTCAACGATCTATCTCCCCAAAGACAATATCCATAGAGCCAATAATGGCAACGACATCGGATAATAAGTGCCCCTTTGACATCATATCTAGTGCTTGTAAAAATGCGAATCCAGGAGAACGAATTTTGCAACGATAGGGTTTGTTCGTTCCATCAGAGACTAAAAAGACACCAAATTCGCCTTTGGGTGCTTCAATTGCCGTATATATTTCACCAGCTGGGACATGGAACCCTTCTGTGTAAAGTTTAAAGTGATGGATTAAAGCTTCCATGGATTGTTTCATAGCATGACGTGAAGGCGGCACAACCTTATGATTATCAGCAAGCACAGGCCCTTTTGGCATTTGCTCAATACATTGATGAATAATTTTAATGCTCTGACGTATTTCTTCAACTCTAACTAAATAACGGTCATAGCAATCGCCATTCTTTCCAACAGGTATATCAAATTCGAGCTGCTCATAGATTTCATAGGGCTGAGATTTTCTAAGGTCCCAAGCAATGTTACTGCCTCTTAGCATAGGGCCTGAAAAACCCCATTCAATGGCTTGTTCACCACTTATAATGCCAATATTAACCGTCCTTTGTTTAAATATGCGGTTTTCAGTTAAGACATTCTCAATATCATCTATGATCTTTGGAAGCCTCTCTACAAAGGTTTTTATGTCATCTAGTAAACCATTTGGCAAATCCTTATGAACTCCGCCTGGCCTGACATAAGCAGCATGTAAACGTGCACCGCTTACACGTTCATAAAATTCCATGATAGTTTCGCGTTCTTCAAAAGCCCAAAGGAAAGGAGTCATTGCTCCCACATCCATGGCAAAAGTAGCAATATTTAAGAGATGATTAAGAATACGTGTGAGTTCAGAGAACAAAACACGAATATATTGAGCGCGAAGGGGAGGAATGACTCCTAAGAGCTTTTCAACAGCTAACACATAAGCATGCTCTTGACTGATGGGAGAAACATAATCAAGTCGATCAAAATAAGGCAATGCTTGTAGATATGTTTTATGCTCAATCAGTTTTTCCGTACCTCGATGCAAAAAACCAATATGAGGATCGGCACGGACGACAACTTCACCGTCAAGTTCCATGACCAGTCTTAAAACACCATGTGCGGCTGGATGCTGTGGACCAAAATTAAGTGTGTATGTTTCAGTCATGAGTCATAGGATCGTTTGTTTTGTCAGGATTGCTCAAAGAAGATGGCTTTTGAAGAAGCCCTTCCCAAGGACTTAAAAAATCAAAAGAACGGTAATTTTGATCTAGTTTGACAGGTTCATAAACAACTCTTTGTTGCTCTGTTTCATACGCTACTTGAGAGAAACCTGATAAAGGAAAATCTTTGCGAAGCGGGTGACCAGAGAAATCATAATCCGTTAAAATACGGCGAAGATCTGGGTGATCAGCGAACGGAATTCCAAATAAATCCCAAATCTCTCGCTCATACCAATTGGCGCAAGCAAAAACTCCGGTTACACTATTAAATGGGGTTGTGCTATCGGTGCGTATTTTTATTCTTAAGCGTGTGTTGTTTTTGTGGCTTAACATATTGTAAATAACTTCAAATCTTTGAGTATGTTCAGGGTAATCAACAACAGTAATGTCAATAAGTTGTCTGAATTGGCACTTCTTATGATCTCGTAAAAGAGCCAATGCTCGAACAACAGAACCAGCATAAACAGTAGCTATTGGCGTGTCAAAATTATAGGACAAATCAATTAGGTCTGGCCCTAAAAGCTCATGCAACAATTTAAAAAGAGATGATAATGGTGGGGTGCTCATACAAAGCAGCTCTTACTTTATAATATAATTAAATGTATATCCCTTAAAGGATGCGGTCAAGCAAAGGTTATGATAGATTGAAAGCAATACCAAAAACCAATGACCAGACCTGCAAAGGTATAACCTCGATAACCTCTGTCATCCCAGAAAGTAGCTGAGTCCAAGCTTCTTGTCTATCGAAGCTTTAGCGAAGATAGACAGCTTGGCGAACGAAGCACTTATCAGGGATTGTATATTTATGTGCATTTCTTTGGATTACCTTGCCTTTGGCTCGAGGTAGCGTATTAAGAAGTGGTTCATTTCTCTCGATTCCTCTAGACTTAAGCCTTTCTCTGTTCAGACATCTTTAATGTGCCCACGATAAATGCCCCCAAAGCAGCTGTCGCAGGGATTGACAAAAGCGCATAGGTATAAGTTTCTACTTCATATAAGCGACAACCATTTTCCATGCCTCCTGCCCAACATAAATCTAAGAGAGAACCAATAAGCGTGTGGAAAAAAGACCCCCCCAACATATTAATGGAATTTAAAAAGGCAACCGTAATTCCTGCTAAAGCAGGGGTTACCATGTCAGTACCAACGGCAAAAACAATGACTTGATAACAGCATAATACTCCAACCACAAAAAAGAGCATACACAATATATAACCATTGATAAAATTGGGCAAATAAAGCATCACCGCAAACAAACCTGCCATACCCAATCCACTTAAAGAAATGACATAGAAAGAACTGATTTTAGAGCTTAAATATGCCAATAATGGACCCCCAAAAAGCATCCCAACAAAGATAAATGATACAGCTCCTGCCGCATCCCCTTTGGTCAATGAATATGCTTTCATTAAATAGGTCACACCCCATACATCAGCAAATCCCTCTAAAGATCCAACCATCAAAAGATTCGCAAATGCTAACCATAAAAGCCCTGGCTTTTTAAAGAGTTGGAACAAACTATTAAAGCTAAAGCTCTCGTTTGTAGGACTGGATATTTTCTCATTTTTACCAAACAAAAAAACAGCACAAGCAATACAAACCGCAACACATGCAATACCAAGTAAAACAGACTGCCACCCCCATTGCTCAATCAGGTAATTGACAGGTTTTCCGCCATATAATGCCCCCAATAAACCAAAGGAAAAAGTATAACCAATCATGCGTGCATAGGTATTTCTGGGGAAATACATTGAAACAATCTTAGATGTCCCTAAAAATCCAGCAGCTGAAGAAGCACCGATTAAAAACCTCCCTAGCAAAGCAATGAGCCAATTGTTGGTATAGAGAAAAATCAAGGTCGATAGTCCACAGACCAATGCACATGCAGAAACGACCAACCGTGGGCCATAACGGTCAAGTAAGATTGCAACTGGAATCTGCATGCCAGCATAACCAAAATAATACATAGCCGATAAAAAGCCAAAAGCCGTTGCATCAATTGAAAATTGCTGCATAATCTGTGGCATCATCAATCCTGGAAACAACCTTAGAATAAATTGAAAAGCAAAAAAAGATAAAGTTAAGACCCACATCATCCAAGGCAAAAGAGTGGTTGGCAAACCAGTTTGGTTATTAGAATTTGCATATTTCATTTTAAGTACTCGTAATTATAAAAATTAAAAACTGTGATGTTGATAATGTAGCTTGCTAATTGCTTCTTCTGTCATCTTCGAACCACACACTGCCATCCTTGGACTTGACCCGAGAATGACAGTATTGGAAATAGAATTGATGACATTTGTACTAAAGGCAAAATGAAACAATCATCACTAAATCAACGTCAGAAAAATATTAAATTGTAAGGATAAGTAGATAATATAATAGCGGGCTAGCCGCCAATAATAATAGTGCGGATAGATGTTTGAACAGAATATGTTAAAACGTTTTGTGTCATATACATAAATGTAAGGTTTTTTACTAAAAAGTCAAGTGTTTTTGGAGTATTGTAAGTTCATATAAAATGAACAAAACTTAATGAGTCATCACCATAAATATGCTAGTATTGGGTGATTTTTTAAGTTTTATTTGAGGTTAATGGTGTTTCTCTCTTCTTTTGATTTCTCTAATACTAAAATATTATGTATTGGGGATGTTATGCTCGACCGATTTGTTTACGGTCATGTTGAAAGAATCTCTCCAGAATCTCCTGTTCCTGTTCTTCGAATGAGTCGTGATTTCACTGTGATTGGTGGAGCTGGGAACGTAGCCCGTAACATTTCATCATTGAACAGCAGCGTCATTTTTATTGGCGTAGTTGGTAATGATAACGCTGGTTCTATCTTAAAAAATCATTTGGACGCTTTGCCAAACACACAATCAACACTTTTAGTAGAATCTCACAGACAAACCGTTCAAAAAACAAGATTTATCGCTCAAGGTCAACAACTTCTTCGCCTTGATGAAGAAACGCCTATCCCCTGTTCACCTGCAACAGAACAGCGAATCTTAGAATTGTGTGAACAGTACATCCCTGAATGTCATGCTCTTATTTTATCCGATTATAATAAAGGCATTTTTTCAAGAAATTTATGTGAAAAATTGATCAAACTTGCTCAAGGTCGCCTTCCAATTATTGTTGATCCCAAAGGGAGAAATTATCAGCAATACAGAGGCGCTACTGTTTTAACTCCAAATCTTAAAGAATTGAGAGAAGTTTCAGGTCAAGCCTTGAAAACTCAAGCAGAAATTGTCGAAGCTGCTCAGAATTTACAAAAAGAATTAGAAATTGAATCGCTTTTAATCACCCAAGGATCTCAAGGAATGACTCTGTTTGACGGTGGAAAAGAGCCGAAGCAAATTCCAGCCCAAGCTCGTGAAGTTTATGATGTGTCTGGTGCTGGTGACACAGTTATAGCGACTTTAGCAACCTCGATTGCAAGTGGTATTCGCCTTAGTGAAGCTTCTAGGCTAGCTAATGCTGCTGCAGGAATTGTTGTTGGCAAAGTTGGAACAGCTACAGTTAGTGCTGAAGAGCTAGAGAAAGCAGTGGATCATGGTCAATTCTTGCATACAGAACAAAAAGTGCTCAACTTACAACAAGCACTTGAGCTATTAAAAGATTGGCGCCGTCAAGGGCTTAAAGTTGGCTTTACCAATGGCTGTTTTGATCTTTTGCATCTTGGCCACCTTCATATATTACAAGAATCAGCTGCAGCTTGTGATAAATTAATCATTGGTTTAAACACGGATGCATCTGTTAAACGGTTAAAAGGAGAAAGTCGTCCTATCCAAAACCAAGAAACTCGTGCTCAAGTTTTAGCAGCTCTTGGTATGGTTGATATTGTCATCTTATTTGATGAAGAAACTCCTTATAATTTGATTAGCACCTTATTGCCAGACGTGTTAGTGAAAGGTGCAGATTATACAATTGATCGAGTTGTAGGCGCTGATATTGTTCAAGCCAAAGGCGGTGAAGTATTGCTTGTTACCTTAAAACAAGGACATAGCACAACAAGTACCGTTGAAAGAATGATTGCTTAAGATGTAATTAAGAGTTTTCAGTTTTTTTGTTTTTTCTTAAAACATCTAACTCCTTTAAACGTCTTAAAATACCGTCTTCAAAACCGTAGCCTTTTGGCTCATAGAAAGATTGTCGCATCATTTCATCTGGAAAATAATTTTGCCCTGAAAAGCTTTCTTTTGTATCATGATCATAAATATAACCCTGGCCATAACCCAAATTTTTCATCAAATTTGTTGGTGCATTTAATATACGTTTGGGCGGCAAAAGTGAACCATGCTCTTTGGCACTTTGCAGGGCTTTTTTATAAGCTAAATAAGCAGCATTTGACTTAGGGGCCATCGCTAAATAAATAACACATTGGGCTAATGCCAACTCTCCTTCTGGTGAACCTAGAAATTCATAAGCCTCTTTGGCAGCGATCGCTTGATTAAGGGCACGAGGGTCAGCCAGGCCAATATCTTCAACAGCCATCCTGACTAATCGTCTTGCTATAAATGAAAGATCTTCGCCTCCGTCCACCATTCGGCAGAACCAATAAAGTGCTGCGTTAGGATCGGATCCTCTTACGGATTTATGCAATGCACTTATTAAATTGTAATGCCCTTCTTGTGCTTTATCATAAATGGGAGCACGTCTTTGGATGGCTTCTATCAATTGATTTGAATCTAATAATGAACTTTCTGGGTATAAAAACAAACTTTCAGCAAAATTAAGGATTGTTCTTCCATCTCCATCCGCCATTCTAAGCAATGTTTCTCTGGCCTCATCTGTTAAGGGCAGTCTTTTTCCTATCAGTTCTTCTGCTCGTTTTAAAAGAAACTCTAAATTCTCTTCAGTCAATCGATTGAGAATTAATACCCGGCAACGTGACATAAGAGCGGCATTCAATTCAAACGACGGGTTCTCAGTTGTAGCACCAACAAGCGTAATCGTGCCTTCTTCAATTGATGACAAAAACACATCTTGTTGAGCCCGGTTAAACCTATGAATTTCATCGACGAACAAAAGAGTATCTTTACCCATAGCTTTGCGCTCTTTAGCTGATTCAAAGACTTTGCGCAAATCAGCAACGCCACCAACAATGGCAGATACAGATTCAAACTCCAGACCAACTTCTTTAGCAAGAAGCCGAGCCAAGGTTGTTTTTCCACAGCCCGGCGGCCCCCATAAAATCATAGATGGTAGTTTCTTTGCTTCTAAAGCTCTTTTCAGCGGTTTACCTTCGCCCAACAAATGATCTTGGCCAACAATCTGGTCAATTGCTTTAGGGCGCAACCGTTCAGCCAATGGCTGGGTCTTGGAAGATTGTTTTGCAAAAAGGTTACCGGTTTGAAGAGGAATGAAAGCCTCCATGATTAAGGTGAGACGTTATAGAAGTAGCATAAGTTTGGGGATCTTGTACTAGGAAATTTACTAGGAAGTTACTGGGAAGTTTATCACTTCCTAGTAACCCCGACCTCTTGTCATTCCCGCAAAGGCGGGAATCCAGAATCATTTAATACATGGATTCCGGGCATTATAAGTCTCCTCCTTGAGTTAAAGCTCAAAGCCTTCCTGAATTCGCGTTGATAGGATTAGCCTTATTAAGTTGATGTTAACTAATTTAAAATAAAGTAACTTAATAGAATATATCAATTTAAAAGGATTTAGCAATGAAAGCACTTGTGAGTTTTACGGCAATTTTATTAATGAGTGCCAACCTTGTATCTGCATCTGATGATGGGGCTTCTTTTGATGATGGCTCGTCTTCACAAATGGGAACACCAAGTGATGGTGATGTTGAGGAAGAAGATACGCTTATGATTGTACAACCGGATAGTCAAAGTGTTGGAAGTAATGGCGGCAATGATACGGACCCAGATATTGATGAATCAGAAGAATCTGAGGAAGATTAATCAGTATTTATAAAGTTCTATATAAAAAAAGCACAAAACCTATAGGCTCTGTGCTTTTTATTTTTGCAAAAGAAACCTAGTTCTTGCCCGCAACAACTGCTATTTGGTTTTGTCCTTCAACATTGTTTTGGCCAACAACAACTTTGAGGTTGCGACGACGGCGGCCATTCACTCCAAGGCCTGTATTTTTTGCGATTTGGCTACGGCGACGTGCATAGTTTGGTGAAACGACAGGATAATCTGCAGGAAGGCTCCAACGCTCTTTATATTGCTCTAATGACATTTTATAAACAGTATTTAAATGGCGTTTAAGCATTTGAAGTTTTTTACCATCTTCAAGACACACAATGTAATCATCAGTAACTGATTCAGCAATTGGCACAGCTGGAACGAGAGGCGTTCTGCTTTTCAAACTGTTTGGATTGCGATTGGCATCAGATAAAGTCTGATATACTTTTGCAATAACCGCTGGTAGTTCTTCTAGTTCTACTGTGTGGTTAGATACATACGCTCCAACAACCTGAGTTGTAAAGCTAAGTAATTCAGTATGTGTTAATGTGTCGGTCATTAGATAATCCTTAAAATACACTTATTTGTATAAAGTTATAATTGTGTAAAAAGTTTTCGGCAATCATTTTATTTACATTTTGTTAAAAAAAATAATAACCATAGTTAAAAGGTAACACCTGTTTCAACATTCTCGTCTAAACGAAAAGCCCATTTAATTGTTTGTGCTTTTTCTTTTATTAGAGGTGTTAAGAGCATTAAGTAGGGAAGTCCTGTTTCTTTACAATCTTGCCAAAGCACATCGCTTGCTCCTTTTGTAATAAAACTCCATGTTTGTGTTATCTTTCTTGATTCTGTTTTTCTTATTACGGTTGAAGATGGATAAACCTTGATTTTAATTTTCTTTGTATTTTGTGACTGGATTTCAATGTTTCGAGCAAAAACAAATCTGACAGCAGCCATAGCGGGTTGAGAGAGCATGAAAGTATCATGGCCTCTAAAATCTCCTTCTTCATTACTTAAGTAAATCTGCCTTTGGTGTCGATAAGCAACGCCCTGAATAAATTGATCAAAATCAGCTGCGAGATACCCATTTCCATCTTTGCTATGTCTTTTTAACGCTAAACTTCCTGCATCATCATTTACTCTAAGCCAAGAATGATCAGCAAGTTGAATGATCATGTCACAACGTTTAATAATTCTTTGCCTACCAACACTCCATTCGAAATCTAAAATGTTAACTCCTGGTTCTTCTCCTGTCGATAGAAGTGCGGATTCATTATGGAAAGATTTAACACTTAATAAAACTAATCCTGATTTTCCCATACAGCGTTCATATCCCATATAAGGTGCACGGCCAGGTGGACGCCCTCGTACATCAGCTAGTGATAGAGCCATATCTACAATGGCTGGGGGGATGTTTTCACAGTCAAAACTAACAGCATAAGGGTCAATATCACCCACGAAATCTGCTAATCCTCCATCACCATGTCTAAAAAGCCTAACTAAAGGTGCCATTGCATTAATAGCTTGTTGTAAAAAGGGAGGGTCTTCGGCTTCTATGCTTTTCAAAAGAGAACGGATATCAATTAAGTCTCGCAAAATCATGAGTTGTAGGGCTGGAGATCGGCTAACGTGGCCACCATCTGGGAGAATCTGGTTTTTAAGCACCTTTTGAAGATTGTTTACAAATGAAGAAATTCTTCCTTTTTGCCTAGGTAGTGTACAAGCACAGGCAATTAAGCCTTTTAAGACTGTAAAAGCTTGCAATGGATCGGTGACATTTGTGTAAATACGACGCAGATAACGGTATTGTCTCATTAAGCTTTTAAAAAAGGATTGTTTAAAGAAATCATCGGCACTTGCTCCAAAGAAGTCATAAACGGCTATCCAGTTAGAAAGTCGATTCGCAACGATATCAGGTCGCCAAGAAGGAGATAACCAACTTTTTGTAGTCCAAGAATGGTTGTAATTTATCCAATGTGCTATAAGCTGTCTAGCTCTTTTTCTGCTTGGGTTAGTGCTAATAGTACGCAAATCTCTAAGCCATTCGAATCCATGTAATCTTGCTAAGAGATGATTTGGGCAACGATTAGACCATTTTAAATAATTCAAACATTCTTTAAGTGGTATCAACTGATTATGAAAAGGAAAAGAATCTTCTAGTATCGTGTGAGCAATTTGGAAATCACCTGGCCATGGATCAGTTGGGATTGTTAATAATTCAGATGTAGATCTCCCCATAAGAGTTAAGCCATAAAGACGATATTTTTGCCCCAAATGGTGCAAAAAATGACTTAGCTGAGACAAGGGGTTCAATTTACTCATTATTTCCTTAGGTCTTCTATACGGCTTTTATAAGTTTCAAGAGATGACGGTTGGTTTTTTGAAAACACATAATGCCCAGTTACAAGAACATCAGCACCTGCTTCAATAATTTCTTTGGCTGTGATTTTATTAACACCACCATCTACCTCTAATAATATAGGGTATTTATGTGAATCGATTAGTTTTCTTAATACTTTTAGTTTTCCAAGTGGTGTGGAAAGAAAGCTTTGCCCACTAAAGCCCGGATTGACTGTCATAATTAGGATAAGATCAACCATTTCAAGTAAAGGATAAACAATTTCTATAGGTGAACTTGGATTTAGAGCAATCCCAGCTTTAATGCCATGGCTTTTAATTTTCTGTAAGGTTCGATAGGGGTGGAATTCAGCTTCTGGATGAATAGTAAGGTAAGAAGCCCCAGCTTTTGCAAAAGCATCAATGAAAGGATCAATAGGTGAGATCATTAGGTGAACATCAATGGGCAATTTGGAAACTTGTTTGATTTGATGAACAAGATCAGGCCCAAATGTCAAATTGGGGACAAAATGTCCATCCATAATGTCTAGATGCAACCAATCAGCGCCTGCTTTAGTGATAAGATCAATTTCATGTTGCAAGTTTAAAAGATCTGCAGATAATAAAGATGGAGCAATGATTGTTTTTTGGCCAAATTGAGGCATGTGTAACAACTAAAATTAAAAACTTCTCTTCTAAACTAGGCAATAATCTTAGAAGAAATCAAGAGGGTAGGTTTACTTTGCCATCCGATAAAATTTCTAAGTAACTTCTAACCCAAAATTATTAATAAAATGCCATTTTCTTTGGATTGCTGTGCGAAGCTTGCAGTGGAGCAAAAGCCATAACTACATCTTGACTGCAACGTTCTTGGCTTGATTCACTGTGTCAGTACAGAATTACATTATTACGCAGTGTGCAAGTTATTTAAAAGGCCCACTGGCATCAAGGTCCCTATGGCTTGACCATAGGGCCTCTTAGATCCTCCGGTTAAACCGGAGGAAAACTTAGGGGAGTGAAGTGAAAACACACTGCGTATTATTGTCCTGACAGTTTTTTCACTTTTGCCATTTGTTGTGTGTGCATATCTGTATTCATGGCTTGTTCATGTTGCACTTTAGCAAGGGTATTTTGTTGTCTTTGCTCAGGTGTTAAAGCAAGACCAACAAGGATGCGCATTGTTCTCCAGTTAAAGTTAGATATAAATTTACAATTTTGTTTATAGATTTGAACATCTTGAGGTCCAGATAGTTTGACTTTTAGAGTGAAATCTTTTCTATCTAAAACATTGTTTTGTTCATCAACAACCGCAACGAAATAAGGAATTTCTTTTTCAATGACACTTGAGTCGTTAGGCATTAAAGCAAGGCTGGTTTTAAAACCAAGATCAATGGAATTATCATCACAACGACCAGCAATTTGCATGATACGAATTTCTCCGTGCGGCGTTTGTGCTGTTGCTATGGGTATGCGATCCAATTCACTAATCAAAGCATAACGAGGACAATAATTGTATTCAGGTGTTGAAGAACATGCTGACAAAGCAAAAACAGCTAAGAAACTAAAGAATTTGAATTTATTGATCATTATCGCTTCCATCTCATTTTGTGAACGTAAGGTTCTTATATAATCAGATAACCATACTTCTTTTGTGCTGTCAGCCTCAAAAATGATAAATGTTTATATCTCTTTTATGATGAGTGTTATATCTAAGTGAAAGAGCTTCTAGAAAATTAAGAACCTGTATTCATAGAATTTATAAAAAGCGTTGCAGCCTCAAATTGATAATATACTAGGAGAACTCTGCAGGCGATAGCTATTCTATCGACAAAGAGTTAGACGCAAGTAGATTATCAATTTGGGCACAACCCAAAGAGGCTGAACATCCAAGCCTACTGCGTTACAAAGCTTGATAGTAGAATAGCTACTCTCTTCGCTTTGCGCCTTGTATCTTTGCATGTTCAGCTCTTTCGCTTTTAATGAATTCTATGAATACAGGTTCTAATTTAAGTTAACTGGTTTTTTGGGGGGGGATTATGGATTTACAAAAGCTAACGGCTCGACTTTCTAACCATATTTTTTTAGATGGTGAACTAAAATCGCCTTGTGCAGCAGAGACGTTAGCTGTAATTTCTCCGATCGACAGCCAAAGGATTGCCACTATTCCTTTATGTAACAATGAAGATGTTAATGTTGTTGTCGAATCTTCAAAAAGAGCTCAAATTGAATGGGCACAAACAAGTAATCAAAAACGAGCAAGTATTCTTAAGCAATGCGGTTTGGCATTAAAAGAGCATGCTGAAGAGTTAGCCCAGCTTATGTCTCTTGAAACAGGAAAAGCAATTAGCACAGAAAGTCGTTTGGAAGTAAAAAGTATTGAAGAAATATTTGATTATTATGCTGGCCTTGCTCTTGAAATAAAAGGTGAGACCATTCCTTTTGACCCTAATGTTGTGGCCCTGACAATGCGAGAACCTTTTGGCGTTGTTGGGGCGATTATTCCATGGAATGTCCCTCTTATGTTGATGGCCGTGAAGATAGCTCCAGCTCTAGTTACAGGAAATACGGTTGTATTAAAAGCATCACCTGAAGCCACATTAACTGTTTTGCGAGCTGCAGAAATTATGGGCAAGATTCTTCCTAAAGGTGTACTTAATATTTTGACCGGTGATGGTCCTGGAACTGGGGCATCTCTGGTCAATCATTCTGATGTGGCAAAAGTAACTTTTACAGGATCAGTTGAGGGAGGAATAGATGTTTATAAGAATGCTGCGGCTAAATTAATTCCAGTAACCTTAGAGCTTGGAGGAAAAAGCCCATTTATTATTTATCCTGATGCAGACTTGGATAGAGCTGTTAATGATGCGATTATTGGAATGCGGTTTACAAGGCAAGGGCAAAGTTGCAGCGCTGCAAGTCGTTTATTTTTGCATACTAAAATCTATGATACTTTTTTAGAAAAAATGAAAATCCAGTTAGCAAAAATGAAGGTAGGACACCCTCTCAAGGAAGAAACAGATATTGGAAGTATTATTTCCAAAAAACAATACTTAAAGATTCTTGATTTTATAAAGTTAGCAAAAGAAGACCCAAATCTAGATGTCTGCGAAATTGGAAAGCTTCTGGAGGATATTTCTATTAAAGACGGCTTTTATATTCTTCCAACTTTAATTACAGGAATCACAAATACGCATGCTATATGCCAGAAAGAAATTTTTGGACCTGTTGTGTGTATTATATCTTGGCAAGATGAAGAAGAAGTTTTAAAAGAGGCAAATGATACCAAATATGGTTTGGCGGCAGCCGTTTGGACAAAGGATATTACAACAGCCTTGCGTGCAGTGAAACGGTTAGATGCAGGCTTTGTGCAAATTAATCAATACAATATGTTTAAAGCAGGAATAGCTTTTGGAGGATTTAAATCTTCTGGGTTAGGAAAGGAAGCTTCAAAAAACTCTATGATTGAAAATTTTACGAGAGAAAAATTGATATTGATTAATATCATGTGATCTGAGCTGCATGATTGAGTCCAATTTGCAGGATAATTATTTTTGCTGAGCGAAAGCTAGAGCTTCTTTTAAGTTTGCTGTAATGTTTACAGGGTAACTAGACTGGTTAATTCCCATACGAATAAGAACTTTTTGTACACGAGTATTGGGCGCACATAAGATCACTTTCTTTTTCTCTTTACTCGCTTTTTCAATAAAACTCTCCAAAGCATACATTGCTGTTGCATCCATAAATGGGACTGCTTGCATTTCTAGAATAATGACTTTTGGGGCTTCACTGAGCCTTTCAAGGATTTCTTTTAATAAAGAAGCAATGCCAAAAAATAATGGACTGCTTAAATGAATGACTTGTGTATCTTTTGGGATAGAAGGTAATTCAGATGGTTCTATGACATCATCTTTATCACCTTCTAGAATTTCCTTTTGTAGTCTTTCTTCTTGAATTTCAATCATGCGTCTTGCAAACAAAAGAAGAGCCATTACCATGCCTACAACGAAAGCAACTGTGATATCAACAAGGATAGTTAAAAGAAAAGTTAGAATTAAAACTGTACTATCACTTTTGGGACCTTTTAGAAAATATTTAAATCGATCAATTTCGCTCATGTTCCAAGCAATAACAATTAAGATAGCGGCCAGTGCTGATAAAGGCACCCACTTTGCTAAGGGAGCGAAAAGGCTGGCTAACAATACTAAAAGAATGGCATGAATGATGCCTGACATAGGTGTTTTGGCGCCAGACCTTATATTGGTTGCTGTTCTAGCAACAGCACCTGTTGCTGGAATACCTCCAAACAATACAGAACCTATGTTAGCAAATCCTTGAGCAACTAATTCACAATTTGAACGATGCTTAGTTCCAGTCATGCTGTCTGCAACAACTGCTGATAGAAGAGATTCAATACCAGCCAAAAACGCAATCGTAAAAGCAGATGGAAATAATTTTACAAATAATTCCCACGATAATTCAGGAAAATGAAAAAGTTGAAAAGACAAAGAAATATCACCAAACTTTGAACCAATGGTTTCAACAGGTAAAGTAAATAAGTACACAAGTCCTGAACTTACAAGTAAAGCAATTAAGAAACTTGGAAATGTTGGCCGTACATAACGGATCCCTATTATAATTGCAAGACTTAAGACGGCTAAGCCAATGGCATAAGGGTTGTTTTCATGACAGTGGTTAATGCAAATTGAGATTTTTGGGATAAAATCAGTTGGTAAATTCTCTAATCGAAGACCTAACAGATCTTTAATTTGGCTGGTAAAAATAATAAGTCCAATTCCTGCTGTAAATCCAGTTATAAGAGGTGAGGGAATATATTTGATTATTGTACCTAATTTTAAAAGGCCGAATAAAATCAACATAACACCAGCCATTAAGGTGGCAATAACTAGTCCTTCATAGCCATGTTTTTGAATGATATTAAAAACAACAGCAACAAAAGCTCCTGTTGGGCCACCAATTTGATAACGACTACCCCCTAAAAGAGAAATTAAAAATCCGGCAATGATTGCTGTGATAATCCCTTTTTCAGGTGAAACTCCTGAGGCAATTGCAAGCGCCATAGCAAGAGGAAGCCCAACCACGCTGACAGTCATTGCTGCAATAATATCGCTTTTTAAAAGAGAGGATGAATAGTGGGATAATGTTGTAAAAAGTTTAGGGACGAAGATATACCATGTTTCAGAAGAACTAGCCAAAATTTTTGCTTTTGAATATGGAATATTATCCATGAAGTGGTCTCTTCCTCAAAACAATCTTTTAATTTTGTATTATTTCCTTCACTTTAGATACTTTTTGTACAGTTTCCAAGGGGAATTTTAAAAATAATTTTATTTTGTATCTTTATTAATCGTACTAGGTTTTAAAGTGAAAACCACTGAAATAAAAAATGTAATCTTTACTTAGTTTACTACACTGGATTTATTTTGTGTTTCAATGCGTACAAAAGATGAATTTTTCAGGATTATTCGCTTTATGGTTAGACTTATCAAAGAGAAAGACTTAATTAATCTCTTATTAATTCTTTCCGATTAATCTTAACTTATCTTAGAAAATCAAAAAATTAGGATTGCGCTTTGAGTAACTCTAAAACTCGAAATGCTCTGTTAACGAAGATTATTGAAGCATGTCAAGACCAACTGGCTTCTTATAATTCGATAGAACATGCGCATGTTATGGATTCTTTTCCGCTTTTTGTTGAAGAATTTCATCATCATGTTGGTTTGGATTATCTACAGCATTTAATTGATCATTATGGTCTTGATAAATTAATTTCTAGAGTTTTGAGAGCTTGGCACCTTTTACAACATAGGCCAACTAATTCACCAATTATTGATTTTTATGAAAGTCCCTTTAGTGAGTCAGGCTCTCTTTCTGATAATTCTTTAATTATTACCTTAATTAATAATGATCGGCCCTTTTTAGTGGATAGTTTAAAGCTTAGTTTGAAAAATATAGGATTTGATCCAGAAGTAATTCTTCATCCAATTTTTAAAGTCATTCGCGATAATCATGGAAACTTAATGAATTTGCAGCTAGCGCAGAAGCATTTAAGCGACGCAATTGTGACTTCTTTTGATGCTAAGATCCAACTGGAATCATTGCTATGTATTGTTATTCCTGACGCAGGCGATGATGAAAAGCAAAATCAGCTACGTATGGTCATCACACAAGTTTTATATCAACTGGCATTGGTTGTAGATGATTTTTATGACATGAAAAATTGTCTTCTTGATTTAGCAGATCGTTATCAAAATTTTGGAGATGAATTTTATAATTTAGATGAAACTTATTATAAAGAAAAAATGAGAGACATAGGTGATTTTCTATCTTGGTTAGATAATGATAATTTTATCTATTTGGGCTCTCGTTATTTTGTAGCACGTGCCAAGGTTGTAGGATACCTTCTTCATTCTACGCAGGAAAATGCAAAAGTAGCCCATTTAACATCTTCAAGCGATACAATTTTGTTGCATTTTAAACCTTTTAAGGATCTAGAAAATTCAAGATATTCAAATTTTGGATTGTTCAAAAATAATGAATTTTCAGAGTTTCCTGAAATATTTCCGAATTTAGCTCGTCAGTATTCCTTTAATGATCAACGCGAAACACTAGAAGCAACAAAACAAAAAGACAAGCATTTGCCAGTCTTTCAGGTAATCAAGACATCAAAACGTTCAATGGTTCATCGTTATTCACGTATCAACAGTATTGAAATATTGGATATTGATGAATCAGGTACAATTTGTGGATTATATCAATTTATAGGGCTTTTTAGTCGAGAGTTTTTTACTCATTCGGCTTTTAAGATCCCTCTTCTGCAACATAAAGTTCAAAGAGTATTTGATCGATTCGGCTTATCTCCTGAATGGCATGATGGAAAGTATTTAATCAGCATTTTGAAAAGTATTCCACAAGATGAACTTTTTCAGTTTAGTGAAAATGAGCTTTATTATCTGTGTGAAGAAATTTTAGAAATCGATAATAATAAAAACTTG
The DNA here is from genome assembly GCA_027328625.1 of Candidatus Paracaedibacteraceae bacterium. Lineage (GTDB taxonomy): Bacteria > Pseudomonadota > Alphaproteobacteria > Paracaedibacterales > CAIULA01 > CANJLN01. Next base: position 5,444 of record DAHVSZ010000018.1, on the reverse strand, counting down.
TCATTGTTTCTAAGGCCTGACCCTCATGGTCGTTATATCAGCATCTTGATTTATATCCCGCGCGGACGTTATAGCTTTGAACTTAAACAGAAATTTTTAGACTTTTTGAAAGAAACTTTTCAAGGTGTTATTAGTTCTGAGCAAGTTTTTATGAGTGAATTTCCGTTTGCAAGAATGATTGTAGTGATTTCATTTGAGACTCCTCAAGACCTTAAACCAAACAAAGAGTATCTAAAACAGTCTTTAAAGGAATTATCTTTGTCGTGGGAAGAACAACTTGATTTAATTGCTTCTAGCTACTATGTCAAATCAAATGCTAAAGTTGACTTTCCATCAACTTATCAAGATTCATTCTCTCCTGAACAAGCAAGGGTTGATCTAGAGCATATTATTCAATTATCTGAACATCAGAATATTATTTTTGATTTGTTAGAAGAAGATAATGATTTCTTAATTCTTAAAGTTTTCCATGCTTCTTATCCTTTGTCCTTATCCATGTTGATGCCGATTTTGGAGAATTTTGGACTAAAAGTGATAACTGAAGTGGCTTATGAGCTTGATTTACTAACTTATCATGATCATAAAGTTCGCCAAATAAATAACAGTATTTGGTTGCATTATTTCAAGTGTGATAAAACGGATTTAAAACTTTTTGTTAACGATAAGAAGCGCATCACATCAGCGTTACATGATGTGTGGCATCAAGCTGTTGAAAATGATGTTTTTAATCAGTTGGTTTTGAAAACACATATGTCGTCAAGAGAGGTGATTGTTTTCAGAGCTTATGCTCGCTTTTTAAAGCAAGTCCAGTTCGGGTATTCTTTTGAACATATGGCAAGTGTTTTAGTTACCCATAAAGCGTTCACCCAAAAGCTATGTGAACTTTTTATAACACGGTTTTCTCCTTTTTTAGATGATAATGAGCGTCAGAATAATGAACAGTCACTTTTGGATGGATTAAAAAAAGATCTTAATAGCATTTCTAGAAGTGATCACGATCGGGTACTCCGACAATTTTTGAATTGTATAATATCAACGGTGCGTACGAATTATTATCAAGATCCAATCAAACCATATTTGAGCTTTAAATTTGATTGCCAAAAGTTAAAAGACTTGCCTAAACCTTCGCCATTATATGAAATTTTTGTCTATTCTCCAATTATGGAAGCGTGTCATTTACGTGGAGATAAAGTGGCTCGTGGGGGCATTCGTTGGTCTGATCGTTTTGAGGACTTCAGAAGTGAAGTTCTGGGTTTGATGAAAGCCCAGATGGTAAAAAATTCTGTTATTGTGCCTTTGGGTTCAAAGGGTGGATTCATTTGTAAACGATATGAACAGCTCCAAATGGATGGGGCTTTACCTCTTGAGCTAAAACAAGAAGTTGTTAGTTGTTACCAGATGATGATGGGAGGACTTCTTGGTATAACTGATAATCTTGATAATGGAAACATTGTTCGTCCACAAAGTACTGTCTGCTACGATGATATTGATCCATATCTTGTAGTGGCAGCTGATAAGGGAACGGCTTCATTCTCTGATTATGCAAATCAAGTTTCAAGTGATTATGGATTTTGGCTGGGTGATGCTTTTGCTTCAGGTGGTTCAAAAGGCTACGATCATAAGAAAATTGCTATTACCGCAAGAGGGGCTTGGGTTTCAGTTAAAAGACATTTCAGAGAGCTTGGTTTTGATTGCCAAACTACACCTTTTACTGTTGTGGGTGTGGGTGATATGGCTGGCGATGTATTTGGTAATGGGATGTTACAATCAAAGTTTATTCGCTTGATTGGTGCTTTTAATCATCAGCATATCTTTATTGACCCTGATCCAGATCCTGCCATTAGTTTTGATGAACGCCAACGCCTTTTTGATTTACCTGGTTCTAGCTGGGCTGATTATAATCCACAGTGTTTGTCAGCTGGAGGTGGTGTTTTTAGTCGTTCAGCAAAAGCTATCGCTTTATCACCTGAAATTAAAAAAGCATTTGGTATTGATAAAGATAAGTCAGAAATTACGCCAGATGAATTGATTACGATTCTCTTAAAACTTCAAGTCGATTTGTTGTGGTTTGGAGGTATTGGAACCTTTATTAAAGCAAGTTCTGAATCTAATAGCGAAGTTCGTGATCGTCAAAATGACGTTGTTCGTATTAATGCTACAGATATAAAAGCAAAAGTGATTGGTGAAGGCGCCAATCTTGGCATGACTCAAAAAGCTCGGATTGAGTATGCCCTTAAGGGAGGAAAGCTTAACACAGATGCTATTGATAATTCAGCAGGTGTTGATTGTTCTGATCATGAGGTCAATATCAAAATTCTGTTTAGTTCATTATTGCGATCTGGAAATCTTAGCCTTTTTGAAAGAGATGAATTTTTGAAAACGATGACAGAGAGTGTAGTTGAATTAATTCTAGAGGATAATTATCGTCAGACTTTGATTCTAAGTTTAATGGAAGGATCAGCTGTTGAAGATTTGGATATGTATCAGTCATTGATCCGTCATTTAGAAGGTGATTCTTTTATGCCATTGGATAGGGTGGTTGAATATTTACCAAGCGAAGAAGAATTAAATCGTCGTCGTACTTTTAATCAGGGACTGACTCGCCCAGAATTATCAATTCTTTTGGCATATAGTAAGAATAGTTTGTATCGGCAACTTTTATCGATCATGTCTAAAGATAATTATGAATTTGATCACTCAAATAGCCATTTGAAAAGATACTTTCCATCTCTTATCCAAGAAAAATTTGAAGATACAATTATTCATCATCCACTAAGAAAAGAAATTATTGCTACGGTGATGGCTAATGAAATTATTAACCGTATGGGCCCCTGTTTTCTATTGGAGGTATCTCAGATTGCAAATGTAGAAATTAAAGACGTAGTTCAAGCTTATTTTCGTGTTGTGGAAGTTTTTGGATTTAATAATCTTTGGCATGAAATTGAACAATTGGATTTTAAAATTGAAGCAAAAGCCCAATACGAATTGTTTTCAGAGTTAATGCAAACAATTAGACAATTGACCCTTGTTCTTTTAAGGCATAAAAGCTTGGTGAAAGATGAACGCAGACAAGATCACTTAGCTCACAGTATCAAAGATTTGTTGGTTTTGTTCAATCGACATACAGAACCTTATCGACATCATCAGCGAATCCAGGCACATCATAAGCATTTATCTTCCCATACATTAGATTTACTTCATTTTTTGCCCTTAATGTTAGAGCTGGTTTTCCACCACATGCATTTTCAAGGGAAAGAACATGTAGGTAGTTTGATTGATGCTTTTTTTGAGGCTCATATCCATCTGAGTCTGTCCTTGTTTAATGAATTAGATTCTCATATTAATGCTCGTTCAGAATGGCAACGCATTACAAAAGCTGGTTTATATGATGAACTGATTCAAGCTCAAGTCAATCTTGCATGGCATATTTTTAAGGCAGGTGGATTTAGTTTGTGGAAAGAACAAAACGCGAGTTCTTTGTTACAATACAACGAACTTGTGCTGTTAATACAAGCATCAATGAATGGCGCGGCAAAACCTGATTTAGGACTTTTAACACATAGTGTGCATTTTTTACGTCAAATGGCGCGTTAGTTCTTAAGGTAAAGAAAAGTGTTTTTGTGACACTGCTTTCAGCATAAAAGCTGGTGTGAATTCGCCAAAACCAATAACATTTTCAGAGTGATCATAAGAATGAATACGATTTTCTTTAACGTTCTTACGCAGCGCTTTATTTTCTGGAGAAACAGAAGTTTTAACTTCAGAAGTTTTTTGAGGAGTCTCTTTTTCGAAAGGAATTTTAAATTCTGTGATCTCTTGTTGAATAAATTTCTCAACAGCCGTCCACAATTTTTTATCTTTTTCAGTTACTAAAGTAAAAGCTTTTCCTGTTAGGCCTGCCCTGCCTGTACGACCTATGCGATGTACATAATCTTCAGGATTAATTGGAACATCAAAGTTGATGACGAGCCCTAATTTGTCAACATCAAGCCCACGAGCTGCAACATCACTGGCAACTAGCGTAGAGACGGGTTTTTCTTTAAACTCTTTTAGAGTTTGGTTTCGTAGTGTCTGAGTCAAGTCACCATGTAATCCTTCAACAGTAAAGCCATGGCGTTTTAAAGATGAAACCAAAATTGATACATCTTTTTTGCGATTGCAAAAAATGATGCTTGGGGTTTCTTTGCCAAAAGTTGACAGCAAATGTCTAACAGCTTGCCGTTTTTGTTTGAGACCAACGGAAACATAATTTTGTTCAATTGTAACTGCAGTGCGTTCTTTTGGGGTTACTGTAATTTTTTTAGGCTGGACTAAGTAAGTGTCAACCAGCTTTTTAATTTCATCAGGCAAGGTTGCACTAAATAGTAGGGTTTGGCGATTTCTGGGCAATAATACCATTAAGCGATTCACATCAGGTATGAATCCCATATCCAGCATTCTATCAGCTTCATCAATGACTACATATTTAGTCTCTAAGAGTATAATCTTACCACGCTCTAATAAATCCAAAAGACGTCCTGGAGTTGCGATTAAAACATCAACACCTTGCTGTAGAATTTTTTCTTGCTGCGTGAGTGACTCACCACCAACCAACAAAGCTGCCTTTAAATTATATGATTTTGTATAAGCCTTGAAGTTCTCAAGAACCTGCATAGCCAATTCACGTGTGGGTTCTAAGATAATAGCACGAGGCATGCGGGCCTTAGCTCTTGAGTCGCTTAGAATTTCAATTAAAGGCAGCAAAAACCCTGCGGTTTTTCCTGTGCCAGTTTGAGCGCAAGCTAAAATATCTTGACCTCTCAAGGCATAGGGTATGGCTTGTTGTTGAACTGGGGTGGGGGTGTGGTAACCTAGTGAAGCAATTGTTTCACATAAATTGGAAGAAAGGCCTAATTCTGTAAATCCCATAGGGTCGGTTATTGAATAAAAATTTCGAGTCAATATTTGTAATCATTAGAATTAATATATTAAATTGTCAATAAAACAATGATGTTTTACCTTACTATTCGACAAAATTTAAGAGTGTTGAATCAAAATATGCTTAATTCAATAGGCATAATTGAGGGCTTTAGGGGCCCGCCACATCCGACCCAAGACGGCACCCGCCCCACCGCCACGCACAACAAAACCTTCCCTCAACCCTCTCTACTCACCCATCAGGTTTTCAAAATGGCTTGATCTTTTTTAAAAGTTCCACCCTTTAAAAAAGCAGTTTATAATTTCTCACACGCGCGTGTGAGAATATAAAACACAGAAAACACCGATCAATATGTGGATCAATGTGATTTATATTGCTATCAAATCTGTTTCGAACCCAACTCCTTTGGATTTATCTAACCGCCAATAATCAATATAAACTCAAAATGATAATAAAAAGTTAAAATGAAAGATGTTTATAAAATAATAGATCAAACTCTCTTCCCTAAAATATTATTGGGGAGTAA
>DAHVSZ010000189.1 GCA_027328625.1 Candidatus Paracaedibacteraceae bacterium | reverse complement strand
TTGAAAAGAATATTAAGGAAATAGACAGTAATTTTTCTCATAAGACAAGAATGGAAAGGGCTAAAGAGATTTTTCTTAACAGTTTAGCAATAATTGGAACTGGAATAAAAATTATCGGTAGTGCGTTTGTAGCTATTGGTGCTGCCGAATATATAAGTAAGGCTGTATTTGACGTTACGGCTTGGTGCAAAGATAATATTTTACCACATGTTTCTGATAGCAAAAAATCTATTTCTACGACTTCAAAAATAGTAACTGAGACTGTCGGGGTTTTAGGCGTAGCTAGAAATATACTAGGAATATCTCTTTCTGTAGGGTCAGTGCTATATGCTATAGGTAAGACAATGGAGACATATGGATCACATAAAAAAGATACAAGTGTAAGTAGAAAATTTCCAGAAGAGTTTAAAAAAGAGTTGGAAAACAATATAAAAGTTGCTTTTTTTCAGGAAAAGAGAAGGTATAATGTCAAAAAGAAAGAAGTCGATAAGATTTTAGAAACAATGTCAGAAGAAGGACGCGGGATATTGCAGACAGCAATTCAAAGGCATATTGAAAAGTTTCGTGCTAAAGGAACTTCTAGCTGGGTTCACAGAGAGAACGAAAAAAACGCCTTAAAGAGGAAAGAGGACGGTTTGGATAGCAAATTCAAGCATTTTTAAATCATGTTCGCTTGACATTCTGTGGTTACTATTTTTTGAAAGTAGTAGTTTTACGCCTTCCGATTCTAGGAGTTCGGCTATTTTTAATGAGATATCAAAAGGTACAGTTTTGTCCTGATATCCATGAAGAAGGATTACAGGCTTATTGATTGGAATTTTTCCATTCATAATGCAGTTTTTTCTTCCATCTATAATAAGATCTTTAGTAAAGATATATCTGTATTCTTCTTTATCTCCGCCGATGATTTCAACCATGTTTTTTTCCATTAGTTCTTTTTGTTGTGCAGAGGTTAGTTTCTTCCATATCAAATTTTCAGTAAAATCTGGTGATGAAGCGATTCCTATGATAGCTCTCACTCTTTCTGGCCTTGCAATAGTAGCAAGGAGAGAGAGCCATCCTCCCATGCTTGAGCCAACAAGAATGATTTCTCCTGTAGTTAGATTGTCTATTACATCTAGAGAATCTTCAAGCCAGCCAGAAATAGTTCCTTCAAGCATTGTACCAGAAGACTCTCCATGCCCTCTATAATCGAAACAGACAAAACTAATATCGTTTTTTTGACAGAAATTAAAAAGGAAAGTTGCTTTAGTGGAGTTTTTGTTTGACATAAACCCCCCTAGAAACACTATTGTAGGGATATTTTGTAGAGTTTTGTTGGAATATGATTTATAAGATATCGCTTTTCCTTTAATATGAAACATCATTTAACACCAATATTTATCTATGAACAAAGATTATCAAGAAATATCTGTTTTGCAAGTATTACCAGCTTTGAATACTGGAGGGGTTGAGAGAGGAACAGTGGATATTGCAGCTGCTTTGTCTAAAAACAAAATAGAATCCTTTGTGGCATCATCAGGTGGACATTTAGTAGCAAGACTAGCACATCTTCGTGTAAAGCATTTTTGTATTCCATCTTTAAAGAAGAAAAATCCATTTACTATCATTATCAATGCTTTCAGATTGGCTAAAATTATTAAGAAATATAATATAAAAATAATTCATGCCCGATCAAGAGTGCCTGCATGGAGTGCATATTGGGCTGCAAAAATGGCAAATGTTATTTTTGTAACTACATTTCATGGAACATACAACATTAACTTTCCTAAGCATTTAAAGCA
>DAHVSZ010000188.1 GCA_027328625.1 Candidatus Paracaedibacteraceae bacterium | reverse complement strand
AAACCCAGACGGTACGCTACGATCTGGCCCTCCTCTCCCGTGCCATCAAACAAGGCATGATGGAATGGGGCCTCGCGCTTCCGGCGGGGAACCCCGTGCTGAATGTGAGAATGCCAGCGCCATCCAAGCCGAGAGACCGCCGCCTGATCGGCGATGAAGAAGAGCAGATGCTGAACGCGCTTTCCGATTGTGAGAATGCGTATATGCGTCCGCTCATGCTCTTCGCCCTGGAAACCGCCGCCCGGCTGGGAGAGCTTCTGGATCTTCGCTGGAAGGACATAGGCTTTTCCAGGAAAATAGCGGTCCTCTATGACACCAAGAATGGGGAAGACCGCACCATCCCCCTGTCCACACCCGCATTCGCCGTCCTGCATAGCCTGCCAAGGGACTTGGCCGGCCGTGTTTTTCCCATGAGCGAGTCCGCAGTAGAGCAAGCATGGCGTCGAGCACGAAAACGCGCGGCTATCGAGGACCTGCATTTCCACGACCTCCGCCACGAAGCCACCAGCCGCCTGTTCGAGAAAGGCCTGAACCCGATGCAGGTAGCGGCCATCACCGGGCACAAGACTTTGCAGATGCTGAAACGCTATACTCACTTGCGGGCGGAGGATCTGGCGAAGTTGCTGGGGTAATGGAATGAATACGGAACAGGTCAAGCACCCGCACCACCACGGCTGAAACCCATGGGCGCTTGCGCTTCTAGTCGCGTAATATTCATGCCTTCCGTTTTGCTGACGACTTTTCCTTGGTGGATCACCTGCCAGACTATCGCAAGCCTGTTATTGGCAATGGAAGATGACGAGGGCTAATCCATGAGCATGACTACGGCGGCATTCATCGGTATGGGGGCGGTGGTTCTCTATGGGTTTGTGGCCTTTGGGCATCGCCGCGCCGCACGGTCGCGGCAAGGCGCCTGGCGAGGGTAAGTCCAGGCACGCGCACTAAATCGCGTCTAGTCTCGTAATGCGCAAGCCTTCGCGTGGGCAATCAACGCGGCCTCGATGATTTCCTTTTGCGTCCTGTCGCGAAAGTGCTCAGCCAGGTCATCGAGGGCCATGTGCGCGGGGCCGGACAGCATGACGCTGACCTGCTTTCCGCTGGTTCCGCCATCTGTGTACCGGCGCCGAAAGCGGCTCGCGGCCACCCGCTCGGCGCTGGTCATGGGCCGGTCGCCTTTGGGCTTGCGGCCTGGGCGTTTGGGTTGCCCGGATACTTCGGTCATGATGTCCTCCTTCCCATCGCCCGGGAATCAATATAATACGCGACTAGACGCGATAATACAAGCATTTCGTTACTTGTCGCATATTTATGCTGGTGGCGGCCATCACCGGGCACAAGACTTTGCAGATGCTGAAACGCTATACTCACTTGAGGGCGGAGGATCTGGCGAAGAGGATGGGGTGACGGATGAATGAGGCCCAGATGAAACAGGGTGCCGGCGGGTTTGACCGGGCGGCTTTTGCAGAGTCCGGCGCTTTTGGCTATGCTGCAATCCAAGAGGTTGCTGAAAAACGGCCATCCAAATGTTTGACGTCACCGTTATCTTGGGACAACCCGCACAGGATACCCCTCCATCACCTCGTCCAGAATATCCTGATTACCAAAGGGCCCCTGACGGGCATTATCGACCCTTTCAAAGCAAATGGCCGCACCGCCGGGAGGCGGCGGCCGACGACCGACGCACTCCCCACGCCGTCCTGGCCACGCCCATATTCGACAACATCAAGCCGCTGAGCGTCTGATGAGTCATACGCGCGCCTGGAAACGGTTTCTGGATATTCGCCCCGAAGAACTCGCC
>DAHVSZ010000187.1:1402-1809 GCA_027328625.1 Candidatus Paracaedibacteraceae bacterium | reverse complement strand
CACGGCTAACTCTGTGCCAGCAGCCGCGGTAAGACAGGGGTGGCAAGCGTTGTTCGGAGTAACTGGGCGTAAAGGGTCTGTAGGTGGTTTTTCAAGTCTTTGGTAAAACGCCGTGGCTCAACCATGGTTTGGCCAAGGAGACTGGGAGACTGGAGGCTGGGAGAGGGAAGCGGAATTTCTGGTGTAGCGGTGAAATGCGTAGAGATCAGAAAGAAGGCCGGTGGCGAAGGCGGCTTCCTGGAACAGACCTGACACTGAGAGACGAAAGCGTGGGGAGCAAACAGGATTAGATACCCTGGTAGTCCACGCCCTAAACGATGGGAACTAAGTGTGGGGAGCAATCCCCGTGCCGCAGCTAACGCAATAAGTTCCCCGCCTGGGGAGTACGGCCGCAAGGTTGAAACTCA
>DAHVSZ010000187.1:0-1392 GCA_027328625.1 Candidatus Paracaedibacteraceae bacterium | reverse complement strand
ATGTGGTTTAATTCGACGCAACGCGAGGAACCTTACCTGGGTTTGACATGGCGCTGGTAGTGAACCGAAAGGGGAACGACCCCGCAAGGGGAGGCGTCACAGGTGCTGCATGGCTGTCGTCAGCTCGTGCCGTGAGGTGTTGGGTTAAGTCCCGCAACGAGCGCAACCCCCGCCCTTTGTTGCTACCGGGTAAAGCCGGGCACTCGAAGGGGACTGCCAGCGAAGAGTTGGAGGAAGGTGGGGATGACGTCAAGTCATCATGGCCTTTATATCCAGGGCGACACACGTGCAACAATGGCCGGTACAGACGGAGGCGAGCCCGTAAGGTGGAGCAAATCCGAGAAAGCCGGTCTCAGTTCGGATTGAGGTCTGCAACTCGACCTCATGAAGTCGGAATCGCTAGTAATCGCGTATCAGAACGACGCGGTGAATACGTTCCCGGGCCTTGTACACACCGCCCGTCACACCACGAAAGTCTGTTGTACCCGAAGTCGGTGTCCGAACCCCGCAAGGGGACGAAGCCGCCCAAGGTATGGCCGATGATTGGGGTGAAGTCGTAACAAGGTAGCCGTAGGGGAACCTGTGGCTGGATCACCTCCTTTCTAGGAGAAACGACAAAAGAAGGGCTTAGCGATCTGCGCTCCTGTTTAGTACTGTGAAAGATCCCGGGCCAAAGGCAAGAGGACGGCCGGGCCTGTAGCTCAGGTGGTTAGAGCACACGCCTGATAAGCGTGAGGTCGATCGTTCGAGTCGATCCAGGCCCACCACCGGAAGACCCGCAGGGGGATGTAGCTCAGCTGGGAGAGCGCCTGCCTTGCACGCAGGAGGTCGGCGGTTCGAGCCCGCTCATCTCCACCCGCACCAGGACAGGGGCGGGAGTGGGACGGAGTTCATTGACAAGAGAATAGGAAGAGAGAGAAAAGGGCCCGATCCGCGAGGGGACTCGCGGGTTGGACGTGAAAGAAGGAAGTGCGTTGGAGCAAGGGCGAATGACGCGATTCAAGTAATAAAGGGCAGACGGTGGATGCCTAGGCAGCAAGAGGCGATGAAGGACGTGGCAAGCTGCGAAAAGCTTCGGGGAGCCGCTCACAGGCGTTGATCCGAAGATGTCCGAATGGGGGAACCCCCTCACCGTCATGGGTGAGGACTGTACACTGAATGCATAGGTGTATGGAGGCAACCGGGGGAACTGAAACATCTCAGTACCCCGAGGAAGAGAAGACAACATGTGATTCCGTCAGTAGTGGCGAGCGAACGCGGAAGAGCCCAAACCCAGGTTGTGTGATAGGTTGCAGCCGTTGCAACCTGGGGGTCGCGGGACATGAACGGAGGGGACTGCAATCCCTTCGCAGAGTAAGAAACCTTGTGGATAGCAGAACGGCATGGAAAGGC
>DAHVSZ010000186.1 GCA_027328625.1 Candidatus Paracaedibacteraceae bacterium | reverse complement strand
GACAGATTACCACGAACTGCTTGACAATAGAGAGAAGGAAAGGGATACAGCCAGAAAAGACTGGGGAACCATAGAAACCATCAAAGAGTTAAAAGAAGGTTATATCAGCGTAATAGTACACGAAATATCGAAGATGATGATAAAACATAATGCCATCGTGGTGATGGAAGATTTGAATTTCGGCTTCAAGCGCGGCCGATTCAAGATTGAGAAACAAGTCTATCAGAAATTAGAGGAGAAACTGATAAAGAAACTCAACTACTTGATTCTCAAGGAAAAAGAGAACTACGAAACGAGTGGTTTGTACAAGGCCTTGCAGCTGACCAATAAGTTCGAGAGTTTTAAAAAACTTGGTAAGCAAAGCGGTTTTTTGTTCTATGTTCCTCCGGAGTATACCAGCAAAATCGATCCAACTACAGGATTTGTCAACCTTTTTAAGACCAAATATGAAAATGTAAATAAAGCCAAAACCTTTTTTAAGAACTTTGAAAACATTAGTTACAATGCAGACAAAGACTATTTTGAATTTGAAGTAAAAGAATATTCTTTATTTAATTCCAAAGCAGATAATACAAGACAGGAGTGGGTTATTTGTACAAATGGAAGCCGGATTAAAAACTTCAAAAATTCGAATAAAAACAATCACTGGGATAATGAAGAAATAGTACTTTCAGATGAGTTCAAGAAATTGTTTAAAGAATATGGCATTGAGTATAAAGAGGATTTGAAAAATGGGATTCTCTCTCAAAATGAAAAAACGTTCTTTGAAAAACTACTTAATCTCTTCAAATACACTGTACAAATGCGTAACAGTATTACAAACAGCGAAACAGATTATCTTATCTCGCCTGTAATGAATAACAAAGGGGAATTTTACGACAGCAGAAAAGCGGGAGATGATTTACCCAAAGATGCCGATGCCAATGGAGCATACCATATTGCCAAAAAAGGTTTATGGGTGTTGAACCAAATCAATGCTTATGAAGGAGCAGATTGGAAAAAACTGAAACTTGCTATTAGCATTAAGGAATGGCTGCAATTTGCGCAGGCAAGAGGAGAAGGTGATAATGGAGCAAAACATAATAATATCAAACCTCAATGACTTTATCTTCTGCCCAAGGAGTATCTATTTTCACAATTTGTATTCCTCTTTTGATGAGACGCTCTACCATACCACTTATCAAACAAAAGGGAAGAATGCTCATAAGACTATTGATAAACAAAAATATTCAACAAAAAAAGCAATTCTTGAAGGTATTGATGTATACAGCGAAGAACTGGGCGTAAGTGGTAAAATCGATCTTTTTGATGTTGAAAAGGGGGTTCTTACAGAAAGAAAAAACAAGATAAAAAAGCTTTATGAAGGGTATTACCTGCAACTGTATGCTCAATATTTCTGCTTAGTAGAGATGGGGTATGTAGTTAAAAAGATACGCTTTCATTCGCTTTCAGATAACAAAATTTATGATGTTGTATTACCGGGAAATAATGAAAAGCATAAATTAAAAGAAGTTATATCAAAAATGAGATTGTTTTCGCTGGAAGACCAAAGCTTTACTCAAAGCCCCAGTAAATGCAGGATGTGCATCTACAAAGAATTATGTGATTATTATAAAGGAGATTAAAAACATGCTAAGCAGACCTGATTTCATGGCCAAACAGATACTTTTCATTGAGAGTGATAACTCTAAAAAACTGAGATTTAAAAATTCAAACCTTATTCTTACCGACGAAAATAACAAAATCATTCTCCAGCACCCCCTCAGCAAAATTTTCATGATTTTTATTTCAGGAGAATTCTCAATAACTTCTGTTCTGATAAAAAATGCAAAGAAATA
>DAHVSZ010000185.1 GCA_027328625.1 Candidatus Paracaedibacteraceae bacterium | reverse complement strand
CATTTTTATATCCCATATTATAACAAATTATGCAATACTTGGCAAGTAAAATCCTTAATCCCTTTGCTCTAAACCCACTCTTATCAATACTAATAGACGTTGTGCTATGAATTTTTATAGAAACCGTCATATTATATGGCTTTTAATTTACTATTTGCAATTACAGTTCTCCATTTATTATTCCAATCATCTGTATGTAGTTTTGCTCTCAATTGTAATATTGGGTTTAAACCTTCTCTAGACCATCTCATGTGTTGATGTCCTTTACAACGCCTATTTATCAAGCTTTCTACTGTTGATTCAGCTAAATTACTTGTAAAAACTAAACCTTTATTTTTCCGTTCTTCATAATTTACTATTCTATCAATATTATTTTGAATATATCCCATAAATTTTTTAACTGCTTTGGCAAATGGCGTACCTACTGCTTCTTTAATGATTTCAGTTAATCTACCTATTGCCTCCTGTGACTTTCCTCTCCAAAGATACCATTTTACATTTTCGAATTTATCCTTCAGTTCTTGAGGTACAGCTATATTCTGCATTTTTTTTCCTATATGAAACCAATCCAAAATGCAAATCATCGTCTTACTAAGTGGCCTTAATGATTCTGCTACTTTCCAACAATTAGTAGACCCATCACATAATGCTGTTACAATTGTATCTTTTGTTAATCCTTCTTTTAAAGCACAAACTATTGTGTTTGTAATTATTTCTTCTTGATCATCATCCTTTACTGATGCAGCACAACTTTTTCTCTCTATATAATTTCTGGTACCATCAGCATCTTTTTGAAGATTTTCTGGCCTATAAATAATACTAGTAAGAGCTTCTATACTCCTCTGATCTTCTATGGTTTTAACATGACCACCATCAATATTTATAACTAGCTCTTTTGCTTCTGGCTCTGAAAGCATTTGCTTTTCATCAATGTCTATCTTTTGTATTGTTTCTCCTACACTATTTGCAATATCCTTTATCCTATTCCGATTATTTATTTTTCTTTTGACTGTAGAAAAATTATTGAATATAGATTCTGCTTCACGAAAAGTATGCTGCGCTCCTAATTCCGCTTGCATCTTGGCTAATCTTGCAGACATACTTCCATCAATTATAGCCGTCACTGTTGAAGGTAATTCATGTTTACAATTATTACATCTGACACGATGCATTTTTACTTCTTGATCAGTTAAAACATCATGAAACACAGAAGTTTTTATACCCTTTTTTATTAGTTTACCGGAACATTTAGGACACTGCTGTAGGTCGCTGATTATTTTAACTTTCTCTGAGATTAGGGCGTTTAATGAATCTCTAAGAAACAATATTTGCTCTTCATACTCCATTGAAAAATCAAAGCAATTAATTGGGGCTTTTATCTCTCCTTGCTTTATCTCTGTACTGTTGATAGCTTCTTTTGGTGAATTCATATCAAATGTTTGAAGAATTATTCTATATCCTGTCTTCATTTTTATACCATATTTATTGTCTTTGCTAGACAAATCCTATAGTACTTAACTTTAATATGTCAAGACTTATATTATGACACTTTTTTAATTTGTCCGTAATTTACTAAGCAAATTTTTAAAATCTTTCCAAGACGCAATCTCTCCAGAGTTCGTTGACAACAATTAATCTATATGATATATTTACGAATGAGAAATTAAATAAAGATCCTAACATGACAAACCAAGGAAATGCACTAAGAGTACTCTCAATTAACGGCGGTGGAGTTAAGGGACTAGTGCCAGCAAAAATTCTCAAAGAAATAGTAGTCGCTTCTGGAGACAAACCTATACATGAGTTGTTTGATTATATAATTGGCACATCCATTGGTGGTATCATCGCTACAGCCTTAACTGTTACTAATAAAAATGGAGATCTTATCTACTCTGTTGATGATGTTATCGAGATTATTGCTACTGAGTCTAAAAATA
>DAHVSZ010000184.1 GCA_027328625.1 Candidatus Paracaedibacteraceae bacterium | reverse complement strand
AATTTAAAGATGATAAAAATGGAATTTAAATGGAATAGCGATGTATTTCTAATATTATCAAAGAATGGACACGGCAAGACAACATTAGCAAAAAACCTGATAAAATCATTAGGTTTAAAGAAAAATGAAGTTATTGCACTTGATCCAAACAATCAATTTGGAGATGTAGCAATATCTATAATACCTATTAGCCACGAAAAGAAAGATATAGACGAATTTTGTAAGATTATTATGAGATATCCTGACCATTTATTAGTCCTAGACGATGTAGATGTTTTTAAACAAGTCAATTATTCATCAGAGTTTCATTCGTTATCTGTAATGCAAAGACATTTACATTTAGGATTAATTATAATTAGTAGAAGGATTAAAGGATTAGACAAAACATTAATCTCTAATGCACGATATATCGCTTTTAGTGGTTTATTACCGCCAGAAGACCTAAAATATTTGAAAGAAAATAATATAGAAATAGATAGAGATTTGATAAATGAAAAGACCAAACAACCTTATTATTTTCTTATTTATGACCAACAAGAAAACGAATATTATTTATATAAAACAAAGATGATGGAATGAAAAAATGTGAATTATGCAAGAAAGAGAAAGAGGATGTAAAAACATATAGCATAAACGGAGAGGAATTAAACCTTTGCGAGAGGTGCAAGATACTTTCAGCGTTTATGAATTGGGAAGGAATGACAAGAACTGAAAGCATATTGAAGGACAGCAAGTTAGATACCAATCAAAGAAATATCATTCAGCAGCAGTTAGACCTGGTAAATGCAACCTATAATGACGAGACAGTAGTAATAACAATAAAAGATGGTAATAATGACTGAAAAAGACAATATGTATGAATTCAAAGAGATAACAGCAAAGAAGCTAATTTGCGAGAGGTGCAAAGAGAAATATAACAAAGAAATAAATGTTATCGTATATCCTTACAACCAAGAGGGCTATCAAATAATGTTTTGCTTGAATGAAACTGATCCACACTTTCAAATATTAAGTAAAGAGGAAGTTGAGGATTTAAGAAAAACATTAAATTCTTGACTTTAATCCCTTTATATATATGAGGGAAGCACAAAAACTTCAAAAAATAAGATGATATTATGGCACACACATATAATATGAAAAAGATAATATTGACATTTATTGAAGCCCCAATGATTGCGATTTTTGCTTATATACCAACATCAGTAGTAGTTGCTGATGCTGTAAAGATAGGAGCATTACCTGCAACCTTGTCTTCAATTTATGCATCAATGATAGCAGTAATAGGTTTTGGATTAGTAATAATATTGAACCTTGATCAGATGATAGTTGATGCTTGATTGCATTACTATTAAATAACAAAAAAAGATGATTAAATGATGGATGAAGGATATAAAATAGCATCAGTATCAGTAGTCGGAGCATTGACAGGTCTTATAGTTAATAAACTGTCACCTAATTACTTGAAAAAGACAGCATATACAAGCATAGCAAACGGATTTATAGGAATAGTCCTTGCACTTGTGATCGCAAAAACAATAAAAAGCAAAATGGCATTTCTATTCGTGGCATCAGCAGGTATAATATTAGTATTTGATGGATTGCTTCAATTAGTAGCGCCGGAATATGCAGTATAAATAAATTAACAAATAAATTAAAAAGATGATAAAATGGCAATTTTAGGATATGTACAGCCCTTTACAGAGGACGTAGAAGTTTCAGTTTCATTTGCAGCAAGCCAACCAACAACCACAGCATCAGTATGCACTTGGTATCCTTTTGGGCTTAATGGCTTGCAGTATGGAGCAAGTGGGCAGGAGGACAATTCAAACAAGTATTCTTTTGGAATACTTGATTTCTCGGTAGAAAGCACAGTAAGCCTTCCTTTCTCTATAACTTACACTCTTAACGGAGTGATACAGCCTGTTTTGGCTTCTAATATAAACCATTACTCGCAGAGCTTGGGAGCTGCAGAAAAGCATTTGAAGTCAAGCGCAACAATACCTGATCAGAC
>DAHVSZ010000183.1 GCA_027328625.1 Candidatus Paracaedibacteraceae bacterium | reverse complement strand
TAGATCTTGGTTATGTAGGCAATAACTTTAAAGAAAAAG
The DNA here is from genome assembly GCA_027328625.1 of Candidatus Paracaedibacteraceae bacterium. Lineage (GTDB taxonomy): Bacteria > Pseudomonadota > Alphaproteobacteria > Paracaedibacterales > CAIULA01 > CANJLN01. The sequence goes on along the minus strand of DAHVSZ010000183.1, from coordinate 1,976 downwards.
GAAAAGTATACACACCTAGAACTCGGAAGGATCTAACGAAGGAAGATAAACTGATGCAAAGGCGTCGTAGTGCAATTGAACCTATTATTGGTCATTTGAAGAATTTTTGTCGGATGGGCAGGAATTATTTAAAAGGGAAAATAGGTGATATCATTAATCCATATATTTCTGTGATTGGTTTAAACTTACGTTGTCTTGCTAATCATTTAAGCAAAGTGGTTGTAAGCACCTAAAACCAATCAGTATCATTGAATTTTCAAGTGCGGATAATAATCTGCCAGGCACATATTAGCCAAAAATTGGCAAAATCATGATTTCAAGATAAATTTAAGAAAAATTTGGCAAAAACTGCTCACAAAATAAAATCACAACTATTTAAAAAAAATTATCACCAACTATATTATCCTAAAAAATGATTTTTGACGGAGAGACTAGATAAACATGGTTACGGTGGTTGGAGCAAAATGAGAAAATATGGTATGCAAAACTATGCAGAGCTCGGAATACAAAGATATAAAAGAATTATAGGGAATAAAATGCACACTAAAGATATTATTCGTCAAATGTCAAACGCAATCGAAAAGTGATACAGTATGCATAATTTTTTTTACAATTTAAAATCAGTTTTGTCTAGCAAAGAAGAACCAATAATGCCAGACCTTTGTTTTTGTTTTAATCTATAACTATCACCCTTAATTTGAATAATATGAGAGTGATGTAACAATCTATCTAACATAGCAGCAGTCAGTACTCTATCTCCAGCAAGTGCCTGATCCCATTGTATAAATGGGAGATTAGACGTCATAATTATAGAACCTTTTTCATATCGCTTCGAAACTACCTGAAAAAAATGATTAGCTTGATCTCTAGTCAAAGGTAAGTATCCTATCTCATCTATAATTAAAAGACTTGGATGAACCACTGATCTAGACATTTCTTGATCGTATTTGTTCTGACGCATTGCCGTTTCTAATCTCAGCATTAAATCCGCAGCACTGACAAACTTTACCCTATAACCTCGCGTTGTAGCAGCATATCCAAGTGCTGTTGCTAAATGCGTTTTTCCTACCCCGCTTGGTCCCAGAAAGACAATATTCTCTTTGCGTTCAATAAAACCCAGGGCTGAGAGATCTTCTATTTGTTTTTTTGAAACTCCAGTAGCAAATGCAAAGTCAAAACTGTCTAATCTCTTATTATCAATAAACTTAGCTAGCTTATTTAAAATATTAGAACGTTTAGTTTGTCGATTTATCAGTTCTTGTTCTAAAACCTTTTCTAAATATTTAGTATAGCTCCAGTCATGCTTAGAAGCTTCTTGAGCATATGAGCCATAGTTACTTATTATACCAGAAAGCTTCAGTTGTTCACAAAGACTTTCTATCCGAGCAGTGTCTATCATAGTGACCTCTCTACGTTTTCATATACTGTTAAGTCGTGCTTGAGGTACTACAATACTATAGATAACATCCTGTTTATAATCAGAAGACCTAAAGTAACTATTATACATTATAGCCAATACTTCTCTTTCTTTTTTTAACAACTCAGCAGAAATACGTTTGGTTGTTTGATGGATCCTCTTGTTAGCAACTTCATTTAACCACTTTGTGCATTCAATATTAATTGTAGCTAAGTCTAGTTCTTGTCTTGATTGCTTAGCTGTAGCATATAATGGTACAAAAAAGCTTTCTCTTAAATATTTTATAAATCTTTCAACTTTACCTTTGGTTTTAGCACGGTAAGGCTTATCATTACCCACAAGTTGTACCTACTATTAAAGCATAGTCATCTACCATATTCATTAAACGCGTCCATCCTTTCCACAAACTAATTATTCCTGGAGGAGGATCAGAAGTTCTGCCTATATAACCGCCTAATTTGGCAATCCACTGAATAGCTTGTTTGGCTGTGAGTGTACTATCTAAATCTTTGCCATTATTAAATCTTTTATATAAGATACGTTGTTCCAGTTCTGTTAG
>DAHVSZ010000182.1 GCA_027328625.1 Candidatus Paracaedibacteraceae bacterium | reverse complement strand
TTTTTCGCAATTGGGGCAACCCTGACGAAGCAATGCCGCGTGGATGAAGAAGGCCTTCGGGTTGTAAAGTCCTTTCGTGGGGGACGAAAAGGCGGGTCCTAATACGATCTGCTGTTGACGTGAACCCAAGAAGAAGCACCGGCTAACTCCGTGCCAGCAGCCGCGGTAATACGGGGGGTGCAAGCGTTAATCGGAATCACTGGGCGTAAAGGGTGCGTAGGCGGTACGTTAGGTCTGTCGTGAAATCCCCGGGCTCAACCTGGGAATGGCGGTAGAAACCGGCGCACTAGAGTATGGGAGAGGGTGGTGGAATTCCAGGTGTAGCGGTGAAATGCGTAGAGATCTGGAGGAACATCAGTGGCGAAGGCGGCCACCTGGCCCAATACTGACGCTGAGGCACGAAAGCGTGGGGAGCAAACAGGATTAGATACCCTGGTAGTCCACGCCCTAAACGATGAATACTAGATGTTTGGTGCCACGCGTACTGAGTGTCGTAGCTAACGCGATAAGTATTCCGCCTGGGAAGTACGGCCGCAAGGTTAAAACTCAAAGGAATTGACGGGGGCCCGCACAAGCGGTGGAGCATGTGGTTTAATTCGATGCAACGCGAAGAACCTTACCTGGGCTTGACATGTCCGGAATTCTGCAGAGATGCGGGAGTGCCCTTCGGGGAATCGGAACACAGGTGCTGCATGGCTGTCGTCAGCTCGTGTCGTGAGATGTTGGGTTAAGTCCCGCAACGAGCGCAACCCTTGTCCTTAGTTGCCAGCGGTTCGGCCGGGCACTCTAGGGAGACTGCCGGTGACAAACCGGAGGAAGGTGGGGATGACGTCAAGTCCTCATGGCCTTTATGTCCAGGGCTACACACGTGCTACAATGGCGCGTACAGAGGGAAGCCAAGCCGCGAGGTGGAGCAGACCCCAGAAAGCGCGTCGTAGTTCGGATTGCAGTCTGCAACTCGACTGCATGAAGTCGGAATCGCTAGTAATCGCGGATCAGCATGCCGCGGTGAATACGTTCCCGGGCCTTGTACACACCGCCCGTCACACCATGGGAGTGGATGGTACCAGAAGCAGCTAGCCTAACCTTCGGGAGGGCGGTTACCACGGTATGGTTCATGACTGGGGTGAAGTCGTAACAAGGTAGCCGTAGGGGAACCTGCGGCTGGATCACCTCCTTTAAAGAAAAGGGTCTAGACCCCACACACGCCACTCGGTAAGGAATTGGGCCTATAGCTCAGCTGGCTAGAGCACACGACTGATAATCGTGAGGTCAGTGGTTCGAGTCCACTTGGGCCCACCAAATGGGGCTGTAGCTCAGTTGGGAGAGCACCTGCTTTGCAAGCAGGGGGTCACCGGTTCGAGACCGGTCAGCTCCACCACAGGGAAGGAAGGCCCGCCAAGAGCGCGGGCGGGTCGCTGGGGAAGCGGTAGAGCAGGGATGTAGGATTGAGGATGTAGTGCGTAGTGCTGAATAACGCTTTAGGGATATAGGAAGTAAAAGTAAAGTGCTATTGATCACTGCCCACTCGGAAGATTGAGTGCGTTAGTTCGTTCTTTGACAGTTGAGGAAGGGAAGGCCATGTTTGTCATCTTGCCGATGGCAGACCTCCAGGTGGATGCTTGGGGATATATGGTCAAGTGAATAAGGGCATACGGTGGATGCCTTGGCAGAGACAGGCGACGAAGGACGTGGATACCTGCGAAAAGCCTCGGGGAGCTGGTAAACAAGCTTTGATCCGGGGATATCCGAATGGGGCAACCCAGCCAGAGTGATCTGGTTATTGCACACTGAATACATAGGTGTGTAAAGCGAACGCGGTGAACTGAAACATCTCAGTAGCTGCAGGAAAAGAAATCAACCGAGATTCCCGTAGTAGCGGCGAGCGAACCGGGAGCAGCCTTCATGATGTAGCCATAGACTTAGGAGAACGACCTGGGAAGGTCGGCCGTAGTGGGTGATAGCCCCGTATCCGAAAAGGCTTTGGTGGAACTAGGCATGAGCAAAGTAGGGCGGGACACGTGGAATCCTGTCTGAAGATGGGGGGACCATCCTCCAAGGCTAAATACTCGTCTCTGACC
>DAHVSZ010000181.1 GCA_027328625.1 Candidatus Paracaedibacteraceae bacterium | reverse complement strand
CCGTTGTTAGCAGCTCTGACTAGTGGTATTCCTTCTTCAATTGCTCTAACTCGAACAATCGCCAAATGTTGATAAGGCCCATTTGTATGCCCGTACCAAGCATCATTTGTGATATTTAAAAGCCATTTTGGAGTTGTTTCAGGATCAATAACTTTACCTGGAAAAATAGCTTCATAACATATTAGAGGACTAAAGGGAGGTATTCCATTAATTTCAATAGTTTCTAATTTAGCTCCGGGACGATAATCAATCGTACCAGCTGTTAACTTTTCAATTGGTAAAATATTTCTAAAAGGAACATATTCTCCAAAGGGTACAAGATGGGTTTTATCATATGTAGCTAAAATTTGCCCTTGGCTATTTAAAACAAATAAGCTACTCCAAATAGAAATCTCATTATCCCGATCATTCGTTATTTGTTCTTTTCTCGGAGCTCCTGTCAGCAAATAAGCTCCAGGTGGTATAGCTTCATTTATCTGCTCTCTTAACTGTGGGTTCGACTCTAAAAATAGTGGAACTGCAGCTTCTGGCCAGATGATTGCATTTAATGGCCTTTCAGCTTCAAGCTGAGATAAAGCTATATGCAGTTTTACATTTCTCTCAGCATATTCTGGTGACCATTTTATCTCTTGTTTGACGCTTGGTTGGACAATACGGATATTAATGCCAGTATTTCCTAAAAGATTACCCTTTTCTGCTCTATACGATCCTGCTGTCCATAGGAGTGTGCCTATAGTAAGAGTACATATCATGAGAATTCTGGATCCTGTCATCCATATAGTAGAAGCCAAAATTGTTAAAAATGATAAACCATAAATGCCAATCCATGCACAAACTTGAAGCATAGGTAAGTCCCAGGCATAGCCAACTAAATTCCAAGGGAAACCTGTTAAAATATGTCCGCGCGTCCATTCTGATAAAGACCAAAATACAGAAAACAATAAAGCTTGTTGTAATATGTTACGTTGGTAATAGGCAGTTAAAGCACAAGCGATCGCTGGAAAAATACTTAAAAGTAAAGCAAAACCCAAAACTCCTAAAGGCATCAGGTATGTCAATCCTACTTTTGTAAAAGAAACTGCTACCCAAAATGTTCCTGTTACAAAATGACCAAAGCCAAAACTTAACCCCAAAATGAAAGCTTCTTTGGGATTTTTAACATAACGCAGTAAATATAGAAGGCCGCAGAATGAAGGAATTAATAAAAATGTAAAATGAAAAGGGGCAAATGCTAAACTTCCTATGGCTCCTAAAAGGCAAGTAGAAAATAGAGGATAAGTTGTAAGAAATTTTCGGATATTTTCTTGAAAACTCAGCAATTCGGTATTCTCCTTAAATTATCTTTTAAATGTAAGATGAGCAAGAATGAAGAGACAAGTATTTTTTATTTTCCTATAAGATCAAACAACGTATCGAATGAAAATATGTTGCTAATTATCATCATATTTTGTAATATAATTCTAAAATCTGACTTTGGAAAAGTGATACATGATAAATATTTTTCGTGATATAAAAAATAAGATTCAATCAAAACTTAGAAATTGAAAACATGCCAAACAAAAAGATGTCAAATGAAGATTTTTTAGATCAGGTTGTAAAAGAAATTTTTGAGATTGATGATCCAAAAATAGCTGATAAAAGGCGTGATCAGCTTCAAGAATTTATTAAAATCACAGTTAATGGCGATACAATTGAAGCATATCTTGTTATCCAGGCTAATTTAAGACGAGGAAAGTTAGGAGTTCTTGTGTATATACTGACAAATGTTCGGCTAATAAAAATAGAAATTGATGAAAATGAGATCACCTCTACTCCTTTTATCCGCGACACAATTAGTGTATCTCGAAAGTTAAAAGAGGACTCTAAGATGGCAGTGGAAGTTACTGCACAAAACGCATCTTTTGGCTTGTCCTATTCGGCAGAAGATAAGAAAATAACTGAATTTTTTCAAAAAGTAGATCAAAGGGTATCTTAATGGGGAAAGGTGTCAATATTCCAGATTTATACGTTCTTAATGAGCTTGAACAAAGGCTCAATATTAAAATAGATGAAAAAGTTTCTTCCTCAAATTTTCGTTGGATTATAGGCGGATTAACAATTCTTTTTGGGGCTGTCCCAGATAACATGAAATAATGTTATAAGGATGGTATGAGAAAGAGCCGATTAAGCAAACGAGTAC
>DAHVSZ010000180.1 GCA_027328625.1 Candidatus Paracaedibacteraceae bacterium | reverse complement strand
ATTGCCACGCCATTTCTTGAGCTTCTGGGCGGCTAACAATAGAAAGTCTGCTAACCGCACCAATGGATGGAAGTGCTTCACCTCTAAACCCAAAACTGTGAATGTTAAATAAATCACCGTCAGGAATTTTTGAAGTCGCGTGACGCTCAACACAAAGTTTAAGGTTTTCAGTTGCCATACCAGAACCGTTATCAACCACTTGAATTAATGTGCGGCCGCCATCTCTAAGTGTTATTTCAACACGAGTGGCCCCAGCGTCAATTGAATTTTCAACCAATTCTTTGACAGCAGCGGCTGGTCTTTCAATAACTTCTCCAGCTGCTATTTGATTAATAAGAGTGGGGTCAAGAAATCGAATCAATGTCATGGTAATGAATTTGCATTTTTAAATGCTTTTTGTAATTGTCTTGAAAAACACCAAAAAGCTAAACCTGGTAATGCAGCAAGTATTTGACTTATGCCAAACAGCAAAGATAGTGCTAAAGCTTCTTCTTTGGAAATTCCATACGCGCTTAGAATAACAACCATAGCCCCTTCTCGAAGTCCCCAGCCAGCAAATGATAAAGGAATCGCTGATACTAAAATGGCTAAAGGAATAGCAATAAATGCCTGTGACAATGCCAAGTTTAATCCTATTCCCAGTGCTAGAATTTCAGCTCCAACAACAATACATAAAGCTGTTCCTAAAGAAACAAAAATAATTAAAAGACTTTTTTTTCCTTGAGTAAAAGTTGTCCATACTGCTTTAGATAAAACAATAAGTGGGCGTAGTATATTAGGTAAGTAAGATTCTAAGAACTTAAGGCTCAATAAACACCCCAAGCCAGCCGCAATAAGACCTATGACCAAAAGCATAATTTCACCAAGAAAAGTTGATATCAGAATTTTCCATTCAAACAAACAGCCAATTGTTGCAAGTATAACAAAGCTGGACAAACCATATAAACGATCAATGAAAGTAGAGCTTAGAGCGCTTGATGTGGATAGACCGTGTTGTTTTAGGACAAACCCTCGATAAACGTCGCCACCAATTGAGCTTGGCAAACATTGGTTTAAAAAAGCTCCAATCATCGTATGATAAAAAGTGTGCCACAAAGAAATCGTTTCTTGATTGCAGCTAATTATGAGACGCCATCTATAAGCGGTTGCCCATATCGCAACTATAGATATGCTAACAGCAATTGCAATGTAGCTATAAGGGATTTTTTGCAAGGTAATATTGACATGCTCAAAATCAATTGTGCTCACCAATACATGGATAATCCAAGCCGTAATGCCAACTTTGGCAATGAAAAAAAGAAAAGCTTTATTCATGAATAACCGCATTTAATTGATGATCATCATTTTTAACAGTTTCGCTTAATGAAATAAACCAAATATTAGCTTTTTATGAGTAGACTTAGTCTTGAGTCATTAATTAACATTCAATTTAAATGCTATTATATCATCTTAATGAATTTAAAAATGCTGCTTTGTGGCCCGCTCATATGTGGAGTGAAGCTAACAATATTTTTTTAAATGCTTTTCCATGGAATGATAACCCATTGACACGTTTAGCTTCAGCATCAAATGAAGTTTTAGAGCGTACAACTCGCGTTTATAGTCGTCCTTCTTTTGGAATTAAAAAAATTGAAAAAAATGGTAAAAGCATTTTTGTGGAAGAACAAGTTATTCGTGAAAAACCATTTTGCACTCTTAAAAAATTTGTCAGAAAAAACAAAGAAGGAAATATTGTTTTGGAAGAAGAACCGCTTGTTCTCATCGTTCCTCCTTTGTCAGGACATTTTTCTACCCTTCTTAGAGATACAATTGCAACGACATTAATTGATCATAATGTTGTTGTTTTAGATTGGCATGATGCACGTATGGTGCCAGTTAAAAAAGGTGAATTTTCTTTAGAAACTTATGTTGAATACTTATTAGAATTTATTGAATTCTTAGGCACGAATATTCATATCATGGCTGTATGTCAACCAGCGGTTCCAGTCCTGATGGCTGTGTCAATTCTAGCCTCAAGAAACAGCCCTAACCAACCTCTTTCAATGATATTAATGGGGGGGCCAATTGATGCTCGTGTTAATCCAGGTAAGGTCAATCAGTTTGCTCTTGACCATAGTATGGATTGGTTCAAAAGAAATATTATAGCAACCATTCCCCTCTATTATCCTGGAGCTGATCGTGAAGTGTGTCCTGGTTTCATTATGTTAAATGGGTTTATGGCATTGAACCTGGAAAGACATCAAGAGGCAAGTTTTAATTTAT
>DAHVSZ010000017.1 GCA_027328625.1 Candidatus Paracaedibacteraceae bacterium | reverse complement strand
GGAGCTTTTAGCCGATTTAAATGATAGCGTTTCATTATATGATAAATACAACTAGCAGAGGGGGTTTTGTCAAATAATTGAGCGCGTAAGAGAGAGTGAATCTCATAACGATTCAGACCTTTCTGCCGCTCGGCAATAACAAGTTTTTCAATCTCTCCGTCTGTACGCCTACTTTTGTATTTAGGGCCTCGCTTACCGGGAAGTAAAGATAAGTCAGTCCCTCCTGATTGCTTGTAACGGTTGTAATATTTTAAAAAGGTTTGCGCACATATTCCATGCGCTTCATAAAATTCTTTGACGAAGCGGTAGTCTGGATGGTTGTGCGCTTTAACTTGTTCGTATTCCCCAATTAAAAATTGGTACGTTTGAATGTAATTCTTCTGCAATGTCTGATCGCTACTATTCAGCCGCATCTTTAAATCCTCCATTGATTGCTAGGCTATAGAGTATAGCCCTTTTTCATCAACGAATTATTTAACACATACAGCCATGACGGCGGGTTTGCTTTAATAATTTTAGATAAATTGACTAAACTTGTGTAGTACCTATGCCTCTATCAAGGGCTTGTAATGACGCTAAAAGAAATTGTCGGGTGGTAAGCAATAAAAAAAATCGTCTATTTTTTTTCAAGGACAACTAGAATTCTAAAACCAAAAATTCTGCCCAATATAGATTCTAGAATCCTTTCCACTTTTAAAATGGGATTAATTAACAACTTAGGAATTAAGCACCACGATTGAAAACCACCTGATAAAGGATAACCCCAAAGGCTTAAAAAGTGTTTCTTCACAATTTTAAGTTCAGGAAATTCACTTTGAAATTCTTTTGAATACTTCCCAAAAAGAAGAGAAGGTATTGCTTGATTTGAATCAAATGGTTCTCGATCAGGGTTAGGTACACCATCTTTCAAAGGATTCACTTGCATTTTCACAGGTTCATTATGGAAATATTTATAAAAAAGATAACTAACAGGTGTAATCGCTGGATCCAACAAAATTATTCGTCCACCTGACTTTAAAACACGACTTGCTTCACTAAAAAAAAGTCGAGGAAATTCAATATGGTGTAAAACGTCCACTCCAACAATATTATTCATACTTTTTTCTTTAAATGGAATTTTCTGAGCATCAAAAACACAATCAAGCCATAATGAAGGAAGAATATCAGTGGATATTACTTCAGATACATATTCTTTTAAATTTCCTGTTCCTCCTCCAATTTCAAGAATCGGGCCACCTAATGCAAGAAAGGATTTAATTCTTTCATAATAGTCATGATAAATCTTGCGAAGGACTTCTTTTCTGTTCCACACTTTTTCATTTTTCGTAAGCTGCTCGATAGACATTTTTCTCTCTTTAATTTAGTGATATGACAAAATTTATATAGAATAGTAATCATAATTCCCACCATTTAGTTTCCTTTTTGATTTAATCAGAGGTTCTATTGTTGCTTTGGTCAAATCAATAACTAAGCTTTTCATCTTATTAAAAGGGCGGTAACTGTTCTGTTTGACGTGAGTCTTACTTATCTTGAATTTCAACGAGCACGTTGCAACCTATACATAAAATATAAAGATCATACAAATTAGCACAAATGGTTATAATAAATAACATTTAAAAATCAATTAGTTATAATTTATATAGTATAAATGTAAAATATATAACACAATATTTACCAGTCATTAACTTTTAAAGTTTAGTTTTATACTTGTAAATTAAACACATTTGGAGGTTAATGATGACGAGTTCCTTAAAAAAAATTACAGCTTTAGCTTTAGCAACAGCAATGCTATCAACAATTAGTGCTTATGCAGCTGCATCATCTGAGCCAATAGACGATGGAGCTCCTAAAACTAAAGCAGTGACAGCACCTGTTACTCCAGTTCCTGTTGGTCAAGTACCTGTTGCTCAAGAAAAAGTATATGCTACATGCTGTGGTTTTACATTACCTTGGACAAAAGCAAAGGTTGCGCAAGTATTACATATAACAGATGAAGGTATCCAATTTGTTATGAAAGATGGGAACATTATTCTGCAAGGTCTAACAGCTGCTCATTTAGGAAATCCAGATGTGATGAATAACGTTGCTGGGATTTTTTCTGCAGTATCAACTATATCAGCAAACGCAAGCGCTGCTGCTGGTACCGGTGTTGACCTATCTACAGTAGGCATGGATATTGGAACTGGTGTTGCAACTACTGTTGCCAGTACAACAAGTGGCCCTACAAGTTCTCAAGCTGCTGCTGCTGCTAAGATAATAGCAGCATTAAATAAAAGTTCTAAGTAATTTAAAAAACTTTTAATTAACCCTAGAAAAAGACAGATGTCATTAAGACGTCTGTCTTTTATACCCAATGAAAATGAAGATATCTGTTTTTACTTGCTGCTTTTTAACAGTTTTCATGCCTCTTGACCGGAGCATAAAACCCTATGGTCAAGCCATAGGGAGACTATAAGAAAGCAGTAAGTAAAAACAGGCATCCCCATTTTTCATAGAGTAGACTTCAGTAAACAACCATTCATTTTTTAATCTTGTTAAGTTGAAAAAAAGTCAATTTTCCCTGAAATTTTATATAATAAGCTTTGTAATTTAATCGAGAATTTTGTATTTTATAGCCAGTTAAAGTTGCCACTAGAATTTTTGGCATTTTGACTTAAGTTTCAAATTCAAAGAGTAAGCTCACCAAATAGCTGAAAACAGCGGAGGTGTGAAATGCAAGCAAACCAATTTGTTGCTCTTAGTTTTCTTACAGCTTTAGTATCACTAAGCGTGATTAACTCAAGCCAAGAAGCTTTTCAACCCATTCATTCGATAAGTTCAATAGATCATACAATAAAAGATAAAACAGCTGAAGATTTACAAGCTTTAGTTAAATGTGAAATGGATAGTTCTTTGATTCTAAGTCAAGCAATTAAGAGTGTTAAGAATCATGCGGTAAAACAGCAATTATTAGAATTCAAACATGGATGTGAGCTCAGAATAAAAGAGCTCGAAGTTCTTTTGGATAAGTTGGGATTAAATATTCCAAGCCGAACGAAAGATGCAACTTCATATTTGATGCAAGGTTTTGTCGCAGTTAGAGGATTAACAGGAGATAAAGGTGTATTGAAAGCATTACGGTTAAATGAAAAAATCGTCTTGAATATTTATGGACGTGCGTTGGAAAATGATTTACCTGACAATATTCGTCCAATTATTCAAAGCGTATATGATAATACAAAGCGTCATATTCAGTATGTGGAAGATAAACTAAACATAAAGGCTGTATAAACTAACCTTAGTTGTTTTTGTAAAAGCTCAGCGCAGATTTAAGAAATGAGGTGCGTTATGTGGTTTAAAAAATCGAACCCAAAGAAATTCGGTTTTCATCCTGTTAAGATATTGGAGGAAGGAGCTATAAACTGGGAACTACATTGTGGATGCTGTAATGGAACAGCAGAACATTTTTTTCTTACACCAAGTGAAAACCAAGAACTTTTTCAAACAATCAATTCAATGAATGCAGAACCTTTAACAATTGAAAACCTTTTAGAAGAAGAGACGCCTTCTCAAAGAAAGCAAACAAAAAGGGAAATCTTGTTTTAATGAATAAGATGCCCTTCTGTTTTTAATTATAACAAAAGGGCTTTATTCTTCTGCATTGTTTTATCCAAATGCGAGATCATAGAAATCATCAATTTTAATGTTGAGAGCTTCACATAATGTGTACAATGAAGACGCACTGATAGGAAGACACCCTTGCTCGTAAGCTTCAAGTGCTTGATCAGTCCAAGACAGATATAGAGCTAACTCAGAACGTGAGAGGCTTTTTTGTTCTCTAGCCCTTTGAAGTCCTAACCCAATAACAGCATCTGTATGACTGGACAGATTTGCTGGATAGACTGTTTGTGGTATTATTTGCTGATTCATTTTCGGTCTCCTTATGCCTTTAGCTAAATAAAAATTTGATCATAACCAAGTAAATCAAAATGTTTTTTAACTGTACCCTCCAAAAATTTAGTGTCTATATGTTTTAAACTATTATCTGGCAAAAAATTTAACCCGTTAAATTTACGTAGGAGATATCCCCTGAATGTAAAAATTGCGTAAATTTACGTAATTATTATCCTTCTTATCTTGATATTTTCAGTTAGTCAAGTTGATTTTATTCCACCTCCAAAATTTAACTTCATTGTATATAGAACAAAAAACGAATATAGATTTGGGCAGTTTTTTGTACTTGAACATAATAACAAAAGAAATTACAATGACTATATTTATAAATGGGAAGATAGGACGCAGAGAAAATGGCAACAAATCTCAGCTTACAAATAAAGGAAAAAATAACAGAAAAGGGTTTATCCACTCATGCCCTAGAAAAGCGTGCTGGCTTAAAACCAAGCGCGGTTCAAAATATTCTATATGGTCGTTCAAAAAACCCCAGCGTAACCATTGTAAAAGCCATTGCTAAAGCATTAGATTGCAGTGTTTCAGAATTATTGGGAGAAACCGATGATATTCCAAAAACATCACTGCAATTTAAACCTGTTTTTTCAACAAAAAATATTATTAGCCAAGAATGGGATCAAGATCTATACTTGAGGTGTTTTCAAGAACTTAATGTTTTGCTTGAAAAAGAGAAAGTTTGCTTATCAAAAGGAAAAATTCTAGAACTAGCTGAAGAGATATATGAATATTCTCAAGGAAACAGTCTCTCAATACCGGATCAGTATTTTGCAAAATGGCTAGTTGAAAAGAATAAGTGAGAATAGGCACATTTCAAAATTCATTAACTAACGCGTAATTTTTCTCGGAAAAAACAATATGAAGAAAGTTACATTGTTTAGTAATCCAATCTCGTACTTATATGTAACCTGCTTTTTTGTTTGCATTACCGGTGCTGTTTTAGTTTCTATGGTTTACTTTTCTCATCTGAATGAGGGAAGACATGATTTAAGAGTTGAAGCAAATGTTATTGAGAGTACCTTAAGCGAGGTATTTGATCAAACAAGTCAGCTTCTGTTTCATATTGGCAAGCAAATTTCAAGCTATGAAAAGAAAGATCTTGAAGGGATCTCTAAAATTATTGGAAGAGATCAAGATGAGAGTTTTCAGGTTAACAATTCATTATCTTGGATGACCCTTGGCTGGATAGGACTAAATAATCAGTTATTATATGATTGGAAGTATGGTTTTTGTAATCCTCCTATTAACCTTCCAGTACGATCATTTGTAACAAAATGTGCTAAAGAACCTTGGAAACTTAATTTATCGAAGAGTACGGTAAGTTTAATGAGTGGACTTAGAGAGATTCCAGGGGGCATGGGAATAACAAATGATAAAGGCCTATATCTTGGTACTTTAAGTGTTGGTTTTAGCGTTGCTGAATTAAATAATAAACTTCAAACAGGTCCTCATAACTTAAGAATAAGTTATATCATTCTAGATGAAAACCTTCGTATTATTTTACAATCAAGTGATAATGCTATTGATCCAGATAGCTCATATTACAAAGATCTTCTAGAAAATGTTTCTATTTTTCCTGGAATAGAAGGGCTTTTGTCATCAGCAATTTCTTACAAAAATATTAAATATACTTATTACAAAAAAATTCGAAACACTCCCTATTATGTTTTAACAGGATTTGATAAAGGAGTATTTAATCGCGAATTTCGCCTTAATGTTGTTCCACGTCTAGTGGAACTTGCGATTGTTGCAATTCTCTGTCTCCTGGTGGTGTCTTGGTTCAGGAGAAGCATGTTTGCTGTTGCAAAAGCCTCTGAAGTTTCTAGATTGGCTTTTTATAAACAAATTAAAGCAGAAATGCGAGAATATCTTGATCAGATTATTGTATATAGCGATTTACTTCGAAAGGCACTTAGAAAAGATCTTGATTTTGCTCTTCCACAAAATAAGCAATTAGAACTTTTGGAAAATATATATTCAGCAGCTATCAATCTAGATGCCTCTAAAGCAATCATTTCTAAACCATCTTATATCAATGTGAATGAAGCCATTCATGAAGGTATAACCATTCAACTTTACTCTGCTTTTATTAAAGGAGTTACTATTAAAGCTGATTTATCCCCCAATTTACCGATCTTTGAATGTCGTGAAATTGCTTTCAAGCAATTTGCAGTTGGACTTATTTCATTAGGACTAGAATATAATGCAAAAGGAGGCATACTTAAAATTTCTACTTCTTTGGAATTGGAAGATAATCAAGCATTCCTTGTTATTGCTTTGCAAGATAATGGATTTTCTTTAGATGAAAAAGATATTAAGCGGATTAGTGGGAAATTTTATAATGAGGGGCTTAAAGCACTTAGTAATGATATAAGTTTAGATTTTACCGAGATTGAGAGTTTTATTAAAGCTCATAAAGGCAACTTACGTCTTGAGCCTAAGAAAAATGCAGGTAAGAAAATTATCATTACTTTACCTTATCAAAATAAAAATGAAGATAAGGATGTTTATGAATTTAATCGTGACTCTGTTAATAGAATTTGTAAGTTTACAAAAATTAAAAAAGATATTTCCAAAAACGCCTAAAATTAGTAAAGAATATTTTCAATATCAAACGAGAAGAAAAAATAACTTCTTAATTCAAGGCAAATCAACAGGTCGATAACCCCACCAGTAAATAGAAACAAATAAAAATAGCCAAACCACATCGACAAAATGCCAATACCAGGCAGCAGCTTCAAAACCAACGTGATGAGTACTAGTGAACTCGCCTCTCCTTGTTCTAAACCAACAAACAATTAAGAACAAAGTTCCAACGATCACATGGAATCCATGAAAACCTGTTGCCATAAAAAATGTTGAGGGATAAATTCCATCCTTAAAGGCAAAGGCTGCATGGCTGTATTCAATGGCTTGCACCGCTGTAAAAGTAAGCCCCAGCAAAATTGTAAAGCCAAGCGCTTTAACTGTATCCTTCATGTTTCCTTCTAATAATTCGTGATGTGCCCAAGTAATGGTGGTACCCGATAATAAAAGAATAAGTGTATTCAAATAAGGAAGATGAAAAGGATCAAAGGGGACAATATTCTTAGGCGGCCACATAAAACCTGTAGCTTCAGTTGGAAATAAAGCTGCATGAAAATAACCCCAGAAAAAAGCCACAAAAAACATGACTTCAGAAGCAATAAAAAGTCCCATACCAATTTTAAGACCAGTTTGAACAGGTTTGGTATGAACACCAGGTGTGTTACTTTCTTTTACAACATCGCGCCACCAACCACAGAAGGTAAATAATAAAAGAGCAAGCCCTGCGCAAAACACAATTTTATCGATTTGATGCATCCATAATACACCGCCAATCGCAAGAGTTAAAACCGATATTGAAGCAACAAATGGCCATGGACTTGGATCAACCAAATGAAAAGGATGCCCTTTGAGTTCAGGAGATTCGACGGGAAATTCTTTTTCGTTCATGCTTACTAAGTTATTTTGAAACACTCTATAAATGATTGTAAACGGAAGTTAGCGAGTTCTAAAGTAATTTTTGATTGCACTTTTGACTGGTCCCTATTCTATAATAATCTATCTTTTCAGGCATTATAAAGAACGGTCCTTATCTGTCAGGAGGTGAAATGAGATTTATACGGCAAAAATATTGGTCTCCTTATGTTGCAGGCATTTTAATTGGGCTTTTGCAAATCCCAGTTTTTTTCTTTGATGCATCATTAGGTTCCTCAGGCTCTTTGCAATCATTTGCTTGTGTAGCATCTAACCTTTTTAGTATTGACAATATTCACAGTTGTTTTCCAAACCTTAAAAGCTGGTGGCAAATGGGTTTGATCTTTGGAATTATCTTTGGAACCTGGTTATCTAGTCATTTATCAGGTCATATTCGCCCTTCCATTTCCTTATTTTGGGAAAAATCTATAAAGCACTACAATTACAAAAAGCGCTACCTCTTAGCATTCATTGGTGGATTTCTATTTCTCTTTGGAGCAAGGCTTGCAGATGGCTGCACGATGGGTAATGGAGTTTCAGGAATTGCCTTGTTATCTGTTGGTTCACTTGTTGTCATAATTTCTATGTTTGCATCTGGCATTCTAGCATCACTCTTTTATAAGAATTAGGAGAATCCTTAATGCTTACCCTTTTTATTATCCTTTTAGGAACAATCATGGGAACCATGATTGGTATTATTTTTGAAAAATCCAGGGTTATTGATCCTGAACAACTGGTTGGGCAATTCCAATTCAAACGCTTTACAATGCTAAAGGTATTTTTATCTGCAATAGCCACCAGTCTTATTGTTTACTGTGCATTTAATTTATTTGGTTATGGAAGATTAAATTGGAAAACCTTTGCACTAACTCCCGACATTATAGGTGGAGCTCTTTTAGGATTAGGAATCGCTTTAGCTGGCACATGCCCTAGCACTCTTTTTGGGCAATTAGGGGCTGGGTATAAAGATGCAAAATTTGCTCTTCTTGGAGCAATAACAGGTGCTTTTGCCTTTCATTGGTTAAAACCTTTGCTACAAGAATGGATTAAAAAAAGCTGGCCGTATGAAAAAATAACGATTGATCAATTCGGTCTTGGTTATAATTTAACAACCCTGTTGTTTTTTAGTTGCCTTGTTCTTATTCTTTATGCTTTAGAGAAATATCGTCCATGGAGAGAGGATATGAAAGAGTTTTAATTATTGACATTTTTCCAAAACAAAACACTCATTTTCAAATGATTCATAACCTTTCATAATAAGTTTGCCATCATTAAAACTGGCTGTACCCCAATTTCCCTCTCCAACAGCAGCACCAGCGTTACCCAGAAAATAAATTGAAAATACATCTTTTGATTGGTAATAAAGTTCAGCTTTAGCTTGTTTAGGCCCTAAGGTCAGAATTAACTTTTCACCTTCTTGTGATACGCTAACTTTTCCTAAAATAGGATTATTATATATACCCATATAACATTTAAAATCGCCTATTTTCCTTGAAATTTTTGGCCTAATTACAAAACTTTCACTTTGGGTAACTTTCAATTCATGACAATAGTCTTTAGGATTAATCCCCATAACGAGATCAGCAAAGTAATCAGTAATTGCAATTGTTGCCTCTGAGTCCGTTAAGGTTGTTAATACAACAATCCCCGCATCCGCTTCTGGAACCAACAGTAATCGATGCTTGATTCCCCTAATCAAACCACCATGACTTACAACTCTGTATGGTTTGTCGTCCATGATCCTCCAACCCACACCATAACTAAGGTAAGGTTCAATAGGAGTATGGGGTTTATGCATATAAGTCATATTTTCTTTTGAGATTAATTTTTTATGCCCCAACTGCATCAGCATCCACTGACTTAAGTCTTGAACTGATGAGATAAGCCCTCCTGCAGCTAGAAAAATAGATGGAAAAACGCTAAAAGAAACAGGCATAATTTTCGTCCTCGTCTCTTCATCTAAAATATGGCCTAAAACCAATTGATCTTTGCTTTCTTTAAAAAGAGTCGTTTGTCCCATACCTAAAGGTTTGCAAATTTTATTTTTAACAAACTCTCCCCAGCTTAGGCCTGAAACCTTTTCGACTAAATCCTCAACCCATAAATAAGGCGCATTGACATAAGCATAAGACGAGCGAAAACTTGTAACTGGTTCAATATAAGCCAGTCCTCTTTTTATGTCCTTTGCTTCGTATCCCCATTGCGCCATTTGCTCTAAAGCATGCTGGTATAAGCCTGATCTATGAACAAGCAAATCAATTATTTGAAACTCTCGCGTTACCCATTGATCATACATTCTAAATTCAGGAAGATAATCAATAACTTTGTCAGTCCATTTTGGTTTCCCCTGGTCAACAAGCAAGGATAAACCTGCAGCCGCAAAGCTTTTGGAAATAGATGCTATCGGAAATAAATCTGATGGAGAAATTGGTGTATTTAATCCGTATTCTCTAACACCATATCCCTTTTCAAAAACAACCTCACCATTTTTAACAATAGCAACAGCAGCTCCAGGCACACACCATTCCTCGAGGGCCTTTAAACAATAGGAGTTAACTTGATCAATAAGAAAATTTTCTTTAATAGCTATTTTCGTTTGCATGTAGGCTTTCCTCTGTCACTTTGCCTCGTAAGACATGATATAACCATGAAACATAGGCAAGAATGATAGGCAGAAAAATGACCACTGCCAATAACATTATGCCTAAAGTTCTAGCACTTGAGGATGCATCCCAAACGGTTAAACTGCTATTTAAGTGAGTTGATGATGGCAGCATAAAAGGATACATACTAAACCCAACCGTTGTAATAATCCCAGCAATCAATAAGCTACTTGAAATAAAAGCTAGAAGCGGCTTTTTATAAAATACTAGACACAAAAGCCCTCCAACATAAACAATCAATGGGGCTATCCCCAACCATGGATAATTATAAAAATTTTGTTCCCATGCATCTGTTTGTTTAATAACAGTTTTCATTAATGGGTTTGATGGTGCCAATGGATCAACATTAGAAACGATTTGATATCCTTCAATAAATAAATGCGTCACAATTCCCATAATTGTAAAACCAATTAACAAAGCAACAATACAAATGAACATAACCGATTGTAGCCGATCTGAGAAATTAGCAGATGTTTTCAGCCTTAAATATGCGGCACCTTGTAATATCATCATCAAAACACTTATAACTCCACATCCCAAAGCATAAGGATTCAATAATTCATAAAAATACCCTGTATAATTTACATGTAAACTCTCATCAAAAGAGAATGGAACTCCTTGCAAGGCATTTCCTACAGCAACACCAAAAATTAATGCCGGGATAAATCCACCCTTAAATAAAGCCCAATCCCAAACAAACCGCCACAAAGGGTTTTCAATTTTGCTTCTAAACTTAAAAGCTACTGGCCTAAAAATAAGAGTAGATAAAACAATAAACATGGGAATATAAAAACCCGAAAAAGCCACTGCATACAAAGGTGGCCATGCAGCAAAAATTGCCCCTGCCCCCAAAATCAGCCATACTTGATTCGATTCCCACACAGGCCCAATGGTGTTAATAATAATTCTACGCTCTTGATCTGTTTTGCCAACCCATGGCAAAAGCATGGCAACACCCATGTCAAAACCATCAAGAATAGCAAAACCAATTAAAAGAACTCCAAGCAATCCCCACCAAACAAGGCGCAGTATTTCATAATCAAACACGGGGAAAATCCTATGATAAATTTTATATAAGTTTGATTTTAAGCTATTTAAAGAGTTGAAACTAGAGACTAAGGAAGATAAATAAACTTATACCCAATGAAAATGAAGATATCTGTTTTTACTTGCTGCTTTTTAACAGTTTTCATGCCTCTTGACCGGAGGATCCATAAGACCCTATGGTCAAGCCATAGGGAAACTGAAGTGGGTTAGAAAATAGACATTTTCAAGTGCATTGGGTATATCATGAAAAAATTTGAATTATCACACAAACTTATTGCGTTATCTTTGCTAATTATCATTCGCAGCTAAAGAACTAGATCACCAATAGTGTTAATGGTTATTTCTTCTTATCGTAACAAATCACACTCAACATCCATACAAATGTCTGGGTAGTGTTCTTCAATACAGTCTTTAATTACCTGAACGGCATGTATGATTTCAGGTGGGAAAGCTGACTGATCAACATGATCACCCCAAGATGCATCTCTAGTTTGGCGATCAGGCCATCTAGAATAGGCAACCCATACCCCATTTTCGCTTTTATGAAGGCAGGATCCAAAAGCACCTTGGCATTTTATAAAATATTCAGCAACCACTTGCCAGGCTTTTTTATAATTTTCTTCAGATCCTGTCTTAATAGTTGCTCTATAGATAACTGCAAACATCAAAATGGGACATCATCATCTAAATCATTATAACGTTCAGCTGGCGCTTGCAATTCAGAGGTGCCTCCTAACGATCCACTGGACAAACTGGTACCTTCATAATCTTCAGTCCCACCAGCTGAACCTTTGCTGTCTAAAAGAGTCAACTCCCCTTTAAAACGAGAAATTAAAACTTCAGTACTATAGCGCTCCTGGCCATTTTGATCAGTCCATTTACGGGTCTGAAGCTGCCCTTCAACATAAACTTTTGAACCTTTTCTTAAGTATTTCTCGGCGATATCAGAGATGCGATCGTTCATCACCACAACACGATGCCATTCGGTTTTGTCTTTACGCTCACCTGTTGTTTTATCTTTCCAAGATTCACTTGTTGCAACAGAAAAATTAACGACTTTTAGTCCATCAGGCATAAAACGCACTTCAGGATCACGACCAAGATTACCAACTAAAATTACTTTATTCACGGATCCAGCCATGATCATACTCCTTTAAAAAATAATTAAATTGCATTATAAGATGTATATTTATAGCATTATTTTCATTTATGTGCAGACTAAAAAAGGACAAAAATGCAATTAACGATTACAGATTCAGCAACCAACCGTATTTCAGACTTGATCAAATCAGAATCATCATCTAAACAATTGCGTTTACGCATTCGTGTTTCAGGTGGTGGTTGTTCAGGTTTTCAATATGGTTTTGTTATCGATGACGTATTAAATCCAGATGACCTTGTCTTTGAAAAAAATGGGATTTTTGTCATTGTTGATGAAATTTCTCTTGGTCTTCTTGAAGGGAGTCAAGTTGATTATGTTGAAGATTTATCCTCGGCTTCTTTTGTGATTAAAAATCCAAATGCAGTCTCTTCTTGTGGTTGCGGTAATTCTTTTTCTCTTTAATTCAGTTAGAAAACACTGCCTGATTGTGGTAGTAATTGGTGAGATTTTTTGTACTTGCTTACTCTAAGGAGATCCTTTTATGAAAAAGTATTCTTTTCTGAGTCTCTTGTTTTTAGTAGTTGTTTCTCGTTTTTCATGTTATTCCATGCCTATTCATTGGCCTGCTAGTGGACTTTTGACTCTACCAAATGATCAAAAAGGGCAAGACGCAAGAAGTATATTCGCCGAAGCTTTAGATGAAGCGAAAAGCACTATCGATGTTGCGATGTATGATTTAAGGGATAGAATATTAATACAACATTTAGCTAAAGCTCATAAACGTGGTGTTAAAATCCGAATCATCGGTGAAAAAAATATTTATCTTCATGGAAACAATATTTTTAAAGAAGACGAACTTCCTCTCATAACTTTGACCAATATTGGAGTTGAAGTAAAGCCTTTACCATCTGATTTTCTGAAAGAAAATCCTAATGCCACAGCTCATTATCGATTTTTAATTGTTGACAAAAAGTATGTCATCATTACAACAGCAAATTGGGATGCTTTTTCATTTCGTCAAACACCACCAATGCGCAATTTTGCCGTTATTTTAACGACTGAAAAACAACCAAAAGAAGTAAAAGAAATAGTAGATGTGTTTGAAGCTGATTGGAATAAACAGCACATTCCTACAACAAGTCCCAACCTTGTTTGGGGACCATATCAACAAAGTGAGAAACTTCAAAAATTTATGCAAACAGCGAAGGAAAGTATTAGTATCTATCAACAAAGTTTTAATGATCCTAATATGACAAATTTTCTAGAATCGATGATAAAACAAGGAATTAAAGTTAGATTAATTATGACTCCTTATCCTTTTGGAGGACCTGAAGATACCAATAATTCTTTTCAAGAACAACTCCTCAGAGCTGGAGGGCAGGTAAAATTAAGTGTGAATATGTATATTCATGCAAAAGTCATTATTGTCGATAACAAAAGAGTTTATATTGGTTCTTGCAACTTCTGGCCTCAATCTTTAAGAGCAAATCGTGAACTTGGCTATATAACGGATGATGTTCTCATCGTTCAAAACTTAAGAAGTCATTTTGAAAATGACTGGCAAGCAGCAAAAAGTTATGATGAAGGAAAACGAAATAGAAGAGACTGGAATTGATGAAGATGATTGTAAGCTGGAATGTTAATTCAATTCGCATGCGCCTTCCCATTGTTTCAAAGTGGCTTTCAGAACACCAACCTGATATCGTACTTTTGCAAGAATTAAAATGCCAAAATGAAGCCTTTCCCAAACAAGAAATTGAAGACCTTGGTTATAATGTCGCACTTCACGGCCAAAAAACATTTAACGGTGTTGGAATCTTATCAAAAAAACCATTAGAAGATATAGTCTGTGGCCTTCCAACTTTTCCTGAAGATGAGCAAGCAAGGTATATAGAAGTTGTTACAGGCTCCATTCGAGTTGCTTCTGTTTATGTTCCAAATGGTCAAGAAGTTGGAAGTGATAAATTTACTTATAAACTCAACTTTATAACCAGATTGCGTCAACACATGGAGCAACTTTTAGGATATGAAGAAGTGTGCGTTATTGCAGGCGATTTTAACATTGCACCTACAGATGCAGATGTCTATCATCCCGAAGCTTGGCGAGAAAAAATCCTCTGCTCTACGCCTGAACGAAATGCCTTTAGAAGTCTTTTAAATATAGGCTATCAAGATGCAGTTAGGATTTTTCATGAAGGTATCGGCCCCTTCACTTGGTGGGATTATAGATCACAGGCTTACGCAAATAATGAGGGCCTCAGGATTGACCATCTCCTGTTATCTCCTCAAGCCAGTGATATTGTTATAGATAGTAATGTCGATCCTTTACCAAGGGGACTAGACAAAGCGTCTGATCATGCGCCAGTATGGTGCCAACTAAAAATATGAGGTGATCTTTATGTCCTTAACTAAAAATGATGTAAAAAAAATTGGCCAACTTTCTCGCATTAAAATTGAGGAAGGGGAACATGAACAAATTGCAGATCAGCTTAATTCAATTATGAGTTGGATTGATCAGTTAAATGCTGTTGATACAAGCAGTGTTGATTTACATTGCAGCACCAATCAAATGATGGAAGAACGGCCAGATGTTGTAACTGATAGTAATAGGGTTGAAGATGTCTTAGCTAATGCACCAGCCTCACAGCATCACATGTTTGCAGTACCTAAAGTTGTAGAGTAATAACGCACATGTCATCTAAGTTCGAAACTGGCAAGCCAAAGAATAAAAGGCATTGTTGGTGCTATCATGACAGCAAGCGAAGTATTGGCTGACGTTTAAGAATCACCCTCACTTTCTCTTGAGGATGTATCTGTTCCTAAAATTAATGCTCTTGCTGCAGGATCAAGTTCCGGATGGTTATCAAGTAATTCAGTACGATGCTCAGCAGCAATAGCAGCCTTTATAATTGCAACATGTTTTTCTTCTTGACGTTGTAAATTGTTTAAAGCTTCCCCAATTGTTGCAAAAACAAGCCGTTCTGCATCTAATCTATCCATTGTCAAACCAGCAGCATCGGTTTCTTCGATTTCATCGCTAACTGGCTTATTTGCAAACCTTCCTATTAATGCTCTTTGTAAGTCTTTCTCATCAGCCAAAATCCGTAAGTGACTTATTGCCTCTTTAACAGCATCTGTCATACCAGGGATTTTGTCATCTGCAGCGGAAGCTTCCGCCATTGCCCTTACTCTAAGAGCAGTTTCATCTAAAAGCTCTTTATCATCTGCATATACACAAAAAATCAATATAAAAAAAGTAATAAGCGTTTTTATGACAGATTCTATCATCAACTCAACTCCTCTTATAATGAAAGCAAATAAAAACTTAAGGTTCAATAACAAAAATGCTTGTTCTTTATTAAAAAGAAGCCTAGCAGCTAATGAACAAAGCTTACCTTCAATGTAAGTGAAAAAAGTTAATAACTTATTTCTTTGGTTAAATTTATCTAAGGAATTTAAAAGACACTCAGAAAAAGAGAAACTCTCAAGAACAGATTTAAGAAAGTCGATGAATATACCTTAAGTTATAAAGCACAACCAACCCTATCACCATAACGACAACTGCCCAACCTTGATGAAGTGTCCCTAAGCTCACAGGGACTTCATAAATAATTGTAAAAGCCCCCAAAGCAATTTGAATAGTAACAGCAAATGCCCATATCAAGATAGAACGAGCAAGTACAGAGTTTCTATAACAAAAATAAGCACTCCAAATTAGAGCAAGTGATAAAAATGCCAATACTCGATGCAACCACTGAACTGTTACAGGGTTTTCAAAAAAATTGGTCCATAATGGTTTATGGAATGCCCATTCAGCAGGTAACCACTGACCTTCCATCAAAGGAAAGGTATTATAAAGTATCCCAGCTTTCAAACCCGCAACAAAGGCACCATAAATCATCGTCAGAAGCTGAATTGCAATAGCCCACAAAAATAAAGCCGGTATTTTTTGTCTATGATGTTCAGTATTATTTATATAATTTAGCAATACCCAAACTGTAAGCCCAAGTAGCCAAAGTGCCAATCCAAGATGAAGAGCCAAACGGTAGTGACTAACAGCTGGAACCTGAGCTAAACCACTTTTAACCATATACCAACCAATAACTCCCTGAAGGATACCCAGTGTGAGAATAATGAGGCTTTGCCTTTTCATTGGACCAGATAGCCATTGTCGCTGCCAAAATATAATAAGAGGAATAAAAAAAACCAAACCTAACAAACGCCCCAAAAGACGATGGGTATACTCCATCAAATAAATGAATTTAAATTCCTGTAAGCTCATCTCCTGATTCACCATCTTATACTCAGGAAATTGTTGATAATCTTGAAAAGCTGTTTGCCAATCTGTATCACTTAAAGGTGGAATAACACCTGTTATAGGCTTCCATTCAACAATTGAAAGCCCTGACTGCGTTAGCCGCGTCACACCACCCAGCATAATCATAGCCCAAATCAACAATATCGTCGTTAATAACCAAACGACAACTGATTTGTGTATAACTCTAAAATTTATCTGCATAAAATTCATTATCGCTTATTAATGTTAAAGAAAGAGCATGAATTTGATTTTTTAGAAGATCGTCTAAAATCTTGTATACAATCTTATGCCTTTCAATTCTGGACACACTATTAAATAAAGCTGAAACAATCTGGATGCGAAAATGTGTCCCCTCTGCAGCACTACTTTCTAAATGACCTTTATGTTTTTTTGAATCATCTATTACTAAAAATTTAATAGGATTTAAAGCCTGCATCAGACGTTTCTCTATCTCGGCCTGCACTGAAATCTCCATGAATAAATGCCTTCAGATTTTAACTTGTTCTAAAAGGCTAATCGCATGGGAATTAGCGGCTTGTCTAATTTTAGTATCTTCTTGTTCTCGCATCCACGTAATTAAAGCTTGGCTCAAAAGATCAGTAATTTGATCTTTCACTTCGTATTCAAATTTTCCTTTTATTTTCTTGAGTTCATAATCACATTCACGTTGACGAGCCACTACTTCTTCACTAATTTCTTGTCGAATGTTTCGAATCAAGGTTTCTGCTTGTTTTCTCGCATTATTCAAAATTTTTTCTTCTTCTTGCTCAATCATAATCAATGCCTTAGTCTCAGCATTAAGCTGAGCAAGAGATATCTCTTTTGTTACATTTGCTTCTTGTAACTCTTCATTAATAGCTTTAATTCGATTATCCAAAAAACCAAGCAGCCATTTGCGACCATAAACATAGAACACGGCAACAAAGCCCAAAAAACTTATAAGAATATAAGAGTTAGGATCGTAACTCATGGTTTCTGATTTCCTATCTTCTCTGATTCTTGATATGATCCAATCAGCTTTGGTAGAATCAATTGCACACACTCATTAACCAAAGGCTTCAAAGATGCTTGCAATGTCTGTTTTTGTCGCTCAATTGATTCTTGCAAGCTCTGAATAGTTTGAGCAATTTCAGCATCAATAATTTGATACTGTTTTGTTTTTTTGTCTTCCATTTCCTCAAGCGTTGCTTGGATAATAGCCTCAGCCTTTTCTTCAGCAACCCGAATTCGATCATTACGAGCCTTTAAAAGTTCATCAATTTGATGATTCAAAGCCTGAGCGCGCTCTAAATCTTGCCTAACCTTCTTTGCTCGATTTTCAAGGAGCGTATTAATTCTCGGAACAAACAAAAAGACGAATGCACCAATGATAATTCCAAACGAAACCAACAGCCAAAAAATTTGTGAGGTAAAGGTCGATGGATCAAATTGAGGCATGTAACAATCTCTTTATTTTGAGAAAAGAATAAGCATTGCCACGATGAATGCCAAAAGTGCTATTGACTCAGTTAAAGCAAACCCAAGCAAACCGACAGGAAACAAGTCATTTTTCGCCGATGGATTTCTTGCAATGGATGATATCAAAGTTGAGAAGATATTACCCAACGCCAAACCAACACCTAGCAAAGCAAAAGTTGCCATACCAGCACCAATCATCTTAGCTGCACCAATTTCCATAAATATCTCTCCTTTTTAATGTAAGTTTAACGCATCATCTAAATAAATACACGTCAATATCGTAAACACATAAGCTTGTAAAACAGCAATTAAAAACTCAAAACCTGTGATTGCAACGTTAATGACAACGGGTAAAACCACACTTGGCATAAATATACCACTTGCTAATAATGTAGCAAAACAAGCAAAAATTTTAAGCATAACATGCCCTGCAACCATATTAGCAAAAAGACGCACTGACAAGCTGATTGGTCTAGATAAATAGGAAATAATTTCAACGGGAATAAGCAAAGGTGCCACATACAGAGGAATGCCCTTTGGGAAAAAAACTCGAAAGAAATAGAGTCCATGTTTAGCTATACCAACCAAGGTCACTCCAATAAATACACAACATGCTAAGGTAAACGTTACGATTATATGACTTGTAAACGTAAAACTATAAGGAAGCAAACCGATCAAATTACCCACTAAAATAAAGAGGAAAAGAGATAAAATGTATGGAAAAAAAACCAAACCCTCTTTTCCAACGTAAGTCTTGACCATATCTACAATAAAATGGAACAAAATTTCTATGCTAACTTGCAGACGATTAGGAACAAGATGCGGTTTATTTGTTGCAAAATGGACAATAATACAAATGAATAAAACAGATAAAATCATAAAGAGTGAAGAGTTGGTGAAGGATATATCCCATTCACCTATTTTTAAAGGAATGATAGGTTTTATATCAAATTGATGCAAAGGATCTACATCACTCATGACTTATCTTCGCTTTCTTCTTTCTTCACAAATCCACGCATAAGTCGATAAACATTCAATGTTCCAGCCATTATACCAAGCATAATAAAAATAACTAGTCCCCATGGATAGGTTTGAAAATAGACATCAAAAGCATGCCCAATTAACGTTCCAACCAAAACACCCGCTACAAAATCAACACCAATACGCATGGCAATACCTATGTAATTTACCTTGCTATCGTTTTGATATTCATTCATGTGTACAATAATCTCTTAAAGTTGTAATGATGTCTTGTATAGACTTGGCTTGTTCTTTGACAATAGCTGCAGCTTTTTCACCCATAGCAATGGTTTCATCAGGTTTTTGAAGTAAATCTCTTAGAGTATTCTCGAGCTCTAGAGGAGTCTTAATATTATAACAAGATTTGCTTAAAATCTTACATACATCTTTAAAATTATGCATATAAGGCCCCCACAAAACCACACATTTAGATATCGCTGGCTCTATTGGGTTATGACCGCCGATTGGCACAAAACTACCTCCCATTAAAACAATTCGGCTCAAAGCAAAAAAAAGGCCCAACTCACCAATCGTATCACCCAAGTAAATTTGAAAATCTCGTTGTTTGTTTAGACTGCTGTGCCTGACAACAGAAAACCCTAAATCCATACACAACTTTTCCACTTTGTCAGTCCGCAAAGGATGTCTTGGTACCAAAATTGTCAAAAGATTAGGAAATTCTTTTTGTAGATTTTTATGAACTTCTAGAACAATCTCTTCTTCTCCAGCATGGGTACTTGTTGCAACCCATAATGGACGCTCTTTAAACAAATGCTTTAGTTCTTCAAATTTAAGTTCACAGTAAGGCAAGGGCTCAGCTGCGAATTTTAAGTTTGTCATTGTTCTTACATTCGGTGCATTTAATTTTTTTAAGCGCTCTGCTGTTGTTGGTGACTGAGCGAGACACAAATCAAACCGTTTTAGTAAATACTTAGCGAAAAAAGGAAACCTTAACCAGCGCTTATAACTTCTATCTGAAAGCCTTGCATTCAACAGAATCAAAGGGATTTTATGATGATAAATCCTTTGAATCATATTTGGCCAAAGCTCTGATTCAATAAAAACAGAAAGACTGGGTTTCCAATAATTTAAAAACCGATCAACCCATAGTCCAACGTCAAAAGGAACATATTGATGTATACATAATTTTTCTAATCTTTGCTTAGCAATTGTCCCTGCAGTCACTGTTGTCGTTGTTAGCAAAATTGTTTGATCGGGATAAGCGCTTTTATAGGCCTTAATAACAGGAATAATTGAAACTGTTTCACCAACGCTTGCCGCATGCATCCAAACTAAAGATCCAAACGGCCTTGTAATAGAAGGATAGCCATATCTTTCCTTTATACGATCACCCTCCTCCAACCCCTGATAAGCCCGATAACGAGCAAGACATCTTATAAACGGGGACAGCAAAATTGAAATTAGATAAAAAAACAACCTATTCCTCTAGCCCAGATTAATGTCTATTATTGAGTTACATCTTAATATGCGCGATTGAATCAATCCTTGTCAAAGCAATGTTTACTTGGGATTTAGGAAAATAGCTGTTGACAAAACTTAAAGCTATCTATTACAAAGAAATTAAGCAATACACGACTTATTGGGGGTGTAGCTCAGTTGGTTAGAGCGCCGGCCTGTCACGCCGGAGGCCGCGGGTTCAAGTCCCGTCACTCCCGCCATTTATTCAGTTTATTCCAATGTTAAATCCTATGGTTGCTGCTTTAAAACAAGCAGAAAAAGCTGCTCACATTGAAGAAGTCCCTGTCGGAGCTGTCATTATCTATAATCAAAAAATTATTGCTCAAGCCCATAACTTAGTGTGTCAATCTCATGATCCCACAGCCCATGCAGAGATATTAGCCTTACGTGAAGCTTCTAAACAACTCAAAACCCCTTATCTGGATGGATGTGATTTGTATGTAACCTTAGAACCCTGTGCCATGTGTGCAGCGGCTATTTCTTGGGCACGTATTAAGCGTCTTTATTTTGGCGCCTATGACCCCAAAGGAGGTGCTGTTGAGCATAACGCAAAAATTTTTGATTACTCCTTTCATAAGCCAGAAGTCATCGGCGGGATTTATGAGAAAGAATGTGCTGAATTAATAGCGACCTTTTTCAAAGCGAAACGTTGAAGTTATAGCTAATCTACAAAAACCACACCTTACTAGTCTCCCTATAGCTTGACCATAGGGTCTTTTAAATCCATGGGATCCTTCCGGTTAAACCGGAGGAAGACTCGTTCGTTTATTTCATTAACTCACCCTAGTCTCCCTATGGCTTAACCATAGGGTCCATAGATCTAGTCAAACCGCATCCAACACACCTTGCAAAATAAAACTGGCAGCCATTTTGTCAACGACCTCTTTTTGGCGTTTGCGAGACAAGTCTGCTTTGATCATGGTGCGGGTGACTGCAACTGTCGAAAGTCTTTCATCCCATAAAAGAATAGGGATATCCAAATAGTTCAAAAACTTTTCAGCAAAGGCTTTAACTTTTTGGCTTTGTGGCCCCTCTGAGCCATTCATATTAATTGGATAACCAAAAACTAAGCCACAAATTTGAAACTCTTCGATAATTTTGATAAGTTCACGTGATGATTTTTCTTGCCCTGAACGCTCTAGAGTTTTATAAGGAGTGGCAATTGTCCAAGTTATATCAGACAAACTAAGGCCGATGGTTTTATCACCCAGATCAATTCCCATCAGGCGTTTTTTTAAATGCTTAAGCTTGGCAATTTCGGCTAAGGTGGAAAACATATCATCCAATCATTCATTAACAGATAACTATTCCTAACAAACATATGAGTAATGATCAATTAATAAGCCAAGAAATAGCCTCAATCGAGGTTGCAGAAAAACTGCCAACCGGGGTTATTCATGTTCATATTCGCGAACATGGAACGTCAATGAACCAGCAGCGAAGTTTAGAGGCAGCTTTAGAAGAGGCGAATGGTTTAGCGATGGCCATTAACTTGGATGTGAATCATAGCCAAATTGTGCAACTGAACAAAATCTCGCCATCAACGTTGATGGGCAGTGGCAATGTTGAGAATCTGGCTGCAGTGGTCAGAGCTTTTGATATTAAGTTGATGATTATTGATGGGACATTATCATCTATTCAGCAGCGCAACTTAGAGCGGGCTTGGAAATGTAAAGTCATTGATCGAACAGGTTTAATTTTAGAGATCTTTGGTGAGCGTGCACAAACAGCCGAAGGTAGCTTGCAGGTTGAGCTTGCTGCTCTTAAGCATCAACGAAGCCGATTGGTTAGATCATGGACTCACCTTGAACGGCAACGCGGCGGATTTGGCTTTACAGGGGGCCCAGGTGAGCGGCAAATCGAACTTGATCGTCGTATGATCGATAACC
Source organism: Candidatus Paracaedibacteraceae bacterium (assembly GCA_027328625.1). Lineage (GTDB taxonomy): Bacteria > Pseudomonadota > Alphaproteobacteria > Paracaedibacterales > CAIULA01 > CANJLN01. Next base: position 2,009 of record DAHVSZ010000017.1, on the reverse strand, counting down.
GCATTATTAAAATTGAAAAGGAATTAGAGCATACTAAACGTATGCGCGGTCTTCATCGCAAAGCTAGGCAGCGCAACGAGATGCCAGTTGTGGCGCTGGTTGGTTATACCAATGCTGGTAAATCAACACTTTTCAATCGCTTAACTCATGCCGATGTATTTGCCAAAGATTTATTGTTTGCAACCTTAGATCCGACCATGCGGGTTTGTAAGCTTCCAGGTGGGCGAGAAGTTATTTTTTCAGATACGGTTGGGTTTATATCTAATTTGCCAACGCAATTAATTGCGGCTTTTAGAGCAACCTTGGAAGAAGTCTGCACAGCTGACATTATTTTACATATACATGATTGTGCCCATCCAGACAAAGATGCCCAAACCGGTGATGTACTGTCTGTCTTAAAAGAACTTGGCATCGAAGAAGGCAAAAAGGATGCCCCCTTAATGATCCAAGTTTTTAATAAAGTTGATTTATTAAATGAAAATGATAAAAATACTTTACAAAATCAACTAAAACGACAACCCTGTAGTTTAGCAATTTCTGCTGAAACAGGCGAAGGAGTACCAGCTCTTTTAAGCTTGATTCATCAAAGGTTAACTGAGCAAGGGCAAATTATAGAAATTGATTTACCAAGCCACGAAGGTGAGATTTTAGCTTGGTGTTACCGTAAAGGGGTGATTTTAAGTCGATCAGACAAAGAAAACATAATTCATCTGACTTTAAGATTAAGTAAGGGAGAATTAGAAAAGTTGGAGAAATATAAAAGAGCTTAAGGTCTGTGGATCTTAGGGATCCTCCGGTCGAGCCGGAGGAAAACTGTATGGGCTTTTTAACACGTTCCAGTGTTCCTATACCCGCCCTAGTGTCCCTATGGCTTGACCATAGGGTCTTAATGGGCCCAAGAGATCCTCCGGTCGAGCCGGAGGAAGACTACTGTATACTATTTAAATAGGCTTAATAGATTAGCCGAGCTTTGATTTGCAATCGAAAGCGATTGTACCCCCAACTGTTGTTTTGTTTGCAAAGCTTGGAGGCTTGCACTTTCTTTTGCCAAGTCAGCATTAACAAGATTCCCAATGCCTGTATTGATGGTATCTTGCAGATTTGAAACGAAGGACGTTTGAGTAGAAAGTAGATTACTGCCAGCTCCTAGATTGCCTAATGCGGTTGCCACCTTACTGATGGCACTATTAATATATGTAAGGGCTTGGGATGCGCCTGCTACTGTACTTATATCGTTTGTAGCTCCACTACTTGCACTTGGGTCGTAACTACCTAAACCCAAACCACTCAATGTTAAATTTTGTGCAGCAATAGTTAGGGTTGAGCTTCCATCAGCACTTGTTAAGGCTGTTATACCATTTGGTGATGATCCATCCAACAGATTAGTACCATTGAATGATGCATTGTTTACAGTTGTGGTAATCTGGTCCAGGAGTGCTTGGAAATCAGTATTTAAAGACGCAAGACTTGTAGAATCAAGGCTTGGATCTGAAGCTGCCAATGCTTTTTCTTTCGTTTGATTTAACAGATCACTGATCGATGACCCAGCACTTGTAGCCACATCTACTGTGGATTGAGCTCTCTGAAGAGACTGTGTGACTGCGTCCAAACTACCCGATTGTGCTCTCTCATTTTGAGCAATGGCCCAGACGGCTCCATCATCTGAGGCACTATTAACCTTAAGACCTGTAGATACTTTATTCTGTGTTTGTTGCAATTGTTTTGATGTGTTATTTAGGTTTTGTAAAGCTGTCATCGCGTTTACATTTGTATTGATACTTGAACTCATGATTGTCCTCCTATTTTTATTAACGGTTTTTTAAGCCGTGTATGGACTAATAGTAAATATAATCTTAAAAGTTAATATTTGGTTAACAAATGACTTTTGGTAAATAAATTCTTAATAAATACAGATTGGATCCTTTGGTAGAGGCTATAATTATCTACACAAGTTTAGTCAATTTATTTAAAATTATTAAAACAAAGCCGCCGTCATGGCGAGCAACAAA
>DAHVSZ010000179.1 GCA_027328625.1 Candidatus Paracaedibacteraceae bacterium | reverse complement strand
CCTCTTAACGCCTTTACACACTTGATTGCCGGACTTATTAACTACCAACTTAGAGACGATAAACCTTCTTTACAAAACATCCTTCTTCTCAATCCTTAAACACAACTCGGGTTAATTAATAAACCCTTATCATCCCACGAGATTAATCTTCTGCTTAAATTAGAGGGTAAGGAAAAAAAATCATCCTCTTATGTTGATTGGAAAAGCAAATGGACTAAGGCTTGCGAAGATATATTAAAACAAAAGCAAGATTTTATTTCTGGTTATACTTCAGTAAACATTCAAAAAGGGAAAAAATCAGAGTTACTTTCTTTTGAAAATTGCACCACTAACGCTTTTCAGCATGCTTTTAATCGCTTGAAGAAAATAGAAGAAACTCAAAGGAACCAGTCAGATACTCTTTTACAATGGGTTAAATCTCAACAACAGGTTTTTAATAACTGTAAATGCGAAAAGACAGAAGTAATTTTACCAGATCCTTTGCCCATAACTGCAACGTCAGAACAAAAATATGATCATGCTTATCAAGTTGCATCTAGTTTTTTTTATGCAATGGATTATGAGCAAAGCGCAAGGCAATTTGAGGCTATAGCCAATGACCAAAACTCACCTTATAAAGACATTGCTCTTTATTTAATTTTTAGATCTTTGTTTAGAGATATTGTTTATAAAGACGCTTCACCAAAAGCTTTAATTGAGACGTATGAACGTTTGAAACCAATTATTGAACAATCTACTTATAAGGATGATATAAATGGCTCATACAATCACATAAAATTTAAAGACACACCTATTAAATTTGCAAATGAAATTACAGATAAACTATCAAACGAATTAACAGAACCACTCTTGCATGAACTACGTTACCTTGCTCTGACCCAACACCATTTTCTTGAAGGGAATGAAAAACTTAATAACGAATTTTGGGAATGGAGACGCCTCTTAAAATCAAAAAATAGTTATAAAGAAGCTCTTGAACATTGGAAAAAAGCCAAAGGTATTTTATGGCTAATTGTGATTTTGGAAAAGTTGCCACACGATTCAAAAGATGTTCCTGAGTTTATAAAAGCAGCAGAAGCAATTCCGGAAACCTCCCCAGCTTATTTGACAATTTGTTATCAGCTCGCAAAATTACATCTTTTAAGAAATGATAAAGATTCCGCAACAAAAATTATTGATAAAGTTTTAAAACTACCGTTAAACTTATCTACTAAAAATCGATTTCTTGATTTAAAGGCTTCTTTTGCAAAAGGTTTTTCTGAATTTTTGGAAGACATTTTACAAGAACCTGTTGATGAAGACAAAGACGAATATGATCAAAATCATTTTTCTACGTTTTTATCAGTTCCGTTATCTTCCAAAAATTAGATATAGATTTTGATTGGGAATATTTCAATAGTGTTCAAAAAGTTTCTGTATCTTCTCTGAAACAGGCAAGCGAATCACCTAATATTTCTCAAAAAGAAAAAGTTCGTTTATTAATAGCTGCTTGGGTTCGCTCAGTTTTGTTAAACATGATTGATGACGTCAAAGAGATATCATCCAAACTTATGGAAATGGAGCCACAGTTAAAAGAACCTCTCACTTTATTTGAAAACGAAACAAATCCTAGGCGACAATATTATATTGCCCATCTTCTTATTCTTCGATATCCAGGTTTTAGCCTTTTTGTGTACCCTTATGCTTGGAGAAATAAATCAACGAATTGGCGTCATGGTGGACTTGATCTTTCTGTAATCGATACAAAAAGTGGTTTAAGAGAAAACTGGTGGAAAGATAGTGTTTTAAAGGAAGTTGCAGATGCTCCAATACCTAGTTTTGTTAGCCAGAAAGAATCAGCAATAGTTAACCAAGAGTTTAAATCATTGAAAGAAAGAATCCCTTTTAAAACCGATTATTTTTGCAAATTGGCTATTCAATGGTTTGAAGAAATGCCTGATGATGTATTAGTGCCTGAAATAATGTATCACTGCATACAAATGAGTCGTTACACTTATGCGCCCCGATCTTCATATGATGTGTTTGAATTACTTCACAAACATTTTAAAGGAAATGAATACACTAAAAAGAGCCGCTACCATTACTGGCACAAGGAAAATTCTGAGACAGCAGGGGATTAGGCTCTGCAAACAAATTCTTTATAAATATTATTACAATAGGTTGTATTTTTTAATCATATATTAACATTTTTTTATTATTTTAATAATTGCCTAGAGGGCGTGTTTTGGTGGTGACACTGGCTGAGTGCGAGCTGGTGGGCAACTCTCGGATAGCTTTAATTGGTTT
>DAHVSZ010000178.1:0-1461 GCA_027328625.1 Candidatus Paracaedibacteraceae bacterium | reverse complement strand
CGGGCCTTGTACACACCGCCCGTCACACCATGGGAGTTGGTTCGACCTTAAGTCGGTGCGCCAACCTGAGCAATCAGGGGGTAGCCGATCACGGTCGGGTTAGCGACTGGGGTGAAGTCGTAACAAGGTAGCCGTAGGGGAACCTGCGGCTGGATCACCTCCTTTCAAGGAATCGTCCTGACGGCTCGATCGCGAGATCGCTTCCTTGGGATGATTTCAATAGCTGCCGGCGGATGCCGGTGGCGCGCTGTTCCTTTGGGTGGTGCCGGATCGGCGCCGCCAGCGTATCCCTTCCCCGCTCTTTCTCGTGCGGCGATTAAGCCGGGAAAGAGCGTCGCGACGAGGGAGTCGGGCGATGGGTTCGGGTTTGGCTGGCCGCCGTTATGGCGACGTCGCCGGCAAAGTCCGGGTAACCGTCGGGTGACGGCTGAATGCGGGCTAGTAGCTCAGCTGGTTAGAGCACACGCTTGATAAGCGTGGGGTCGGAGGTTCAAATCCTCCCTGGCCCATTCCCTAAAGTATGGTTTCGGGCGTGCGGTGATCCTGGTGATCTTTTGAGGGGGTGTAGCTCAGTTGGGAGAGCACCTGCTTTGCAAGCAGGGGGTCGTCGGTTCGAACCCGGTCACCTCCACCAGGTCCGGTGCGGTGGTTAGTCATCTTGTCGCGAAGGGGAAAAATGATTCGATGTCGCGTTCACTCATCGTAAGGATGGGCGGCGCGGTGTCGTGTTCCGGGCGTTGCCTTCGGGTGATGTTTGGGTTTGTTCTTTGTCAGTGTTAATCAGGTTTTGGTGTGTCTCTGGACGCGCGGTTCGATCTCTTTGGCGGCCTTCGGGTCGGCTGGGGGAAAGAGCGGTTTCATGGCGCCGGTGTCTGACCGGGTGGAAGGCTTCGGCTGTTCGCCCACGGTGTCGTGAAATGAGTGTTCAGGGGCAAGCGATGTGCTGAGTGGCTCGCTGTAACGAGACGTGTTGTCTCTGCATGGCGGGTCGGACCCATCCCTTGGGATGGGTTTCGAAGATCTCGAGCGCGAGAAGGGCATTCGGTGGATGCCTTGGCACCAGGAGGCGATGAAGGACGTGGCACGCTGCGAAAAGCCACGGGGAGCCGCGAGCAGGCGTTGATCCGTGGATATCCGAATGGGGCAACCCACCCCGCGAGGGGTATCATTCTCTGAATTCATAGGGGGATGAGGCGAACCCGGGGAACTGAAACATCTCAGTACCCGGAGGAAAAGACATCAACAGAGATTCCGCGAGTAGTGGCGAGCGAAAGCGGAGCAGGCCAGTGCCTTGTCATTGAGTAGCAGAACGGATTGGAAACTCCGGCCATAGCGGGTGATAGCCCCGTATGCGAAGCGAGATGGCAAGGCCTTGAGTAAGGCGGGACACGTGAAATCCTGTCTGAAGATGGGGGGACCACCCTCCAAGCCTAAATACTCTCTGGTGACCGATAGTGCACA
>DAHVSZ010000177.1 GCA_027328625.1 Candidatus Paracaedibacteraceae bacterium | reverse complement strand
TATTGTTATACGCTAATAATTATATATCTCATAGTTCAAAACCCAATCACTTTAATAAAGTTAACCAAAAGCTCTCAATAAATGATTTTATCTTATGATTTAAAAAGGCGCCTTATGATTGTGCATGTTCACTCACAACTCTTCACTAATTCCCAAAATCACTTCAACTTCTTTAATATGATCTAATTCATAGAACATAAAAAAACTCAGTTTCTATTCGATTTGGACATTTCATTAAAATCTCTAAACGGTCAGAAAAATGAACACAAGAGATTATTCTCCAATTCATAGCTCTCATCTTCCGCAATTGCTTATAATCCTCTTGAAATTTTTCCTCTCGTTTTAATTTCTTTTCGTATATTTCATCTATTAAATTAAAGTTTTTATTTGTGTTGGAAACATTAATTCTTCTTATGAAAAGAGCAATAAAAACACATAACAAAATACCTAAAGCAATATAAACATAAGTATCAATTATATGTTCAGAAATATTATCGAAATCCTTTTGCAACTCATTGGAATTCTCTAGTGGTTTCAAATCATTAATAGTGTATTTTTTGGAAAGTAAACCTAATCCATAGTTAAAATATGAATTAAAATATGAGTTCAAAAATAAAAATACTGGCACAATCGTTATTGTAATAATTGAAGCTTTTGTGGAAAAGTTGGCAGTTCTTTCGTATTTATCTTTGGCATAAAGTCGAAGATCTGCAACTTGACTAAGATTTAATTTTTCAATTTCCTTTCTAAGGTTGGAAACATTCGTTGCTAATTTCAACTTAACTTTTGGATCTTCCAAATGTCTAATAATATGCATATAACCTCCTTGACTGAATAAATTTACTTCAACAATACAAGTGAACTCCGAACGAGTAATTCAAAAGTTCAAAAAATAAGTTTTATATCTCATGTTCGTTGTACATCTCTGATGAATAATCTTGAGTATATCGTCAGCAGCTTCCATTATAATTTGCTGTACGAGATAATTTTACTACCTCCACTTCCTTCTTCAATTGCTATTTGAATTAAGCTCTCAAACTCTGGAAAGTCGCCTTCAATTGGATAGGATTTAATTACAACCAAATAATTGTCTCCTCTCTATTAAAGACTACACTGTTAACTTTCAATTAATCCTTTCAAAAATTATTTCCAATTCCTAATTACCATTTTTTAGCATCTATCCCATTTGATCTGCATTTTTATCTGTTTCCCCCTTTTTTGATCTGCACTTTAAAAGCAGTTCTTCCAGATAAAGATTTCACCTTAATTAAAAAAGACGAGGATTTCTCCCCGCCTGAATTGCAATCTTTATTCGCCTAACATTTCGAGAAATTCAGCAAAATTATTTGCCACCTGATAAGTTACAGGAGCAAATTCACCTGATTCTTCATGACTCCAAACGCACACTGATGGTTCATCTTTGTTTGATCTATAGTCCAAACAAACAAAATCACCGGCAAATAGTACGGCAATTGGCAAGATCTCAACTCCAACTAAATCCTCGTCATCGATTATTCTCTCATCTAACTGTGACATGGTAGCCCCTATATCGTACCACTCAAGTTCACTTTCACCTGTGATTTTTAAAATACATAGAAACCTATCAATGGCATAGTTATGCCCATTACATAAAAATTGGCTTTCTAAAGGTATTCCTCCACTATTTTGTTTAATAAAGGTTTTATAACTTTGAGGTAAGGTTATTCTCCATTTTCTTTCTTTTTCATCCAGCAGCTCGTCTGTTGGAAGTGGATTTATAATTGAATTTTCCTTCATATCCATAAGTCGTTACCTCCAAAATTTTTATCGTGGTGCATCCGCCCACATCCCTTTCGTTCTGCCTCCATTATGTATTGTAACATTATGAATGCCAAACGGGACTAACTCCATTATCCCAGGAAATTCTGTGTGATGCCAAGTCATGCCATCTCTGTGACCACCAATTGCCTTATCTAAATAATCAAATTGCACCTTATCAGAAGCATGCCACAATTCTTTTGGCAACGGAATTGTCTTTTCTACAACTCCAGCACCTTTGAAATCAGCAAACCCAAATGGCATCCTCTCTACTTTTGTTACTTTTATATTTGGGATTAACTGATTTGTAAGTGCTTTTTCTTTTATCAATTTCCTCTGCTTTCCTGTTAAATTTTCTCCACCTAAGATTGTATCATCCCAAGACCATGGTTTATTAGAGTTTACTGTTTCTTTATATAATTGTGCATAGTCGTCTACTACATCATCAAAATGTTTATTTCCACTAATAAACTCTTCAATATTTTTTGTTTCTGCTTTTTTAGCTAAGTCAGCTTTTTTAAGTCTTTGCGCGGGCTTT
>DAHVSZ010000176.1 GCA_027328625.1 Candidatus Paracaedibacteraceae bacterium | reverse complement strand
CTAATCCAAAAGCTCAAATATTTCAGTTAAAACAATGGGTTATGGGTAATCTTAAATAGTTATCTGGGACAGCCCCTAAAGTTTTTTAATCCTATTTCATATTTATCCATGGAAGTTTCTCCTAAATGTTAATAATTTTGAGATAATTAAACTATTTCTATTGCTTGCCCTAGAGATATTCTCTTCTCTTTGGTTCCACAGCATAGTGAGTAAAAACAATGAGCATACTGAAACCCAGTACACCGCAGGCATAAATAAGATATCGGTACATTTTATTAGTGAAATGCAGATAACAGTGCTCGTGCCTCCAAACAGAGCAATACCAATGTTTAAACTAAAAGCTATGCCTGAATATCTGTGTTCAGGTAAGAATAAATTAAGCACATACGGATAAAGAGGGGCGTAAATCCCCGCAGAAATAAAAGATATGGCAATAATTGCAAAATACACTACCAAGGGATTACTATTCGAGAGAAGATGAAAGAGTGGTATTGAGAAGATCAATACCATAACACATGAACAGCAAATAGTGAGAGCGTAACCTAGGTGATCTGATATCCAACCCATTAAAGGAAGAAAAATTATAAGCGCTAAGTTACCTAAAATTCCATACATGAGAGTAGTTTCAGTGTCATAATTCATAATGTTTTTGAAGAAAACACCCAAAAAGGTCATGACCAAATAACCAGAAACACCCGTAACTCCTCCAGCTGCAATTGTTAGAATCATGTTCTTTCCACTGTGAAGAAAAACTTCTTTTATAGGCATGCTTTCAGCTTTTATTTTTTTCTGAACGTTTTTAAATGCAGGTGTTTCATCCACTGAAAGACGCAAATATAACCCAGCTAAACCAAGAGCGCTTCCCAGATAGAAAGCGTATCTCCACGTCTCTTCATTCTTTCCACATACATTATTTAAAAACAAACCTGTCGTAATTGCTAATAATATACCAAGAGTGAGAGAGGAGTTAATAATTCCACCGATTAAGCCAGGTTTGATATTATGAAGATGCTCTAGCACAAAGATTGAAGCACCTGTTCCTTCACCGCCAACGCATAGCCCTTGTAAAAGTCGCATCAGAACCAATAAGAATGGTGCTAATATCCCAACTTTATTAAAATCAGGTAAAATACCAATCATACCGGTAACTACAGCCATTCCGGTTACAGATATAGTTAAGGCTAGTTTTCTACCGTACTTATCTCCAATATGCCCAAAGAGGATACCTCCGATAGGACGCATTATAAATCCTGCAGAAAACACCCCGAGACTTGACAAAAGTTGAGAAAGTGAAGAAGACTGTGGAAAAAATAATTGGCCTAATTCAACTGCAAAAACAGCATATATTGTAAAATCGTAGAACTCTAAAATATGTCCAATTATTGCAGGTAAAATAATTCTGAATTTTCCAAATTTTTTCTCTGCTTTTTTCATTTTACAATCTCTTATTTCTTTGGATCGGTTTGTATTTATTGACCTAATTTTAAGAAAGGGAACTTTTTACAAGTAGCCGTATTCTCTACGGGCATAATTTTCTTTCGAAAATGATCACAAAATATGGTTATGTCTGAGTTTCATTACATCTACTACTTGTAAATCTTCAGTATCGGCAATGTAGCTTGGTTAAAAGGAATAATTTAGAAAATATGGCGGTTGTGTAGTTGCCGGTCTTCAAGATATTCATCAGATTGAATCAAAGTATGGTAGGGAAGGAGGCAAAACCATGCTGGGGCTTTTTAACACCAAGATTGTCTTTCGGCTGAATGATTATGATACGGCCAAGAGGGTTTCGGATTCTTTTGGTGGTGAGCAAGAAACATTGGAGATAATTGAAGGTATTTCTTTTGGTGCGCATCAAATGCGTGATGGCGTTTCCTTATCGGATCAAAGGAAACATCGTCCTGTGGTTTCGGCCACGGATTTGATGAAGCTTGAGAACTTAGAAGCTTATGTGAAATTGTGGAAGTTTGGGTAAGTTTAAGTTTCAAAATATGGAAGAGTGAGCCTGCTTATAACGCAAAAAGCAGAGATCTTTCTGTAAATCAAGAGCTGCTTCAAGAGACTTTGGAAAATCAAGATACAAGCCTCTCTTTGGGTTTAGAGGAACCCTTGAGTAAAGAAGAGTTTAAGCTATGATTGAATTCTTAACTGTTGAAGCAACAAAGCGAAAAGGATTCTTGGGCTTCTACTAAATTTTCAGTATTTTATACGTATATTTTTAAATTTATAGAATTGATATTTGTTTCCACATATAAGAACGATGGAGGTGTATTGATGCTTACCCCGTTAATACCAGAATGAGGTGTCCTCCTTTGTCTAGACAAATTTTTAGGTCAGTTTGAGATATAATTCTCCCTTATTAATGTTAAAG
>DAHVSZ010000175.1 GCA_027328625.1 Candidatus Paracaedibacteraceae bacterium | reverse complement strand
TCCTAGCTCCTGTCTAAGCCAGAAAATTATATCTCATTCCACCCTATTTTCCTGTCCAGTTTTCTGGGGACATTATAGAAAGTGCGGTTGTATCTTATAAAAATAACTTTTCGGAGGTTGTAAGATGTAACGATATCTATCTAGAGTACGCTGGGTATAAAAAGGAAGATTTCGTTTTAGGTCATACAGATTATGATTTTCCATGGTCAAAATTTGCAGGAATTTATCTAAAACATGAGCAGGATGCTCTTGAAGGGAATGGCTATAGTGCCATACATCCTTGTAATGATTTTAAAGGCAGAGAGTTCTTGGCTTTTAATACTAAAACACCCTTGTATGATGCAAATGGTAAAATTACAGGAGTTTACTGTCATACAATCGAGGTTATCAATCCTCATTATTTTGAATTAGTTCAATGGCTAAAACGATCTGATATTGATAACCCTCTTCAGGTTTATTCAATAGGAAAAGACTTCTCTTCTGTTAAGTTAACAAGAAGACAATCTGAATGTTTATTTTTTCTTTTACGCGGGAAAGCAGCAAAAGATATTGGAAGAATATTAAAAATTTCTCCACGAACTGTAGAAGAGTATATTGAACAGCTTAAGATAAAATTTAATTGCTATAGAAAGTCTGAATTAATCTGCGCGGCTATTGAAAAAGGTTTTATGAACAATATCCCAAAGAGTTTAATTTGATCCTCTAAAATGAGGTGTAATAATCATTGAGATCTAGTCAAACAATCACTTTGGAAATCACGATGAAACTCCGTCTTTGGATTTGAGTGAACCTTTGCCTAAAGAAGGATTTAAGTTAGAAACTTTCAAATAATTTCCTTATTATTTTTTAGAAAAGAATCAATAAGTTTGGATTTATACGAAGTCCCTGTTTTTTCTTTGATTTGATTTAGATAAGTTTCCACAGTTCTCGGAGAAAGCGACAAAGCAACTGCTACTTCTTTATAAGTTTTTCCTTGTGATAGGGCTGAAAGACAGTCCAATTCTCTTTTTGTTAAAAAAATAGACTGATTCTCTATGGTGAATAGAAACTTTCTTGTTTGAATAGAAGATATAAAGCTCTCCATTTTTTGCTGATCGGGTTCATTGTAAGAAAGATCAAAAGGGAGAGCATATTCAACAAGAGGACTAAATAAATCATGAGCAGCTCGTTTTGCTTCAAAGTAGCGTATAAATTCATGAAAGGGAGCCATAGAGGATTGCGAAACTGTGCTCGGAATTCCATTTTCATTTTTACTTGCAAACCACCAGGCCATTACATGGTCTTGGTGTCTTTTATAAATTGTCAATCCTCTTGCAAGACCAATTTTCTGAACACACATTTCAATCAGAGGACAATTATTTCCATTGGGCCACAGCAAATAAGAATAGGAATTAAGAGATCCATCTTTGATTGCTTGCGCAAAAGGTTTTCCAGAAACATCTGAATCAAGTTTGAGCGTATATGGATCTAAAAATTCAATATCTGTTACGATAACATGTTGACCGATAGCTTGCTGTTGAGAGTTTAATGCGACAATCGTTCTAGAAAACCATTCTATGTTTAGATAGGTTTTTAAAGGCTCGCATAAACTACCTATAAAATGATTATGAGTGCGGTTGTAATGGAACGCTTCTTTCTTTTGAAGCAATAAATTTGTCGTCATTCGTGATCTCTATGATGTCTCGTTAACATCTTGGATGCACCCTACTCTTAAACATTCTTTTTTTCAAGTTGCACCTATCAAAAATATTGAAATTTCTACATTGATCTTATTAATTTGAGGCAGAATATAGAGGAGACGTATTCTCTTCAGTTAACAATAGATAGAACCTGTAGAAGTCGCTATTTCAAGAACAGCTCCTTGAAAGACGTTACCACATAAATAGTCCATGCTCATTGGTGCTGCATCCATAAAAATAAGTACTTTACTTGGATGAGTTTAAGTTATTATTTAATTTCTCCCAAACAAAATCTGGCATTTTATAAGGGTTATTCTGTGTGGGATGGATGTATTCTAACTCGTTAAAACTCTTCTCTAAAATTCTTTTCCCAACTAAAGCATTTGTGTATTGGCAAGAGATACTCGCAAAGTGAGTGTTGGCTCTTTTTAGAATCATATTGTTAAGTATTTCATTTTCACCTTTTGAAAGTCTGTTCAATTCTTTTAAAACTTCTTTCCTGCTATTTTCTTCCTCTTTTTTCTTTTGGTGATTTACGAAAAAATGCCTACCGATAAGTACCAAGATTGTAGACAACGCCAAAAGAAAAACTTGGCCAACAAAAGGAGGATTAGTAATCCATATTCCAAAACTCCACAGTAAAATGATAAAAATAATAGACCAAAGCACGTCTTGGTTGAATGGTAGCTTCCTTACAAATTCTGTTATGGGGTTTAAGTTCATAATTTTAATCCAATATCTTGCACTCTAAGCTGTTGCT
>DAHVSZ010000174.1 GCA_027328625.1 Candidatus Paracaedibacteraceae bacterium | reverse complement strand
TCTTCTGTGAAAGGGACAGCGATAAAAACAGGGTGTCCTCGTTTTGTGACCATTGCTAAAAGACCCTGTTCAGCTTCGCGAATAAGCTCTCCGGGGCGTTCGCGTAAATCTCTTACATTAAAAATATCCATCGATTTCCTCATATGTTCCATCAAATGATGGTACATCATAACATAAGTTTTGTATTTTGAATAGCAATACCACATCACCGCTGTATTCAAACATCAAGTAAGGATTAATGCTATTTTAGCAACAGGAATTTACATACAACCGTTAGATACAATTCTAAAACTCCAGTCCCCGAGAATGGTGTCTTTCTAAAGTTTGTTGATGTTCTCTCTGAAGAGCCTTCTGTTGTGAGAACTGGATAGCTTTTTGAAGGCGAAGATCTTTCTTCATTTGAGCAAGCGATACTGTTTCAAGATTTACCTGGGCTGGTGATGTGAGTCCTTTTGCCTTTTGTGACATGACTTCTTGAATGACACTTCGTACAGTTTGTGAAGAATGATCTTTGGCACACAACTGATCAACTATTTGAATACACTCTTTAACGATAGGGGCAGGGATAGTTTTTCCGGTCAGCTCATTACAACGAAGCGAATTTCTCATGATTTCTCTCTGAGCGTCTTGAGACCAATGTTTGATAGAAGATGATGGATTGAGCATACTTTTCTGTATTTTTTCTTCTTGTTGTTGGTACTTTGCTTTTGCGTCATACATACGACCATTTTCATCTCGAAACTTGAGTCCATCTATTTTAGATTTTGCCGCAATAGCTCCAATGATAAGAGCTTTTTCAAGGGAATCTGGCTCTTTTTTTACTGAATCCAACATATCCTTTGACCACACGGTATAGAGGGATGTTAAGGAAGCTTGCGCCTGCAATTTCTGACTATTATAAGGAAGTCTTGTAATAGCATGCCATTCTTTGAGATCTTTTAGGGTTTCATTGGCTATATGAATCATCAGAGGCGCCTTTTCTTCAACCATCAAAAACTCAACAGAAGAATTTTTTGCATGAGTGTAAATTTCAGCATAGCTGAACGTTTTTTCATAACGAGGATTGGTTTTTTCTAAGATTTGTTCAGAGAGTGTTGCATGATCCAGCGTGTGAGTGAGGAGCTTATCAATATTGATTCCTTCCGGTATTTTATCGGCTAAATCCCATTTGTGAGGGAGGATAGCCGGCAGATCAACGGTTTTAACACCAGTGTTACCCAGTTCAGTTAAAATACCCATAATTGTATGGGCGGCACTAAGTCCAGGCTTGTCATGATCTGGCCAAATAGTGACGGAACAATCCTTAAGGGGAGTCCAATCTGATTTTTGCACACTTCCACATCCACCACTCCATGTCATGACAACATGTTGGGGAAATAGCTTTCGAGCGGCTTCACAGGTTTTTTCACCTTCAACAACTAATACAGGAGCATTTGGTTTTTGTGTGAGGTCATCAAGTCCATAAAGAGATCGGTTATTGCCAAAACCCTTCCATTGCCATTGGTCTTCGCCTTTATTATTGCGGCAATAAGTGAGAGTAGGGGTTATTTTATTACCATCCATATCTTCTAAACGAATCACATAACCTAGAAGATGACCCTCAGCGTTTTTATAAACAAACTTGGCAACCTCATGACGACCTTTCAAGAGATACAAAAGGCTTGGGGTATTTTTCAGATCCGGAAAGGCTGCATGAACGGGGAATATTGGTGTCCATGTACCCGATGCATCGATTGGCTTTGAAGTGACTTCGTCTTGAGATGGTGACAAAAGAAGATTTGGAGAGGACTGTGATTGAGTCGACTGGCCGCGGCTATATCCCAACCAATTGACACCCCACTTAAAGGCTTCTTTGTTGCTTAGCCCCAGTTGATCAGCAATTAACGTGACCACATTACCCGATATACCAGACTCAAAATTACTGTATAAGCCCTTATTCGTTCCATTAACGTAAATGGCAATGGAACCCTTGTTTCCATAACGCCATTGCCGTGCATTTTGTTGAGAGGGCTTTCCTAAAAAGTGTAAGGCCAAGTCTTTGATATTAGCTGTTAGATCATTGACGATTTCAGCTGATGTTCTCTCAAAAGGAATACGATTTTTTAACTCCTTTTGAGAGGAAAGAACTTGTGTTGTTGACACTTTATTTGATGATTTTAAGAGAGTGATTTCTTGCTCTCGATTTTGCTGCTTAATTGTCTTCTCTTTTTCAAGCTGCTGAGCTTTATGACGATACTCAACTTGATTTTCAAGAGTTTTCTTGTTGATCCCATATTCTTTTGCGGACATCTTGATAAACTCACGATACAACGGGTAGTTATCAAGGATATTTTTAGCCAATGCATCCCGTTCATCACGCAACTCCTGAAACTTGGCATAATTTGGGTGCTGTATTAAGGGGTAGGTCTTTCTAACCTCATGCCATAGAGCTCGAGTCATCTTCGCTGTTTCACCGTAGATTTCTACGGTTAA
>DAHVSZ010000173.1 GCA_027328625.1 Candidatus Paracaedibacteraceae bacterium | reverse complement strand
AAAAAGCTTAAAAGAACATGGAGATAAAGTAGATCAAACAACTAAAGATTCAATTCTTTCAGCTATTAAAGATTTAAAGGATTCTTTAGAAGGTGAGAATGCTGAAGTCATTAAGTCAAAAACGCAATCTTTAACAGAAGCAGCTATTAAACTAGGTGAGCATATGTATAAAGCTCAGCAAGAAGCTGCTACATCATCTGCTGGCTCAGATCAGAGCGATGAAAAGGTTGTTGATGCTGATTATTCAGAAGTGAAATCCGACGATAAAAAGAACAAAGAATAATCAGATTTTATGAGTCAGAAAGATTACTATGAAATTTTAGGTGTAAGTAAAACAGCTTCAGCTGCTGAGATTAAAAATGCTTATCGAAAATTAGCTGTAAAATATCACCCGGACAAAAATTCGGGTGATAAAGAAGCTGAGCATAAATTCAAAGAACTTAATCAGGCTTATGAAGTATTAAAAGACGAAAAAAAGAGGGCAGCATATGATCAGTTTGGTCACACTACTTTCGGACAAAACGGAGCTGAAGGCCCAGGGGGAAATCCTTTTGGTGGCGCTGGCTTTGCTGACTTTTCAGATATATTTAATGATTTCTTCGGTGATTTTGGAGGTCAAGGGCGTGGAAGGCAAGCACAAGTAAAAGGTGCAGATTTACGTTACAATATGACAATCTCTTTGGAAGAAGCATTTGAAGGTAAAAAAACAGATATAAGCTTTGCAGCAGCAGGAAAATGTGGCGCTTGCGATGGTACTGGTAGTAAGAGTAAAAAAAGTACAATATGTCATACCTGTAATGGTACTGGGCGCATTAGAACGCAGCAAGGTTTTTTTGCAATGGAAAGAACTTGCAGCGCATGTAATGGCGAGGGACAGATAATAAAAGATCCTTGTAAAGATTGTAGAGGCACAGGTAGTGTTAGAAAGGAAAGGGAATTATCTGTGAATATTCCAGCTGGCGTTGAGAATGGGACAAGAATACGTCTTGCTGGAGAAGGGGAACCAGGACATAGAGGTGGCCCTCCAGGAGATCTTTATATCTTCCTTACAGTAAAGCAACATGCGATTTTCACAAGAGAACAAAATGACTTACAATGTAAGATTCCTATAAAGTTTACGTTAGCAGCGTTAGGTGGAGAGATTGATGTCCCATCTATTGAAGGAAACAAAGTAACTTTGAAGATACCAGAAGGAACGCAATCTGGTGATAAGTTCAGGTTAGGTGGCAAAGGAATGCGTAGGCTAAGGTCTACTGTACGAGGTGATTTGTTTGTAACGGTTCAGGTAGAAACCCCTGTAAAACTAAGTGACAGACAAAAAGAGTTACTACACGAGTTCGAAAAAGCAGAAACTGATAAATCTAATCCGCAATCATCCGGGTTCTTTAAAAAGGTTAAAGACTTATGGGCATGAAGAATCTAGTCCATAAGTCAGAAATCCATAAGAAAACACTATATTTTATAGTCTCTTCGTCAAAAGTAGATTTTTTAGTGCTGATAGAGAGTGGGACACAAAAAAACACATGGTCGTCACCCGCGAGCATTCGAATAATGCGTGACAATCTAGGATTTTTTGTATTCCTTGCTGCTACTTATAGTAAAATAACTTAAATTAAGGATATTTGAGTGTTAGAGTAAGAAGAAAAAAATGAGCACAAAAGCATATAGTAATGATCTAAGATTAAGAGTAATAGCACATATAAAATCAGGTAACACCCAAAAGGCTACTTCATTGTTATTCAAGGTTAGTAAGAGCGCAGTAGGTAAGTGGTGGTTAAGGTACATCGAAGAAGGGTCAACAATTTCTAGATTCAGAGGTGGCAGCAAAGGTAAGGTAAATCCAGTTCAATTGGAACAATATGTTGCATCAAATCCCGATAAAACGTTAAAAGAAATAGGCGCGACATTTGGAGTTAGTGATTGTGCAATTCATAAGAGACTAAGATCCTTAGGAATTAAGTATAAAAAAAAGACTTTCAATATCTTGAAGCTAGTAAAGAAAAAAGAGAAATTTATTTAGATGCAATCCAAAGCATAGAGCCAGATAAGATTGTATATACTGATGAGAACGGTATAGAAGGAGGTGCAGTAAGAGAGAGAGGTTGGGGCAAAAAAGGAGTAGTATTAGCTAGCAAGAACAGTGGCAAGTATTATTTAAGAACCAATATTGTTGCTGGTTATGTTAATAAGAAAACTATAGCCCCATTAGTCTTTGATGGCTCTTGTGACACCGCATTGTTTGAGACTTGGGTGGAGCAGTTTTTAACCAAAGAATTAGTTGCTGGACAAGTTGTTGTTATGGATAATACGACATTCCATAAATCTCAAAAACCCGAAGATTAATAGAAGAAGCTGGATGTAAGCTGATATTCTTACCTCCGTACCCTCCTGATTTAAACCCAATTGAAAAATTTTGGGCCAATATGAAAAGATGGATAAAAAGTCATATTCTTGAGTTTGATAAAATTCATGATGCCATTGTTTCTTTCTTT
>DAHVSZ010000172.1 GCA_027328625.1 Candidatus Paracaedibacteraceae bacterium | reverse complement strand
TTATAGGCATAATTTTGAAACACTGAAAAGTGTTGATAACCTTTGTGTTAATGCTTTTTAAGCGATTAAACAAGGGAGTGGGCGAGTGTTTGTCTCGTGGTGGAGGAGGCGGAGGTCATGCACAGTTGGGGATCGTACGGAGGTCCCAAGTATCCAAAAACTATATCTAAAACCATTAAAATTCCCCTTATTTAATCACAAACCAAACATCCACACAAATTCTTCACACACCCCAAATCTTTCAAAGAATTATAGAAAAAACACTATAAAATGATTACAACCTCTTAGTTTTCATGCCGCTTGACCGGATCCACAGACCCTATGGTCAAGCCATAAGGAAACTTGGAATAGAGAAAGTAATAATAATCATTTTATAGTGCTTTTTCTATAGTTAGCTTCTACAGTCTCGAGGAAAAATGTCTTGCAAATGTAAAGTTACTTAAAGTCTACATGATACCCTTTTAAAAATTCTGAAACTGCTAATGGTTTTCCTCCAGGTTTCTGTATTTTATTTAATGCGAGTGCTCCTGTTCCACAATAGATAACCCAAGGATGTTCTTTTGACTTATAAATAATTCCTGGTGTTCCGTTTACTTCTTTTATGGGGGTTGCTTCATGAACTTTAATCATTGTTCCACCATGTTCAAACCAAGTTCCTGGCCAAGGATTAAGCGCTCGAATTTTTTGATCAAGTTTTTCTGCAGGTAAAGACCAATCTAATAAACCTTCCTCTTTTTTAAGTTTATGGGCATATGTCACTCCTTTATTGGGTTGTGGAGTAGGTGTAATTTGTTTGTTTTCAATACGTTGTAAAGTTTTAACAATTAAATTAGCTCCAATTGCTGAAAGTTGGTCATGCAAAATAGAGGTCGTTGTTTTTTCTGTAATCGAAATGGTTTCCCACATCAACATATCACCTGTATCTAAACCTTCATCCATCTGCATAATGGTAATGCCAGTTTCTTGATCTCCCTCCATAATGGCTCTTTGAATTGGAGCTGCTCCACGCCAACGTGGTAAAAGAGAAGCATGTATATTAATACAGCCTAATTTCGGTGCATTTAAAATTTCTTTAGGTAAAATCAATCCATATGCTGCAACAACTGCAATATCTGCATTATGTTTTCGAAAAATTTTCTGCTCTTCTTCTGATTTTAATGTTTTTGGGGTATAAACGGTCAAATTTAGTTCTTCTGCTCTTTGATGGACGGCTACTTTTTGTATATGGTGTCCGCGATCTTTTTCTTTTGGAGGTTGTGTATAAACAGCAATAATTTCATGTCCAGCTTTGATGAGACTTTCTAAAGCTGAAACAGAGAAAGTAGGGCTACCCATAAAAATGATACGCATCGTTTGCTCTTTAGTATAGAAAATGTTTGATATGGATTGTATCTAAAATTTTTGAAGAAGAAAGTCTTTTAAATTATTTGAATTTTTCACTTTGATATAGCTCTATTTTTACTATATGTTCGTTAGCTGATTACAATTGTCGAATAGGTTAACTTATGATAAGTAATTTTTCCTTTCCAAAATATATTTTTCTTGCCTTTATAATTAGCATTTTTAAAATCGAAAGTTCTGTATCACAACCAATCGAAATTATTGTTTCTATTCCTTCAAAGCCGAACAGCATAAATACTTATGCAGTTAAGAAATTTTCGGAAGAATTAGAAAAAAGAGCGCCAGGTCAGTTTAAGGTAATTATTCTTGTAGCTGGCGGTGATGCTGTTACACAAGGAAAAGAGATCCCAGCTATTTTGGAAGGGTCAATCCATATGGGACTTGCCTCAGCAGCTGATTTTTTTGAAATCTTTAAAAATTATATAGGTAAAGCCTATTTTGAGAATGATAAAGAACGAGAAACGTACTTTGCAGCACTTGAAATACAAATGATGCCTTTTATTTTTCGCGATCATGTGCACATGCAGCATATCCTTGATACACTGCTTGGCCCAATAATAATTTCAATTACAAGAAAGTTAGGTATAGAAATTCTAGGTTGGTCATATCATGGAACACGTGTTCTGGAAGCAACCTATGATCGTCCGATAACAAAACCTGGGGACATTCAACTTGGTGAACTTCGTGTTCCTGAGGGAGAAGTCTGGCGCAATGTAGCTACATGTTTGGCAGAGTCTGAGGATTTTAAAGCTGTTCCACACGGTGAGGTTAAAAATTTTATCAAAAAGAGAAGCATTAAGGTTTTAGAATTTCCATTAGCAAGCTTTAAAGTTTTGGATGTTGACTCATATTTTAAACAAATTGTTTTGACAAATCATGTAATACATTATCTCTATTGGGTATTTTCTGAAGAAAAAATGAGCAAGCTATCGTCTGAACAACAATCAGCTATAAAAGACGCAATTAAAGAAGCAATCAAATATAATGATGAATTGCGCACAAAAGAAGAACAAAATTTGCTTGAGTTTTATAGAACCATATTTAAGGTACAATCACCAGATATTGGTGCTTTTAAAATACAAACAGAAAAGAAG
>DAHVSZ010000171.1 GCA_027328625.1 Candidatus Paracaedibacteraceae bacterium | reverse complement strand
GCTGTTGCTATTTTTTCGTTCGCGATCTATAATTTACGTAAATCATAAATCATCTTTTACGATTTGCATAATATGAGCTATCCACGTTTTTGTCAACAAGCTATTCGAGAATCCCTGAAAGATACTCCTATAACTATCGTTATAGGGGCCCGTCAAACAGGGAAAAGCACCCTTGTTTCAAGTTTTTCTAAATCTACATTTACGTTTGATGATTGGGCGACATTACATTCTGCTAAAGCAGACCCGGAAGGATTTATCCAACAAGCTCTCAAGAATCCATGGCCAGTTATACTTGATGAAATTCAACATGCTCCAGAACTCTTTTTATCTATAAAAAAGGCTGTGGATCAAAACAGACAACCGGGGATATTTCTTCTCACAGGATCAGCTAATTTACTCAACTGGGATCAATTACCAGATTCTTTAGCAGGACGCGTTGAATATATTAATTTATATCCTCTTTCCCTTGCAGAAGTTATAGGGCATCAAACAAATTGGATTGATAATTTGTTTAAAAGCGATGCAAGTAACGTTTTTTCTCCATTCTCAATGGCTCTTTCATTAGATCAAGTAGAGCAGATGATAACAAAAGGAGGATATCCTGAAGCTTTTCGAAGAGATCAACTTTCACGTCGTGAAGCATGGTATACATCTTATGTTAAAACTTTAATTGAACGAGATATTCTTACTCTTGATACCGTTGAAAGCTTATTAAGCGTTCATCAACTGATGACTCATTTAGCACTTAGTACAGGAAGCCTTCTAAATTTTACCAATCTTGCGCTTAAATTACAAATATCTCTCCCGACTGTGCGAAAATATGTTCACCTCTTAGAACTTTTATGTTTGTGTTATAGGTTGCAACCTTGGCATAAAAATTTAGGAAAAAGGCTTATTAAAACGCCAAAAATCTATTTTAACGATACAGGTATTTTACAACACCTTGTGCATTTAAATCCCGATACACAAAGAGGGATTTTAATGGAGAACTTTATTTTTAACGAATTACAAAAACAAATAAATTGGAGTCAAACAAAGCCTCAGCTTTATTTCTGGCGAACAAGCAATGGACGAGAGATTGATTTCATTTTAGAAGATAAACAAGGAAGAATTGTTGGAATAGAGGTCAAAGCTTCAGCGACAGTTACATCTTCTGATTTTTCTCACCTTAAAGCTTTACAACAGGACATACCGGAACAATTTCTAACAGGATATGTGGTTTATAAAGGAGATAAACTTCTAACTTTTGGCCAACACCTTTATGCTGTGCCTGTTACTTGGCTATTTTGATAATTAGAGATTTTAGTAGGCTGATTTTAATAAATTTAAAATATTTAGTGATTTTATGAAAACACTTAACCCTAAATTCTCCAGCAATTTGCTGGAGAATTTGTAAGCGCTATCTTAATAGGGTTCTAATAGTAAACCAACTATGAATGTGGTAACCTTTGTAGGCCGTGTTGGTTTCACCGCCCATAATTAAATGATTTTCGGTTGGTTTATTGTAGAAAGATAAAAAGGCTTTGTAAAATGCGGACAAATTGTAAATTCAATTTATAATTTGGACGAGATTTAATATGGTTATCTGAAAACAAAGGTAACGAAAAAAATTAAAATGATAGAAGAAGTTAAAAAATTTAGAAATCTTTTTGAAGCTAAAGCAAAGGGAATTCATAACACATACGATATAACCTATACAAAATCCAAGCCCCCTTATTATCATTACACCAATCATGAAGCAGCTTTAAGCATCTTATCTTCAAGACGAATCAAGTTTACACCATACGAAGAAATTAATAGCAAGGAAATCATAGAGCCTTATGAAAAAAGTAAACAAGCTTTAATCGATTTTTCTGTCACTTCTTGTCATAGAAAGTATTGGCAGGAATTCATAGATAGACTAGATCAACATAAAGTTTTAGACCATCTATCGATATATATTGCTTCTTTTTCAAGAGAGGGAGATGAAAATCATATGTGGACAACATTTGGAGGGGAAAAAGGTGATAGAACAGGGTATTCAATTGGATTTAACGCTAAATTTTTTGAAGAAAAAATATCTAATAATGTAGATCTTTCCAAAATAGGCCCTGCAGTAAAAATCCCAATAGTTTATCGGCTCAAAGACTTTAGCTTTTTAATTAAAGAACTAATTACCGCAGTAGAAGAAGTGATAAAATTAATACTACGTCAAAGGCAATATAAGCTTTCTGACAGAGAATATTTAATAAAGAACATACAACTTGAATTATTAGGCAACTTAATTCCTTTATGGCCTGGATATGTAAGTGATAATTATGAAGAAGAAAATGAAATTCGTTTATTCAAAATTGCAGGTAAAGATAAAGACAGTCTTTTCCCAAAAATTCCTGAAGAACTTAGAGATGGAAATCGAGTTCTCCATATATTTGAATTTGAAGAAGTAAGCGAAATTTGATGTTGCAAGGATTTAGTGGACACTAAGAAGCCGCTCAGCGGAGAGTTGATAATTTTGTTCAAACGCTAGTGGTG
>DAHVSZ010000170.1 GCA_027328625.1 Candidatus Paracaedibacteraceae bacterium | reverse complement strand
CTGATCGAGGACTTGGGAACGCTGGTCAGAAATGTGATGCAGGCGGGAGGAGATAAGGCTGCGCGCTTTGCCATGCTGACCGACAGCACGCCTCTTCAAAAGAAAGCCTTGGAACTCTTGGGCGTGAGCCTGAACCTCTGAGACGGGTGTAGTCAGACTTTGCATCTTTAAAAAATGCAGAAAACAAGATCTGCATTCGTTTTTCGTTGTTTTTCCTGTTGGAAGTTTGGTTTAAAATATGTTTTCAAATAAAAAATAACAATAGCTTTAGGGGAGACATTTAAGTCAACTCGCAATAGGATAAAGAAAAAATATTATTTATACAGGGTCGATTGATGAATACTTTAATTATTGCTATGGGGCGCTCCCATATAGAAGCTTAAGATTTGAGCATCAGCATTTGAGTGAAACGAACAAGTTTCAATCGCTTGGAGCGGTAAGCTATCCTAATGAAAATGCCTTTACTAGAATCACAGGGTTTAAACATTTAACGATGCAAGAGCGTTCAGGAGCTTCTATCATTTTTGAGTATCCAGAAAGTAGTGGGGATCCTTATTATCCTATTCCGCGAACTGATAATGATGAGTTATATCAAAAGTATAGAAGGTTAGCTGATAATGAGCCGAGAGTGAGTTTTGTCGGACGCTTAGCCGAATACCGTTATTATAATATGGATAAAGTCATTGCAAGAGGATTGCATGTGGCAAAGCTTCTTCTGTCATAGAGTAGATATGAGGGGTAAATGGTAAATCCACTTATTTCCGTTCTGATTCCTGTTTATAGAGAAGGTGTAATTCTTCGTGATACGATTGATGCAGTTATGAATCAATCTTTTCAAGACTTTGAGGTCGTTCTTGTTGAGAATAATGCGGATGAATTATCTCTAAATATTCTTAAAGAGTATGCTCAAAATTTTCCAGCGAAAGTTCGACTAGTTTCTCAACCCATTCAGGGGGCTCCTAGTGCAAGAAACAAAGGTTTGCAAGAAAGTCGTGGAAGATATATCGCAATGTGTGAAGGCGATGATGTTATGTATCCGAATCGCCTTGAAAAGCAGTTATCTGTCTTTGAAAAAAATAGTGCCCATATCTCACTTCTATCTTCTGAATATGATTTAGTTAATTGGGAGAATGATAAAATTGTAGAAAAATCAATGAAGAGCAAGAGTTTTTGGATGGAGAGACTTGCTTTAGAGGGAATTTTTAGATCGCATCCTTCAACTTGGTTTTTTGAAAAAGAAAAGGCTATTTCTGTAGGTATGTTCAATGAGGCTTTTAACCCTAGACTTGTTGAGGATGATGAATTTAATTTTAAGATGTTTTTAAACGGGTCACTTGTTTCAGTTCCTGATAGATTGGTTCGTGTGCGTCTTCCTTCAATAGATTACTTGGCTCTAAAGAATGAGCAAGCTCCAACCGTGCAAGTTTTATATAAACTCGATATATTTTTTTCTTTTTTACTCAGTGCACTAGCTAAGCAGTCAACAATAAAGTATGACAAGCGAGGATTTAAAAAGATAAGGTCCCAATGGCTCAGAGAAATAGGTGTAGGATTCTTAAGTTATAAAAATGGAATACAAGTAGGAAGAAAGCTTATTCTTGATGCTTTGCTTGAAGAGAAAACAAATTTAAAGAACTGGAAAGAATTTTTTAGGAGTTTTTACAGAAAGCGTAATCTTAAACATAATCAGGAAGGACTTCTCTTAGAAAGCGACATAGAGTCTTTACTCAGGCGAGAGCTTTTTTCATTGAACAACCATCGCCTATAAGCGAGGAATCTATTGGCTATTGATCGGAAATCGATAATTATTGATAATCCGCTAAAACTTCCTGATCGTCGACGTAATATTTGACCATTTCATCGTTAATTGTGTCGGCATTAGCCGCCAGAAACCATCGGAGAACCAAAAAAGAAAACCTCGGACTTTTTAGGAGTAGGCACTCTTGAATGGGTATGGGATCGATTCTCTTTAACCACTGCGCAATTTAATTAATATCCTGATGGAGGCAATAGAAAAGAACCACGTACAAATAGGCGTTTTATATTTTTCTGAGATTTTTTAACGCCTCCTCCATAATGATTTGCAATATACAGAGCCTCTTGCAAAACTCTGAGCCAGCATTGGTGCGATTAATAAAAGTGATTGTAGTATATATTATTTTTTTTAAAATAATTTAATTAATTTATATAATTCATCTCGTTCTCAACCGAAGGAGGCAGAACGATGATGAACAAACTCAGCGGCATCTGGAGATGGATTCAGGGCTCCCTCTTTCCCCGTCTGGATGAGGCTCTTTCCCGTCCCATGACTGACGAGCACAAGAAAGTCGCCAAGATTCTCGAGATCGTGCGGGCGGAAGACGTCATCCGTCAACCGCATCAATGGACCGGGCGCCCCGCCCATGAATGGGCCTTGATCGGCCGGGCGTTCGTCGCCAAGGCGGTTCTGGGGCTGACAAGCACCCGAGACCTGATCTCCCGCCTGAAGGTCGACGAAAACCTTCGGCGCCTTTGCGGATGGCAGAACGGTCAGGTTCCCAGCGAGTCGACCTTTTCCCGGGTCTTCGCCCAGTTCGCCACGCTGAACATGCCCGAGAGGATCCACGGGATCCTGATCCGGGAGCATGTGGGAGACGCCCTCGTAGAGAACTCTTCCATTGACGGCTCGGCTCTCGAAGGACGCGAGAAGACCGTCCGGAAGAAGGAACCGAAAAAGCGCCCTCC
>DAHVSZ010000016.1 GCA_027328625.1 Candidatus Paracaedibacteraceae bacterium | reverse complement strand
TATGGTCAACAAAATTAAATCAAGCTTATGATAAAGCGATGGTATACGGTAATCTCGTAAATAGTGATTATCAAGGCGATGTGAGTTACGGGAATACAGTTAAAATCAATACTTTTGGTGAAATCACAATCGGTGATTACGGTAAAAATGGTGTAGGGGATCCTCAGGAGCTTGATTCTAGTCAAACAGAATTACTTATTGATCAGAAAAAATTCTTCAATTTTAAAGTTGAAGATGTGGATGCTGCTCAAGCTAATATCAATTTGCTAAATGGCGCAATGAATCGTGCTGCATATGGATTAGCAGATACTGCAGATCGGTTTATTGCAAATCTATATACTGAAGTAGATTCTAAAAATGTAATGGGCTCAGATACAGACCCAATTCAATTAACCAAACTAGATACTTATGATATTTTGGTCGATTTAAACACCAAACTTTCAGAAGCAAATGTTCCTAAATCTGAACGTTATGCGGTAGTACCAGAATTTGCTTATGGGTTACTGCAAAAAGATGACCGGTTTACAAAATTCCAAGAAATTCTTTTAAATGGATACATCGGTAACGTTGGTGGGCTACAAATCTATACATCTAATAACGTTCCTGTAATTGATGGTAAGTATAAGATTATGGCTGGTCATAGATCGGCAATTACCTTTGCGTCTCAGCTTAACAAATTGGAAGCGTACCGCCCAGAGAAATACTTTGCTGATGCTATTAAAGGCCTCCAAGTATATGGCGCAAAAGTTATTAAACCAACTGGAATTGCGGTCTTAACTGCATCTAAATAATAAAAATTGAGGGCGGAGGCTAATATCTCTGCCCTTTTTTATCTTAATAAGGAGGAATTAAATGTTTGTATTAAATAAAAAAACAGGGCTCACTTGGAATGTTGAAGGTGAGTTATTAGAAAGGCTTTTAAAGTCGCCAAATTATGAAATTGTTGAATCAAAAGAAAAACCAGTAAGAAAACCTCGGCCAAAGAAGGGTTCAGAATAATGGATAAAACAATAACCCTAAAAATCCTCTTAGATATTGATCGAGACGATACCAGCAATGATGAAATATTGAGCCTGTACTTATTAAGTGCAGAAAATTTTATAAAGAACTATTGTGACGTTGAAAGCGTTCCAAGTGAGTTGGATATTGTGCATTTACATATCGCTGTTTTTCAGTATCGTCAAAATGGGTTTGAAGCTGTTACTGCTGAGAAGATAGGTAACATTAGTCAGACTTTTAAGAGCTCAATGCCAAACCATATTATCGAAGAATTAGATAAATTCATTAGAAATACAAAATACGTGAAGTTTTTTTAAGGTGACAATAATGAAATACAAAGACCTTTATTATTTAATTCAGGTTAAAAGGGTGAAGACAGGCAAAAAGACTGATTGGGGAACAGACATATATGAGGATCAAGAAACTCTAGTTCCATACAAATGTTCTTTTCAGCCTTATGTTGAATCAATTAGTTCTCCAACTGCGGTAGGAAGAATAACTGACATAACCAATATGATCTTCTGCCCGCCTAATGAAAAGCTAGAGAAAGGCGTTAAAGTCGTTCATAAAGGAAAAGAATACGAGGTTCTTTACCCACCCAGAGACTGGGGAAGACATTATGAGGTGTTCGTTAACTATATAGGCGCACACAAGTCCACTAAGTAAACAAACGAAGTGCTTTAAATTTTGAGGCACTTCTTTTTTTTATTTGTAGAAAAATTACTAAGGAAGTGAAAGAACAAGTGTCTCAAAATTTAAAAATTGTATTAACTCCTGTGGCTGACACATCAACTAAGACAGTTCAGCAATTAAATAAAGATATATCCACACTTCAAAATAAAATCAATCCATTGAATCTCAAAGTAAGCTTTGACGACAAAGTTCTTAGAACGCTTGAGAGGTTTTCAAATGCTTTTAAGCAAAGTGAAGAGGCGTTAAAACACCTTAATCAGACAGTCAAAGAAAATATTACTGAGACTAAAAATGCAGATGGTTCTATCACTAGGCTTACACAGCAGTATAAGCGGAGTGGTGAAATCCATGAGAAAACTCGGACAATCATAGACAACTCAACAAAGAGTTTGGAACGGGAATCAAAAGCAGCAAGTAAGCTCGTACAGCAAATGGAGCGTCTTGGCCAAGCTCAAAAGAAAGTAACGAAACAAGATGCAACTGGTCGTGTCACTGGAACAGTGACTAAATATAGAGATGAGTTTAAAGATGTTACCCATAGCACAGATAGACACGGGGCAACTTTAGCTGTTAAAACCACAGAAAACTTTGACCAGCAACAAAAGGCAATAGATAAACTAAACCAAAAATTAGAGCAGCTTAGACAAAAAGGCCAACTATCCTCAACAGTCCTCAATAGACTATCCAGTTCAATTAACGCCGCAAGAACAACCTCTCAAATAGATCAGATCGCTAACAGAATGAAACGCTTGGATGACTCTGCAGCATTAAAAGCTAGAACTAAAGAGTTAGAACATCAATTAAGCCTGTATCAGAGACAAGCTAAATTAAATGTTAAATCTTTGACGGATAGGTATGGAACATCTATCAGTCCTGAGAACTCCAGAGCATTGCAAAACTATATTAATTCTGTGAATCAGCTCAATGTAAAGACACCAAATATTACTAGGCAGATGCAAAGTCTTAGTATGCAGTTTAGAGAGATTCAATCTAATGCAAGCTCATCTTCAAGACAAGTATCTAGTTTTGGTGAGAAATTAAAACAAGCTTTTACAGGAATGCCTGCTTACATGCTAGCCGGTTCTGCTTTATTTGGTGGGGTTACTGCTCTTAAATCAATAGTTTCTCAGGTTGTTGAAATTGATACGCTCATGACAAACATTCGTCGTGTAATGGATGCACCAGACTACAAATTTAATGAGCTTCTTCAAACGTCCATTGAATTAGGGGATTCCCTATCAAATAAAATCTCAGATATTCTTCAAATGACTGGTGATTTTGGACGTATGGGTTTTGATGAAAGTGAACTCTCCACTTTAACAAAAACTGCACAAGTCCTTCAGAACGTCTCCGATTTGACCCCAGATGACACTGTAAATACATTAACTGCCGCAATGCTGAATTTCAATATCGCCGCCAACGATTCTATCTCAATCGCAGATAAGCTTAATGAAGTCGATAACAACTATGCTGTAACTACAATGGATCTGGCTAACAGTATTAGAAAAGCAGGTTCAACAGCTTCAACATTTGGTGTTGAATTGAATGATTTAATTGGATACACCACTGCCATCGCAAGTACCACTCGTGAATCTGGGAATGTGGTTGGTAACTCATTAAAGACGATTTTTGCACGTATCGGGAATAACGAAAGCTCAATTAAAGCTTTAGACCAGATCGGAATTTCTGTAAAGACTGCTGGTGGAGAAGCTAAGTCAGCAAGCGAGCTGATTAATGAGGTAGCAGCCAAATGGGATACGTTAACTGATGCCCAAAAACAAAATACCTCTATTGGCGTTGCAAACATCCATCAATTGTCTCGATTTAATGCCTTAATGAACAACTTTTCCATATCACAAAACGCAGCCACCACTGCGGCTAATTCCACAGGGAGTGCCTGGAGCGAGCAACAGAAATACGCAGATAGCTTACAAGCAAGATTAAATAAACTTCAAAATAAGTTCACTGAATTAGCTGTAGCTTCAGGAGATGCATTTATAAGTGATGGTTTAATTAATGCTGTATCTGTAGTTGGGGATCTTCTGAAAGCTGTCACTTCAGCTGTAAAGGGTATCGGATTCCTTCCAATTGCTTTTATGACAGCAAACTTTGCTTTAGTTGGCTTTAATAAGAATATGCGTCTGCTTCAAACAGCAATGATTTTTGGGGCGAATTCTTTAACTGAAGCCCAAAGAGCAACAATTGGGATAGAAGCGGGAATGACAAGAGCTACAATTGCTACAAGGTCATTTACTGTTGCTTGGAGAGGTATGTTGGCATCTACAGTAGTAGGTGTTGCCTTTGCTGGTATAGGTTTTGCTTTAGAAAAAATAATTACAGCATTCGCTGATGCAAAGAAAGCAAAAGAAGACTTTGAACAAAATCAGCAAACCAATGTTGAAGCAATTACAACCAACAAAGACTCGACAGACAAATTGATCAAACAGTATAAGGAGCTTCAAAAAGCTAAAGATTCCAGAACCCTTACTTCTGATGAAGAACAGGAATACCTTCAGGTTACACAACAATTAGCACAATCGTTTCCGGCTTTAATTAAAGGCTATGATTCTCAAGGTAATGCAATTCTAAAGAGTAATAAGGCTTTAGAAGAGGCTATTAAGAATACCAAAGAATATCTTGAGCTCAAAAAGACAGAGACAAAAGACGGTGCTAAAAAGACGTTCGAAGACGCTTCAAAAGGAATCGAAAAGTCTAAGGAAGAACTGAAGCAGTATGAGAAGATGGCCAAGGAATATTCAAAAGGAAAGAATTTCTGGTCTTTCTTTGAAAGTCCTTTTTCAGATGAAAATGATTATAAGTTGGAAGCTGATAAAGCACAGCTGAATATAAATCGGGTACAAAAGGATATCTCTAGCGGTAATGCAAAAGTTAGGGACAGCGTACTATCCATTGCCGAAGCTTACAGTAAAATTGATATTAGTAATACGTTAAAGGCAAGTATCAATGACATTGTAGGTAAACTCACTTTAAAAGATAATTTGAATCCTGATGATCTCGATAAATTCTCTTCAGCACTGGGTAAACTCCAAGAGAAAATGCAATCAGCGTTGAATTCAAATGATGAAAAAGCATTTGATAACGCAAAAAAAGACCTGCAAACCCTTTTAGAGACCTATGCTGACTCTGGTTCATCAATTGATGTCTTTAAGTTGAGCTTTGATAAGGCACAAAAGAACATTAAAGATGGCGACAAAGCCGTTTCTTCTGTTAAATCAGAAGTTGGTGATTTAGGTGAAACACTTGCTGAGGCAGGTAATGAAGCTGAAGATTTTAGTCAAAAACTAAAAAAAGCGCTTGATACAAATGATATCAATCAGATTAAGGATCTTATTAAAGAACTCTCAGAAGGAATAAAATTTGGCTCTGTTCAAGATATCCTTAATGGAGATGTTTTTAATAACACCAAAGAACAAGTTGCGCCTTTAAATGAGCTTTTAGAAAAGATGGCTGAAGGAAAGAGCATTTCTGCCAATGAAGCTAATGCTCTAATCCAAAAAGATAAAGAATTAGCCAAAGCAATAAGTTATGAAAATGGTGTTATAAAGGTTAACCGAGATGAAGTAATTCGTCAGCGAAAAGTTAAACTTGATGCGTATGATGACATGGTTCGATATAGCAATCACCTAATGAAAACCGAGGTTAACAACGCTATTAAGACCTTAAACGCTGATACGTTAAGGATTGACAGCCTTAGAAAGCTACGAAGAGAGCGTAAACTTGATATATCCGAAGCAGAATTGTCTCAGCTCGAAGTTAAATCAATTAATAATGTAGCTGATGCGAAGAAAGAATTACATAAGATTGAAGAAAAAATGTTGCAACCTGGTGGATTTTCTAACAGCCAAATCTCTGCAATGGATAGCGTTAGAGCTGCTCTTAAATCCTACATCTCAGCATCTGAAGAAGCTACATCTACTCAGGAAACAAACAAACAAGCGTTAATTGAATCTGGAACTTCCCTTGAAAAATGGACAGACGAGCAAGAGAAAGCTAATGAAGAAACCAAAACATCTACTTATGTAACTGATAAGTATAAAGAGGCTTTAGAAAAGGTATCATCTGTAATTGACGAACAAAACAAGAAGTTAAACGACTATGCAAAATGGTCTCAAAAATACAGAAATAACCTAAAGAAAGAAATCAAAGAACTCCAACAAAAGAAAAAGCTTATGCAGGAGCAAGCCAAACTCCTCAAGGATCAAATTAAGTCAGGGAACATTACACAATACGGTATTGTTACCTCTTCCCTTTCCTCTGGATCATCTTCCGGTGGTTCTTATTCTTCCGGTGGCGGGTCTTACTCCGGTAAATACTCCAGCTACATTAATTCTGCCGCAAGCAAATACGGTGTTGATCCAGCTCTAATTGCAGCTGTAATCCAACAAGAATCAGGATTCAATGCAAGAGCTCGTTCTGGAGCCGGAGCTGCTGGTTTGATGCAGCTGATGCCATCCACAGCTAAGAGTTTAGGTGTAAACAATGTTTATGATCCTTATCAGAGCATTATGGGTGGCACGAAATATTTAGCCCAACAACTAAGCAAATTTGGTGGCAATGTAGAGAAAGCACTTGCTGCTTATAACGCAGGGCCTGGTAATGTAATTAAATATGGTGGAGTCCCTCCCTTCAAAGAAACACAGAATTATGTTCAGAAGATCATGTCAAATTACACCAAGTCAATGACTTCTGCTAATTCCTCTATTGCAAGCTACTACACGAAGAACAGTGCGTTTAGAATAAGTTCTAAGTATGGTGCACAAGATGGCGCTTACCGATCAACTCCACATAAAGGTATCGACTTCGCAGCAAAAGCTGGAACCGCAATTAAATCGGTTCAGAGTGGAAAAGTCCAAATTGCTGGTTATAGTAAAACTGCCGGTAACTGGGTTGTCATTCAGCAGGATGATGGAAAAGTTGCTAAGTATATGCATATGCTTGATACCCCTTCTGTTAAAGCCGGTCAAACTGTTAAAGCTGGACAGACCATCGGTAAAGTTGGCAGTACGGGTAATTCAACAGGAAATCACCTTCATCTTCAAATTGAGGAAAACGGAAAGACGGTTGACCCTGAGAAGTATTTAAAAGGTGTCGGTACATCTATTTCAGATGCATCTCAAGCTGAAGCAGAACGACAGCAAGCAATAGCGCAAGCTAAATCCGACCTCCTCTCCCTCCAAGGTGATATCAGTTCTGTTGGAGAACAAATAGAAGAGCTTCAATACGAAATTGTGCAGTCAAAGCTTGATGAGTTTGATAAGCGTATTGGTGATTTTGATTTAGCAATTGCCAAGAACCAAGCCTTAGCAAGTCATTATCTGTCAGACAGTAAACAGTTTAGAAAGTATACTGCAGAACAGAAAAAAGCAATGACTGAACAGCAAAAGATTCAGAGTCAAAAGGTTTCATGGATACAAAAAGAAATTTCAGCCAATAAAAATTTGAATTCTGCCCAAAAAGCTCAACTTAAAGAAGAGCTGAAGCAAGCTAAAATAGACCTTATCAACTTTCAAGAGCAAGTAAGGGAATTGCAAGGGCAAATAGTTCAATCTAAAGTAGATGAAACTTTAAAGTCAATACAAAAATCATCAAACAAGACTGAATCCAAGATCAAAGACGTTGACAATAAAATATCAATGACTGAAAAAGACAAGGATTAGTCAGCAAGTCAAATTAGTACAGCAACAACAGGCTGAGGCCAAAAAATACATCAAGCAATTAGAGGAACAGAAAAAAGCAGCAAAGGGATTTCCGGAAATACAAGAGCAGATTACGAATGAGATCGAAAATTGGAAAGATAAGCAGAAAGATTTTAATCTGGAGCTTTATAACACCAAGAAGTCGATCAAGGACATCTATAAATCCCTTGCTGATGAAGTTGTCTCCATCTACAAAGAGATGTACGAAAAGATGCGTGATATTGAATTAAAAGCGCATCAAAAAGCTACGCAAGACTTGATTGATGAGATTGATAAAACTGATGATGAAGCTAAATACCAAAAAGAGCTCAAAGAAAAGAATCAGGCTATTCAGGAAACCAAAGATAAACTAAACAAACTATCCCTTAATGACTCTGATGAAGCAAAATCACAGGTTAGAGACTTGGAAAAGCAACTACAAGAACAGCAAGAAGCATTAGATGAATTTCTTAAAGATCGTAGCAATACGAAACGTAAGGAAGCACTTCAAGACCAACTTGAAAAAGATCAGGATGCCATAAATGACAAGTATGATAACCTGACAAATGATGAGAGAGAGTTCAAGAAAATTGAAGACAAACTCATGAACGGTAAAATCACTGACATCTCCAAGCAGCTTAATGAATTCTCTAAATTCATTAACAGCAATATGGAGTCCATCGGTAAGAGTATTTCTAATAACCTGATTGACAAGCTTAAAGAAGCTTCTAATGCCTTAAATACCGTTGTCAAAGGCAATACCACCGGTCAAAAGGTTGCTAGGTTTAAAACTGGAGGGCATGTAGGTAAGCTACCAGCGGCGGGTGCTCTCGCAGTAGTGGATAGCGGAGAACTCATCTTAAATGAGTCAGACACCAAAAACATGCTTAAAGCAGTAGACACTGTACGTGAATTGTCGGAAAAAGATTTAAATGGTGCCCCTTCTGCAAAGCCTGATTTAAGTAAGTATAAAGATTTCCTTAGTGATGTTTCGTTTGCTGGTGGTAAGTTTGGAATACCAAGTTTAAGTGCGAACGTTAAAACAAACGTTCCAGATTCTCTTGTTAGCAACAAAACAGAGACTTCTACAGTAAACAACGACTTTAACTTTACAGTAACCATTAAAGAAACTGGGAATCCTCAGAAAGCTGTTGATTTAATGTACAAGCAATTTACAAATGGCCTCAAAAACAAGGGGTTAAATTTCAACAACTCATGAGCCAGTATACATGCTGGCTCTATATAAAGCAGGAAACGCAACTGTTAAAAATTATGTAAAGCTCGAATTTTCAATTACAGAAGTCAGCAATGCAAAAGAGACAGCGAATATGGTGTTCAAGTAAATCACAAATAGTCCGTTTAATATTGGGTAACAGTGGTGTACTTCCAGTTCATTTTTCGAGTGGGAAGTACACCCTTTTTTGTCAAGCCATACTTTTGCCACTTATAAGTGAGGGTTTAAGAGCTTTTTGGAGCATTAACTGCATAAAACAAGCATAAGATAGCAAAAATAGGGGAAAAGGGTACTGAGAAGTGGAAAAAACTTGTTTATGATGCCTGATTGTATTACACTTATTGTACATTCACCGAACGCACAATGTGATTGTATAATAAGCAATCATTTTTGTGAGGTGTTTAGATGGATCGGAAAAAGGAGGATGAGAATATGGCTATTAATCATATGACAATTCCTAAAACTCAATCTGAGGCAATGAAGAACATTAGGCGTATTATGCAAAATAAGATGAAGGAAAATCGAATTTCTTACCAACAAGTAGTGAGATCTATCGAAGATGCGAAGAATGGGAGATAAAATTGTAGCAGATACATGCGTTTTTATAGAGAGTATATTTGGTGCTGAAGGAAATGATAGCGAAATATTTTTTGCAAGCCTTGAGCATAACGATGCAAGGCTTGTTTTTTCGAGAGAAATTATTGGTGAATTAATGTATATTTTAAAAAAGAAGTGTAATGACTTTTCTCTATCGGAAGAAGAAACTAAAGAAGTGTTGGATAATATAACTGCAATGTTCCAACTGGGCAAATCTGTGAACACTAAGTTTATGAGAGTTAAAGTTCCAAGAGTAAAAGATCCTGAAGACCAAATGTTCGTAATAGCTGCGTATGCTGCTGATGCGTCACATTTAGTAACTTTAGATAAAAAAAGCGGAATGTTAGATTTGAAGCATGTCCCTTTTATTTGTTGCACACCCGGTGAATATACTAATAATAATGATGAGCAGATTATCTCTTGAAAGTTCTACATAACACAGAAGAAGACTACCGAACTGGATCGATGGTCTTTTTGTGTTTTATGAAACTGCTAAGTGTGATCCACCTATAAGTATGCAGTTATGGTATGAAGTTATAGTTGAAATGTAATGACAAGCCTCCCTGGTAATTTAACATACAGAATTATTAAACGAACTTGGGTTTATAACAGGCTTACATCTGGGAAGCATATAGGCATGTACAATAAACAGGCGTATCCTTATTGGATACGTCTTTTTTTTGTTGGAATAGCGAGTGAAATAACCGATAATAAGTAAAGATGGGAAGGGGAGGTTAATTTGTCAAAAAAGAAGATCATACTTCTAATATCAACACTTAGTGTTGTGGTAGTTGGTATTATTCTAGCTATAACAATTCCGATGTACATAAACAGATTGGACACCAGTAATTTAGACACAATTGCTGAGAAAGTGGGAAATGATAAGGGAGTTAAGAAAAACTTTAATCAGGTGTGGATGTCTAAAACCGATAAATCTAATGATAAAGTATATGACTTAGTTTTAGCAGCCAAGCCATCTTTCACCCAGTTATCGGATAAAGAAAAGTTACTTACAGTGGGTGAAGTAATGGAAATTACGCAGAAAAACTCCAACTTGAATAAAATAGACTGTGGGAAAGACAAGGTTTGTTCGATAGCTCATATTTTTGTTCACCCGGATAAACACGATAAGGTACTTAGATATGAAGTTGATTATGATCCATTAAATACCCCTGAAGAAAACACTTTACTAATAAAAGATCGTGTAGATGATAATCCTGAATCAACTGGTTTCCAAAGAAGAGAAGTTACATACAGCGAAAATGATGATGAACAGTCTGAAGATGAAGAATATCAGGAAAAGAAAATTGCTATTGGCATGACCAAGCAGGAAGTTATCCAACTTAAAGATTGGGGCAGGCCTATGTCTATTCATAAGACAACGACAGCATCAGGAATAAACGAACAATGGGTTTACGGCAGCAGATACCTATATTTCGATAATGGAGTATTAACAACAATACAAGAATAAAACAGCTCTATCCTTAACCGGATAGGGCTTTTTCTTTCGGACATTTGAGCCTAATCTAAACATAGACCACACAATAAATAAACCCCTCACAAATAACTGTGAAGGGGTTTATTTAATACTCACATACTTTATCTTCGCACTCAGGCTTCTCGGTTGCATCCACAGTGAAAGATATGACTTTGTCATTACCTTTATCATAGATTCCCCATATTTCTTTTTTCTTATTTCCATTAAGGTAACCGTTGATTTCAATACCGCCCATTGGATTAATCTCATAATCATCAGTGTAATCAATTTGTTCAATATCTTTATAGTTTGTTTTAATAAAGTCAGTCATTCTTTTTTTAGCCAAAGAGTACAACTCTTCCTTTTGCTGAGTTTCTTGGGCTTCCATTTTTTTGTCGTGTTGTTCCTTCATAAATATCCCTCCAAGTGTTATAATAACCAGAGCTATAAGGATAATTATGTATTTTTTCATAAAACCATCCTTTCTGTCTTACATTTTACATGAGTGAAGGGGTATTGTACATGAATACAAAGACTGACATACCTAATTTATCAGATGAAGACTATTTTTCTCTTAGTCAAAATACATACAGTGAAAAGAAAATGAAAAAAGCCTATGAGAATAAGACACCACTTGTAAATGATTCAAAAAAGGCTTTTTACGTAGATAAAATCAAAAAAGATCCAGATACAGGGCTAGATGTATACGTCTTTGTTCAAGCCAAGAAAAAAGAAGGTAAATGGGTAAAACCAAAAGAACCAGAAAATGTTGTTGTAGGTTTTCAAGGAACAAACCAGGAACAAATTAAAGCTGACGTTATAAGTGCAGATGGCGGCAACGTAGTAATGGGTAAAGACCCGAAAAAGAAAGTCCAATACATAATGAAAAAAGATGCATCTGAAAACTCTAAAGCTATTGCCAAGTATAACGGCAGTATGGAACAAGCAATGATGATTAAGAGCGGAGAATACAAAATTGTCACTAAGACATCTCAATTTGATCAAGGTGATAAGATTGTTGCCAATGAAGTGAAAAAGTATGCTGGCACTAACACAGTGATTTCGACAACAGGTCACTCACTTGGAGGGGCAGATGCGGAATACGCTGGTGTAAACAATAGCGTTTACAGTGTAGCTTTTAACAACCCTTCCATTGTTAAGCTGCATGATGATGAAACACAAAAGAAAATCAGAAATGGCGAATTTGATTTGTATCATAAAGCAATCATTAATCCTGATGATATGGTGGGTTCAGGTTGGTTTTTAGAATACGACAGACACAACGGAACAACGATATACACGAAAGACCCAAGCATCGCACGTCAAGATCGCGCTAACCGGCTCAATACATCTTTGGGCATTACTGGTATTTTAGGAAGTCTTATTACTTCATTCTATGGCCAAGCATTCGCTAAAAATCCTGATACTCATAGTATGATTGACGCTAACTTTAAATTTGATAAGAATGGTAATATCCAGAGTGTCGATGGCAGCAACGGTGTTTATAACCAGAATATCGAATCGTTCTCATCTTATTCAGGTATGAATGGGCAAACCATTAAAGTGGATGCTAAGTATGCAAAAGAACTGGCTAAACGATTACAGGCAGCTATCGAAGACTTAAAAACAAAGAAACAAGCAATTGAACGATTCCCTCATGATCACAGCAAAATGGTTTATGACGTAAAATCTATTTGCGGAAAGAGATTAGGAGAATTTAAGGATCTAGATCCAAGCGATGTTGATAAAGCTGTATTGTTTCACGCACCTTATGTGAAAGATGGGGCAACATTTTATGACTCAGAAGAACATTATCAGACTGAGGCTTCTCTTCATTATTTAATTAGAGATTTAGAGGATATTAGTGAGTTCATTGTTAAAATGGCTGAAGATCTAAAAGATAAGGATGATGAATTAGCAAGCTGGTTACGGTTGTAAGGGGGGATTTAAATTGCCATATGGAGTTAATATGGATGCAGATGAGTTTTACAGACGGTTACAACAGAATGAGGAATTAAAAAAAATTGTGGGTTCAAGTTTAAAATCTCATTGTCAGAGCCTAAAAGAAGACATAAAAAACGCATCAGACTTTTCTTCAGCACAACAGGTTATAGCTGAAGTGTATATTGCTTTACTCTCTTCATTTGAAGGTAAAGCTAAAGAAGCATTAGTACAAAGGCTTAATGAAAATGCAACAATGCTTACCAATGCCACTGAGAACAGAAGTGCTTTTCTGAGAAGTATTAAGACTAAATAGTTAAAATAACCCCTTCACAAATTGTGAGGGGCTTTTTTATTGTCATTTGTGGCAATCAGTTTTTCAATCGACTTTCAACATCAAATAATCGCTTATTCAATAGCTCTGTTTTATTATCTACGTTCTGTATGTGTTTAAGGTGAGCCGTAATATCTTTTGGCTGGTTCTCTTCAAGGCGGTCTAACTTAACATTAATCTGATTGAATTCCTTCTTTGTATCTTCTCTGAATTCATTCATTTCCTCTTTAAATTCGTGCATCTCTTTTTTAAATGACTTCAAATCAGAAGCCACGCCATCAATTTTGTTATCAATTTTCTTAATCTCATCTAATATCGCTTGAAGCATGTTGTTTTCCATCCCGTTCACCTCTCCGTACAGTATAACAGCAATCGCAATACTTTTGATTGTCCACATTATGGACAATCGAATATTTCAATGGTTTTGTTTAACGAATTTGAAAAAAATAAAAGCAATACTTTTGCTTAAGACTCTGTATCTTCAACCTCAATTAATTCAACAACATCGTGTAAGTCACACTCAAGATATTCACAAATCTTTATTATTGCTGAAAGGGACACAGGCTCACCTTTAGACATTTTAGCCAAAGTTGCAGATGAAACGTCTACATGGCTTCTAAGGTCAACTTTTTTTAAATCCTTTTTGATAAGAGTAATCTCCATTGGTTTATAACTTGGTCTTAATTTCATAAAGCACCTCAAACGTCCATTTTCTTAATTATAACATATTATTTGTCAATCTGTTTATTTTTAGAACATTTTCTTCAATAAACGCTTGACTTTGTTTTTTAATAGAACTATACTATGTTTAGAAACAAAACAATAAATTAATAAAAGAAACAAATAATCAAATTAATAAACTGAAGGTGAAAAAATGAAACACATAATTATCCGTAGAAGTGATTTGGGTGACTTTCCAGCAATGTTGTTTTACAAGCATTTCGCCGTTTCTGGCGAAGATGGTCAAGTACATTTGTATCAAGTTCTTAAAAGGAAGGATGGGAAATACGACAGCATCCATTCAGTTTTCTTGGCCGAAGACATCAAATACAAAAACCTCAGAAGCTTAACAAATGCAGTAATTGATAAGTTGCTCAGCACACGATTATGGGATGCTCTCATTGACAATAGGGAGCTTGTTACACCGGAAGGCTATCAGATTCTTGATAAAAACAAAACTTACTAAAGGGGATAACGACAATGCAAATTAACCGTCACACTGTAGGAACTAATGTAGCAAGCTTAGGAGCAATCACAAACGAAGAGCGTATCGAGGAAATGACGAATCATTTCAATTACTTCAGAGGGAAGATGTTCGAAGAAGAAAACAACTTCATTGAAACATACGACGATGGAAAGCCTAAAAAGCGTTTCAAAATCTTCACAGATATGACAATACCTGTTTGTGTTGAACTTGATGCGGAGGATGAACAAGATGCAATTGAAGCGTTAGAACAGACAGGAGAAATGGGCGTTGATTTCCCTCATATCATGTTGGATATGGGGGGAGGTAAAACAGTTATCCCAACTGTCACAAACAATGTGTTTTACATAGATGAAGATTCATACGCAGAAGAAGTGGAAGACGATGAATAAAACAGAATTACATAATGAACGTTTCTGTCAGGTTGTATTTGGGGGATTAATCGTAGTCGTACCAGCGTTAAGTATATTGGGTATAGCGTGGTTTGGGTGATTAGGAAGAGTGTCACCAGCACTCTCCTAATCTGATGGGTTAGTACACTCCCATTGTATTTAAACATAACAATTTAATCAAGGGGATAACTGAAATGAAAAACACATATACCACTTATGAATTTAAAGCATATGATAGGCGAAATAAATTGCTAAAAGAAAGGTTTACATGCAATTACAAAGATCATCTTTATTCAATCATAGAGTGGATTATCAAGAAATGTCCTACCGTTGATGTGATTGAATGTATGGTATCTGAAGTCAGTGAGCTTGCTTTCTGTAAGAGTGAGTATGTCGATATCTTCACGGTGTGGAAAGCAGACGATTGAATAGACAGTGAGGACGGGGAGAGGTATTCCCTGTCCTCTGCAGACCCTGTATTACTACAATCGGATTATTATCAAGGGGGTAGCGTTTTGCGAGCCCCTTAAAACTGAATACAGTCAGTCTATGCTCCTGAATTAAGGTGTTGTCTTTAGTGATGCCTTTTTTCGAAGGCTCCAATATGGCGCCATCGCCACAAGTGGCAACGAAAGAGACTGCCGTGGAATGCTCTAACACACGTAAAACTTGACAGGGTAGTGACTCAGCCGACGCAA
The DNA here is from genome assembly GCA_027328625.1 of Candidatus Paracaedibacteraceae bacterium. Lineage (GTDB taxonomy): Bacteria > Pseudomonadota > Alphaproteobacteria > Paracaedibacterales > CAIULA01 > CANJLN01. The sequence goes on along the minus strand of DAHVSZ010000016.1, from coordinate 9,335 downwards.
AAAATGAGGATAGGATGCCTTCTGTGTTTCCCTATTTACACATGCATCTGAAAGGCGAAAGCTGCCATTAAGTGCTGACGAAGGAAGGGTGTATCGTTTCTGACGATGCAGGACAAGCCACAAGTATCAGGGCTCAGATTAGAGCTTTGAGAACCTGTTAGGGACACTTGACACAGTAGGCTTGTTTGGGGAATAACCAACGGCAAATAGGGTGAACACACGGATACCACAAGTGGATATACAATCAAGTTTCAGTCGCCTGCCTGAGTTTGTTTATTTTTTTTACAAGCAAATTCAGGCAGACAACTTGTCCAGCCGTTGTCCACAGTCTCAACCAATCAAGCAAAAAATTAAAAGAAAAGTCAAGACAAATAACAAAAGTTTTGACGATGAATGGAGGTTAAAGCGATTGAAAGTGACTGTAACCAAAAAGGAGCATGAGGACTTAGAAATGTTTCTCAAGATGATGGGAGATAAGACGTTAACAATATCCCAACGAAGACAGGCGAGAATACGGTACAATATGATCTACAACTGAGCGAAAAGAAGAACGCTGCTGAATGAGTATAAGGGGAGTTTGTGAGTTTTTAAAAATAATAATCTTAGCCAATAAAAGAAGAAGCAAGTATAACCTGCTTCTTCTCAACCACTTTAATTTAGTTAACATTGTATTCAAGAGTTCCATTGTTTACAGTGATTTTTCCAGAATTGGCGGCACTCACTAGTTTAAAAGTGTATGAACTTCCTTTTTTTCTAAGTGATCTCCAATCAAATGGAACCCACCCAGATGCATTCTTAGCTACACCTTTACCAATGTAAGTTTTTTTATTAGAAGCATACATTCTTACTTCAAATTGTTTAGGTCTATTATTTAATTCTATAGACATAGCACCAGGGTTTTTGAAGGCGTATCCACCTTTTACCCAAATATAGTTTGAGAAAGTCGTCTTACCGAAATCATAATACGAAACACCTTTTTTGGATGCAGCCAATGAAAAGAATTTTGTAGAAGGTGTGCTTGTAGCTTGCTTTTCTTCCGTATAGCTCTCTACACTTACAAGTTTATTGTTTGCATCATAATACTCTACTTGAGCTGAAGCTGGGGTGTTAGTTCCTTTTGATTCTTCTGCACTAGCAGAAATAGGGGTTAGAGAGCCAAAAATCAACAAACCGACAAAGAAAGTTAAAAATAAAGCTTTTTTCAATGTTTTTACCTCCATATGTAGTTATTACGAGGAAATTATACCACATATGTCATATATTATCTATTTGTTTTTCAATGTTTTTAATAGGAAGAAGAGTGATATCAGAACATAAATAAATGAACATATCATTAAAGTGGTAACCACTGGATAGTGTTTAGCAGAGTAAATGAAAAAATCTAATTGAGAAATTTGATCTGGGCTGGTGATTTTATCAACCCCATTAAATAGTTTGGAGAACTTAGCTGTATAGTTCCACTCGAATATATCTGAAGCAAGTTCACTTCCTTGATACCAATTCACAGCAATTAAAGATAGAAAGATCAGAAAAGACAATCCAAGTTGAACAACTAAAAGTATTTTCTTCAAATTTAATGCCTCCAAATCATAACAATTTGTTTTCTATGTTGAAAAGAGAATAGAATTCATTACTTAAAGTCTTGTATACTAATTGATTAACATCCAGAGAAAACCAAGCATTATTTTACCACAATAAAGAATAATAAACAATTTTTAAGGTGTCAAAAGAATCGAAGTAATCTTTCAAACCATAGAGCAAACGGACAAATTGTCTCCTGGATATATTTTAGAAAACGGAAAAGTCCGTTCTCTAAATTTCCGATGAGTAAGTATAGAGCTCGTTCATAATGTGAACGACTAAACAGTATCGTTTGATTGTGCCAAATTGGCACGAACTAATTCAAAACTCAATATGATCAGGCAAAATTTGCGTGATCAACTCTAAAATGATTTTCGGAAATTCCGAAAGGCCAATGCGATCTTGTTACAAATTGTAATAAGAGACAAACTGAGATGCTTGAAGACCTGCCAGTATCTCTAACATATGAAATAGCGGGCTGGAGTCGCATTTCACGACGTCAGAAGCTGGATAGATGTTTTGCCCAGTCAGATATGCCGTCGCAAAATTGCGCTCTCTTTCAAACCTAACTCAATTTGATTTGGGTCAATGCTTTAATCCAAAGTTGGATTTAACGATTTCTTTTACATACCCTCAAGGTGAAGGTATGTTGATGTACACTCCTATAATTCTGAGGGCATGGATGGAGTCCTGTTTTGTTACTCCATAACACATTGTGCTGCGGGTCTTTTTGTGTCACCACGGAGTCACACAAACATTTTAAACTACTTAGAAACAACAAATATCAATCAGGAAACTAAATCCCATGAAGCTTGATATGACAAGGGTTTAGGCGATTTTTTAGGATTGTTAAAGATTATTCAGAATACGTGTCTCGTCCTTGACAGGGTAGAGGTCGCTGGTTCGAGCCCAGTCGGAATCATAGCCGAAACCCTTGCGCAGCAAGGGTTTTTTATTTTTTATTGAAACAGCTCTAGAGGCTTACATTATTCCAGTAAGAAGGGCAAGGAAATGGCATTGATTGCTATTATGCACTGAAAACCAAAAATTCGTCAGACCGTTCCTAATGAGTTCTCCAGATAGTAACTGCGGATCGAAAACAAAGTGAAACTTGAAGCGGTATTAAAGTAATAAAAAGGTCCCTTGAATTTCAAGGGACCTAAAGTTTCAATCATCACTCTTATACCTTTGGGGGATCTTGTCTCTCCAGTCGAGTATAAGTTTTTTGTATTTTACTGTCTCCATGGAGCTTCTATCGTTTTCATTTTCTGTATAAAGGTGTTCTATGACTGTTTGATCTTCTTTTATATATGCAATGGTTGTATTTAGTTGAATCTCATATTCTTCAGAAGAACCATCCAATACATCTTGAATCATTTTCAAGTATTCATCAGCTTCATCTACCGAAACAATGTCTTCAATGAAATCAGAAAAGTATTCTAACTCTGCAGGGAGAACCACTCGTAAGTATCCTAAATGGTCTCTTTTACATTCAAATAATATTCCATAATAAATTCAATCATTCCCTTGGTTTTTTATATAAAGGATATGCAGTAGCTATTGAGCCATCTTTATTAATATACATCTCTACATCTAATACAGCCGATATGGTTTAGCGACTTTTTGTTCATCAGAGAGAAGGTAAAAATCCCATAAAATGTGATTGGGAGAATATAAATTAAGTCCTTTATATAAATCTCTTGGAAGAGAAGATATTAGTAGCATGTTAGCATTATTAAGTCCATTATTATGGGTTTTTTTATTACACTCTTTTTCTGCAGTTTATACCACTTCAATTTATCTTTCATCAAAAATGCGGTCGATCGATTCAGTCCATGTATGGTTTGAAGACATACGGCATTTACGGACTAAAAACGAAAGCGAAGATAGAAGTGAAATTGAAATTAATAAAAGAAGCCCTTCTTAAAAAAGGGCTCTTTTTCTAACTATGTTGTTTAAGGTGCTTTTTAATTTGTTCAGTGACTTGCTTAAGCCATTCTAATGGAGTTATATCATCTTCAGGATCATCTTCAGGAAAGTATATGCCATCCGCTGCTTCCTCTATAAATTCATTCTTGTCTTCTTCTGAATAATCACTATTTACAAACTCAGTTAGTGCTATTAAATCTCTTTCTTTTAGTTTTTGTGATGCTTCATTTAAATATTTATCAAGTGCATTTGCCGGAGACTCTATTCCTTGGTGGAAATGTCCACCGAGAAATCTAAATACAGGATCAGAAACTTTAATTTCAATCATTACTTATCACCACCAAGAAATGAACTTCAAATCTGAGAAATGGTGCGTATCGTTATTCTATATAACTTTCTGCTATATCAATATCGTTTGTCATTTCTAAGTCAGGGCACTTTTCATCTAATTTTTTTAAACAATTAATAAGTTCTTTACTGTGCAAACTTTCAGCTAAATCTTCAAATACCTCACTGACCCAATATAAATCTGCTTTATTACAATTTTCTAGATAGCTGATTGTATTTTCTTCGTTTTCTGAAAGCACTTCAATTATTTCATCCCAACTTTTTTGAATGCCATAGTCATCATTAAGATTAAGTTTTTTTCTTTTAATTAATATATCTTTCATTTTTTTCTCTAAATTCATATTGATTCTCTTAACTAAGAAGGGCTAATATTTTCATATTGCTTTTCCTATTGTTACATCTCCATCATGGAAAAATTCAATAACATAACCAGATTCGCTGAACATGAAGGTATCTGAACCTACAGCAGTTACATCATCAATTACGTTTAAGGCGTTGTCTAAGCTGGTTTTTACAGCTGGATAATCACCGTAAGCCCAAAGGAGAATAACAGTTTTATTATCTATTTTATTCTCAACTAACCATTCATCAATATCTTCAGCGTAATCAATAGATCTGTGATAAGTTACTTCATCCCATTTAATTCTTCCCCATGATGTGAAGGGGAAACTTTCGCCAAGATGCTCATGATATTTACGTGTCTCAGAAATAGTGAGGACTTCTTTGTTATCTCCAAGAGCTTCTAGACATTCTTCGTATAAGGTCATATTAACACTTCCTATTTATTTAAATGTTTTAAAAGGGATTTATAAGTATCTTCGTTTCCGTTAAAAGGTATATAATATTTCTTTGCCTTATCTCCTTTTCCATTTCTATAATCCTCAACATTTATATGAGGTCCCTTTTCGGGATCATAATCTAATCTCCAAAGGACTTTATTATCTTCAGACATTCGGCCAGTAACTTTACCAAAGCCTGCGCTTTTAGATAAAGTACCTATAAAAGGCTTTGAATCTATTCCTAAATCACCAATTAGATTTAGCGCCTCATTTCTAGCTTGTTCATATGTGTCTACCTTTGGAAGCGCAACTTCTCTTGATTTTTTGGAAAGGCCTTTTTTAACTGCCTTGTTTTTTGATGACTTACCATTGATTGATTTAAAGAGTACCCTATCTTTAGTGGAATCGGCTATTCCTTTTAGGAGTGGTGTATTTTTTACGTTAATAGTATGCTCAGCATCTTGAAGGATTCCTTCTAATGCAGGAGTATACCGATTGACAGGAGATTTGTAAAACTGTTTTACAGACTTTCCGCCTTTCTTAATTGTGCCGCCAACTTTAGCAAGATCTTTTGAGCCTGTTGAGACAGAGGACTTTCCGCCTTTCAATAACAGAAGACTTCCGCCCAGGTAAGTAACATAGTGCATCCGTGTATATGCATCCCCGTGAATCATCTTTTTATCCCAATCATCCTTCAATGTGTCAACCATACTTTGAAAGACACCTAGATAGTCATATTCCAGAACAGTATCCAGAACTTTTTGAGGATCTTTGTTTAAGTTGTCAATTGTCCAACCGATATTCCGTCCGAGTTGAAGTGCTCCTTCACCGGTATCCTTGGCAAGATCGTATACACCAACAAGCAGACCTTTGGCGCCATCACCTATGATTTGCAATGCTTCTTTTCCGTTATCCATGAAAGCTTTACGCTGTTCCAGAAATGAAACAAATTCAAGCTGTTCAGGGGTGAGATTCTCATAGCCAACCTTTTTGGCGATTTCTAAGTATTCATCCGGGTCGGTTACGCCATCAGCCAGCTTTTTCTTCAGATCCTTGATTTCACGCTCTTTCGCTTCTTCCTTTTTAATCGTCAAATAGGCATCCGAATGTCTTGCGATATCGCCTTTTTTCTTATGTATGTCGCTTTCACGGTACGCCTTAGCGTTGTAGTGAAGCGGCGTGGCACCTTTTCCTTTGCCCGTGGCGTTTTGAAGTTTCTGGAAGTCAGCTTGGATGAACTGTTCGTTCGCTTCGGTTTCTGCGTATTCTTTCGTTAGATCGTGATCAAGTTTGCCGAGTTTATGTATCGTTTCGCTTCTTTTTTTGTCAGCTGAAGAAAGCTTCTGATCTGTGCTTTCGGTTGAAAACAATTCGAGCGAGATGATGCCTTCGATCTCTCCGAGGATGGACCCCATGTCCTTTTTCTGCTCTTCCATAATCGCCTTTGATTTACTAAGGGCGTGGGTGAGCTCGTGCTCCAGAAATGATTCCTCCACATGCGAATTGGAAAGTCCGGCGTCTTCGACCTTGCCGGGAAGGCTTGTGAGAAATGCGATTTTCATATCGATCAGATCAAGCCAGCTGTCTGTGACGCCGGCGTGGTCCTTGAAAAACGCTTTGATATTGTCAGCGCCCCGGCCTGAGAAGTCGCTGTCACCGAGATCAGCCATGCCTTGAAAGGCTTTTTTTAGATTGACCATTTGGTTGCGGAGTTCTTTGTATTCGTTTGCGCGTTGTTTGGCGGCAGCGAGGAGGGTGGTTGCTTCGAAAACTTTCATGACCATATCCTTTCATTCGAAATACTTCAACAAGATTTTCATGGAGGAATGAGGAATAAGGTCAATGTACTATCTAAAATGGTAAAATGAATCATTTGACCCACTTCTTTGTCCTTGTAATTATGTGATTAAGCATTTGAGAAGAGAGCTTATGGATGAGAAACCGGAGTGTAGGGAATTACTCGGCAGCGTTTGAATTAAGTGAATTGGAAAGATTAAGCCGGTTAAAAAGGCTGGAACATATTTTTAGATAATGAATTGTAGTGTGTAAAAGATGAAAATGGCGTAATTCAAGATGCAGGTGATTTATTAACCGGAATTGATATATTAACGGAAAATAATGTATAATGTACCGGGCAGCTTTGAACTCATTGAATGTGATGAACATGAAGAAGTGGAAAGTTTTTATAAGATAAATCCTGACTGAAGAGACTTAATTGAATGAAAATTAACATAAGTCTATTTACCCTGTTCTTTTTAGGAGGAAGGTATGTCAATATTAACAATAATAGAAATCGCATTAGTGGCAACTGTATTAGGTTTATTTGCATGGACTTTTAAAAAAGAGAAAAATACTGATGAAGATGTATTCAATTATGCTAGATATATGATTTATTTGCTTGTAGCTGAAGTTGCATTGTATGCCGTGTTTCAAATGGTTTAAGTTTAAACACGTCTTTACTCTAGACAAAGAGAGATGTGAACAATGATAAATGTCTTAACTAATATTTTAAAAAATGACAGATTAGATGAATACCCATTATTACATAGAGAGTCCCGATTTCTGGGGTAGCATATAGTGTTCTAAGTGATGATAAGGGTTTAAAAGAAGTATTTTTTAGAGAAGAAGAGTTTATTGGAATGAGATGGATGGCATTTGACTAAAAAAATCAGAGACAGAATGCCCCGTTTTAACCTATAAATCTAATGATTAAACACTGGGGGTTTTTGTATGAGTAAAATTACCAATACTGGCAATATGCAAGATATTGGTGGTATTAAGCTTTATTACGAATTTTTTGAAAGGCAAAATGAAAACATTACAGTCATATTTGAATCAGGGTACGGATGCCCTTCTGCTTCTTGGGACCCTATAAAAGGTGAAATTTCAAAATTTGCGCAATTTTTCATCTACGATAGAGCAGGTTTAGGAAAAAGTGAAAAAGACGATAGACCAAAAGACAGCAAGCAGTCTGTTGAAAATCTTCGTACCCTTTTACAAAATGCGAATATTAAACCACCATATATGCTCGTAGGGCATTCATTTGGAGGAGCAAATGTAAGGTTATATGCTTGTACATATCCAGAAGAAGTAGCAGCGGTTATTCTCTTAGATTCCTGCCATGAAGATCAAAACAAAATTATGCCGCCACTATTCAGTGAAGAAACAAGATCTCTTTACCTTAATCAATTTTCGGTAGAAGGTTCTTTAAGTGAAATTCAAGATAGTTTTGAACAAATAGACAAATGCACATCATTAGGAGATATTCCACTTATAGTTGTCAGCGCTGGTTTACAGTCTTATCATACAACTGAATCCTTCGCTGCGTGGAATCTATTTCAAAGAGACTTTCTGCGTTTATCAACAAATAGCAAACATATTGTTGTGAAGAATGCATCACACGGTCTACATGTTGATCAACCCCAGATTATTGTTGACATTATTAAAGATACATTGAAAGAGATACAAAAATAAGTTTAGTTTAAAAACTCTAAAAGCAGTAGATGAGGGCAGTCTTGTATTGGTTAGAATAGGTAGCAATCCTTAAACACCGTATCAAAAGCGGCTGGATTGCACGGAATGGAAAATTCTATAAAGCAATACGATAAAGAGTAAACATTTTATTTAGACATTATTTCTTAGAGGAGAAAGCTTATGGATTTACTTAATTGGACTTACATTATATCTGCAATTATAGGAGCTGCTGGGTTCATAAGTTTATTGTGGTTCTCTTATTTTAATGAGAAAGGTGAAAAATAAAGCAGAGCATTGGGTGAATTTGTATATTGATTATGATGATCAAAGCTAAAAAGTAAGGGGGATTAATGATTGACAGAAGACTTTTATTGCGATGAAGTATTAAGCGGAAAAACAAAAGTAAATAAAGTTTTAGAAACCGAGAATGTATTGGCGTATCATCATACAAGACCTTTTTGGCCGGTGCATATTGTTGCTATTCCTAAAAAACATATCTCTTCTTTAATCACTTTGGAAGAAGACGACAATGAACTTTTACTCGAGTTGCTGGGTGTGATTAAAAAGGTTGCAGCGAAGGTGACAAAAGAAAGTGGTTCTTGCAGGGTGCTTACAAACTTAGGAGATTATCAGGATTCAAAGCATCTGCATTGGCATATAGCTTCAGGAGATCCATTGAGATAAAAGAATCCTTTTAAAGTGAAAATAAATTCCAAAGAAACTCCAAGGAGCAGTAAATAGCCAAAAATTGAGGATATAAAATGAAATTGTATAATGAATTTATAAATATAGCTAAAACTCTTAATAAAGAGTTAGACATTACTCCATTATTATATGGCTCTTTAGGTCTTGAAAAGGTAACTGGGTTGAACTTTTCACCAGAAGATATTGACATCCTTATTCCTTTAATATTTTTAGAGGAACAGTGGGAAAAACTTAAAAAAATTATGGAACTGCAAGGATATAAATTGGTTGATTTACATGAGCATGAATTTAGGAAAACTAATACTAAAATAGGCATTGCTTACATTGAGGATTTAAAACCATTTGCAGATGTAGATTATCATAACCTAGGGGTTTTTGAAGATGACGGAGCCAAATATCATTTGCTGACTATTGATGATTACCTCAAGGTTTATAATATGTCTTTATTAGATGGATATAGAAGAACAAAGAAGAGTAATAAAGATCAAAGTAAAATTAACATATTGAATAAACTGATAC
>DAHVSZ010000169.1 GCA_027328625.1 Candidatus Paracaedibacteraceae bacterium | reverse complement strand
AAAAATATTAATGCGTTTAACTAATCCAGAAACAGCAAAATGGGCATCAGACTTAATTGGTTCAAGACATGTTTTAAGAAGAACGGAAAGCGAAAGCAACGGAAGGCAATCATCAACTTCAATTTCTGATCAACGTGCAACAGAACAGGCGATATTACCGTCTCAAATTCAAAAGTTAGCAAATTTGACGGGCTATATTAAAATGCCTGACAGCGATGTATTTAAATTTGAACAAAAATATAGAAAAAGAGAAGAAATAGCAAAGGCTTTCATTGATAACAATTTAACACCATTCATTCACGTTGCTAGTGCAGACGATGATGATAAAGATAAATCAAACGATAAAAAACCGAAGAAGCAGGCTAATTCGATTCCAGAAATTTAAGGAGAATTAAATGTTATCACATTCTGAAGCAGCGGGAGCAGGTAGTTTTTACTACAAAGAAACCGGATATTTTAAAGAAAATTCAGATAAAGAATCTTCTTATTATAGAGAGGATGGCAACAGCCCAATGTTTTGGTTTGGTACTGGCGCAGCAAATCATGATTTAACAGGTTCTTTTAAAGGCGATGATTACGAGAAATTTGATAAATTATTGAACGGAGAACTTGAAGGCAAAAAAGTTACAGCGCCAACAAACGGAAAAGAACGACGCACGGGTGAGGATTTTACATCTTCTGTGCCAAAATCATTTTCTATAGCTGCAATTAATTATGGTGATGAAAGAATTATAGACGCGCTCAAACAGTCTGTTGAAACAGTTGGTGTTCCAGAATTGGGAAAATTGGTTTCATTACGTCAAAAAATTAACGGAGAAACCACCTATCAAAAAGCCGATGTTTTTGGAGCACTAGCAATTCATGAAAGGTCAAGGCCAACTTATGACGCTGAAGGTTTGTTACATGTTGATCCGCAACTTCATATACATATTATAATTGCAAATTTACTTGAAAAAGCAAACGGTGACTTGCAAGCAGCGCATTATAAAAAATTCACGAAAGATGAAATCAGAACTATTGATGAAAAAATTATTGCTGATTTTGTAAATCGAGTTCGCGGGCTTGGCTACGATTTGGAGAAGCGCAATGGAGTATGGGAGATAAAAGCAATTTCAAAAGAAATCTGTGATTTTTATTCGCAAAGGTCTGAAAAGGATATTAAAGATGGCCTGACGAAAATGGGTTTAACACGTGAAACCGCAAGCGCGGAATTAAAGCAAGCCATAACATCAAATACCAGAAATTCAAAAGTTGAGATGACAAAAGACGGTATAGCGGAGTTAAATGAAATTTTAGCAAAAATCAAAGGTCATCACGATGAATTAAAAGACTACGTTGAACAAGTAAAAGGAAATGGTAAAATATCACAAAACATTGAAATGACAAATGAACGAATGAACGAAATTACAAAAGAGATTGATAGTGGTTTAAGAAGTTTATCAGAGCGTAATTCTTTATTTAAAGAAGACGAACTATTTAAATATGTTAATGAGCACAATAATATTGGAATTACCGCTGCTGAAATCAAAGAACTATTAAAAGATTCAAAAGCTATAACAACAACAAAGGTTGATGACGGAAAAGAAGTAACCTATTTAACTACTAAGCTTGCATTAGCTCGTGATGAAGCTATTGCTTTAAATATTGAACTTGGCAAGGGCGCGATGATGTACGACGCGCGTAAAATATCTTCTGAAGATGTGGAAAAAGCTATCAGTAATTATGAGTCAAGAAAAGGATTTTCTTTAAGCGCTGATCAAGTAAATGCTATAAAAATAGCTGCGTTAAGTGAAGATAGGTTTATTGTTTGGCAGGGTGTTCCTGGCTCTGGAAAAACAGTAGCAGCCGAAATCATTAAAGATATATACGAAGCTAAAGATATTCAAGTTAGCGGCTTGGCACCAAGAGTTACAGCGGTAAATGGTTTTAACGAAATTGGTGTTGATAGTATTACAAGTCAGAAATGGGCGCACAGTGTCAAATCTTTTGAAAGCGGGGTTGTTTTAATTGATGAAGCGGGTTTGTTATCTGCGAAAGAAATCAAACTTATCACAGATGCAGCGGCAAGGGATAATGTAAAGACGATTTTCATAGGCGATCAAAATCAAATGCAAAGCGTAGAAGCAGGTAACGCTCTTGCGTTGATGCAAGATCATGGTGTAGAAAAAGCGGAATTAACAACCGTCATGCGCCAAAAAAATGAAACAATTAAAGATATAGTCAAAGATTTAACTCATGTTGATGAGCGCGGCAATCATGACAGGGTGGTTGAAGGTTTGGAAAAATTAAGACAATTTTCTATAGAGACTGGAAAAGCTGAAAATTATGATGAAAAAATAACTGCTATCGCCAGCGCGGCAGCAGAAAAATATGTTGAAATTAAAGATAGTAAAAACGCTATTATTATTACTGACACAAATAACATGCGTGACAATATTAATATTCAAGTGAGGGCAGCGTTACAAGAAAAAGGTGAGTTGGGAACAGAGGAAAATTCTTACAAGACGTTAAAAAGCCTAAATCATACTGATGAAGAATCAAAAAGGCTAAATACATATCAAAAGCATTTGAATAATATAGCTGAAAAAGGCGATAATAGAGAATTAAAAGTAGTTTTCAGTAGAGATTATATTAATGGCTTTAGATACGAAGATAAAGCTAAGCAAAATGAATTCGAGAAATACAATATTGATATAAAAAAAGAAAATATCGAATTGAGAAAAAACAGCGATAACTTTAGAGAACCATTGAA
>DAHVSZ010000168.1 GCA_027328625.1 Candidatus Paracaedibacteraceae bacterium | reverse complement strand
TTGACTAAGCTTGTGTAGTACCTATGCCTCTATCAAGGGCTTGTAATGACGCTAAAAGAAAATGTCGGGTGGTAAGGCAGATGATCTACTTTACTGTCAAAACATTAAAAAATTTGCTACCCTTAAGCATAACAAGCAAATTTAAAAATTAAGATTAAATGACTCAACCTATGGCAAAACGAGTTCTCCTCTGTATTCTGGATGGCTGGGGAATCAGAAACGAACCCCAAAACAATGGTATTTCAGTAGCTTGCGAATGGGAGAGAATGCTGAACACATACCCATGGACGGAAATTCAGGCCTCTGAACATTTTGTCGGCCTTCCCGAAGGGCAAATGGGTAATTCAGAAGTTGGGCATATGTCAATTGGCTTAGGACGTGTTGTTATGCAAGATCTACCGCGTATTGATAATGCTATTGCTGACAGAAGTATAGAAAAGTTTCTGAAAGTAAAAGACTTTATTAAAACCTTGAAAAGCAATAAACCAGTATGCCATTTGTTGGGGCTTATATCACCAGGCGGAGTTCATTCTCACCAAAATCATATTTTAGCAGTAGCTAAGCTCTTAGACTCTCAAGGAATTCAGGTCAAAATCCATGCTTTTTTGGATGGTCGTGATACACCTCCCCAAAGTGCTTTAGAGTATTTAGAAGAATTTGAAAAAGGTTTAAATGGTACGAACTGCCGAATAGCAACCATTGGTGGGCGTTATTATGGTATGGATCGTGATAAGAGGTGGGAGAGGGTAAAAGTCGCTTATGATGCTATAGTCAGTGGTGAAGCCAAGAATCATTTCAAAAGTGCTCATGAAGCTATATCTAACTCTTACATTAATGAAGTAACAGATGAATTCATCCAGCCAAGTATTATTGGTAATTACCAAGGCATGCAAGACGGCGAGGGGCTTTGGATGGTTAACTTTAGAGCTGATAGAGTTCGTCAAATTCTCTCAAGCTTATTGCTTGACTCTTTTACAGAATTTAGTCGAATTAAAAAGGTTAGATTCTCAAGTACATTAGGTATGACCGAGTACGCTGATAATCTAACACCTCTGATGCCAGCTGTATTTGAAAAAACGCCTCTTTCTAATGGTTTAGGAGAAATTTTTGGTTTATCTGGGAAAAGCCAACTTCGTATAGCTGAGACAGAAAAATATGCTCATGTTACTTTTTTCTTTAATGGTGGCAGAGAGGAGCCTTTTCCAAATGAAGATCGTATTCTGGTTCCATCTCCAAAGGTAGCAACATATGATTTACAACCAGAGATGTCCGCAGATAAAATCACAGAAAATGTTTTAAGTGCGATGCACAAAAAAAACCATCAATTCATTGTTGTGAATTATGCTAACCCCGATATGGTAGGACATACTGGTGTTGTGAAAGCAATTGAAGAAGCCATTCGAAAAGTAGATGAATGTTTGAATAAATTAGAAAAAGCAGCTTTAAATGATGAATGGGTTATGTTGATTACATCTGATCACGGTAATGCTGAATTTATGAAGGAGAATGATGATACTCCACACACGGCGCACACATGTAATCCTGTTCCTTTTTTAATGATCAATGGTCCTAAAAGAAAGATAAAACATGGCGGTGCATTATGCGATATTGCCCCCACTATTTTAGAACTGCTAGACTATAAAAAGCCATTAGAAATGACGGGAAATTCTTTGTTGGAGCCCTTATAATGTTTTTTAAAACAATTTGTTTTTTAGCAATCCTTGCCATTTCTTCTTGTAAAGTTGCTTTAACGCAAACAAACGGTACATCCGATGTACACCAAAATTTAATTCAGATTACACGCCAACTTCAAAATATTGAAGGAAATTTGAATGCATTAGAAGAAGAGGTTAAGGTTCTGGTTGAAGAAGAAGAAAAGGCCCTTATGAATGTTGGGAATCATCAACATAGTCTTGTTCAGGTTTTGCAGAGTCTTAAACATTGGCGAGATTATTCGCCAGCACTAATTGCTTTCTCAACAAGCTCGTCTGATGATTTGATTCATAGTCTTCTTGCTCTGCAATCGGTATCTCCTCAGTTGGAAAAGAAAAACAAATCAATATTAGAAGCAATTAAACGTGTAGCTGAGCTTCGGATGCACCTTCAAGAAAAAACAAAACAAATTGAATTAATAAAGGGTGAATATCAAGATTCACTACAAAAGCAAGCAAGCCTATTTGAGACAAAATTCCAAAAAATTGACACACAAGATCCTGAATTTGTTTCGCTCCAAGACAAATTAAAAGGCAAAGAAAATTTAACTCCCAATGAACTTATTGCATATTTGCAAACGTTTCCAATTCAAGAACAAACTCAATCTGAAAATAGTGAATTAATTTTATTTGAATCCGTTGTTGGGAAAAGAGTTCAGGCTTGCCAGGGTGCTATTTGTCATGAAAGTACAGAACAAAACCTTGTGTTGAAAATTGAATCAAGGTCAGAAGCACAAGTTGCTAGTCCTTGGAATAGTAGAGTTGTTCATATTAGTTTTATACAAAACAGGGGACATATTATTATTTTAAAGAAAGATGACTTTTATTTAGTCATTAGTGGACTTGGTTCAATTAATTGTCGTTTAGGTGAGTTTTTGCGCGCGGGCGAACCTTTAGGATGTATGCCAAGCTCCTCATTGTCAGAAGTAATAGAGAAAAAGGCTACATATAAAACTTTACTGCAAACTAAAAAGCAACTCTTAACCGTTGAGTTGCGTAAGGGAACCCAATTATTAGATCCAACTCCTTATTTAAGACCTAATCCTGATGATAAAAAAGCTTAATCCCTTTCTTATTGTTCTGTGCCTTTTGTCTGCTTGTCGGCAAGA
>DAHVSZ010000167.1 GCA_027328625.1 Candidatus Paracaedibacteraceae bacterium | reverse complement strand
ACAGTTATACCTTCATGGCTGGAAAGCTACTCTTCTACGAATGCAATCTGGTGGCTGAAGATAGCAGCAATACCCGCAGGCTCATCGGAAACGGTATATGTCGGCTTTGCTCCATCAACAACAAATCTATTCAACAATTTTAATGACGGTGAAGCTCCTCAATTGTCAGCAACTTATGGAGAGTATGATGACGGAGCTAATGTATTCATCCAATATGGGGGTGCTTCTTGGTCTTCATTTACTTTTATAGGTGGGCATTGGACGACGTCTAATGGATACCTTCAACAAACATGGACAAATGGTAGTTACGGTGGTGGTCCAGCAGCTTTAATTGAAAGTACGGCTTATCCTGCAAATGGTCAATATGTTTTAGGAGCAGCTTTTAACTATACTACGGAAGCTGATGCGAGAGTTGGAATCATAGCAGTTGCTACTCCCACATCTGCTCCAGATGCACTGGGTTATAGATTTATTGGACAGCAAGGTAGTGGTGGAGCAGGATTTATCTCTTTTCTCAATGATCAAATAGCTTGGATAGTAGACAACACATATCAAGGTGCTGTTTCAACAGATTATACCTTGGTCGTAACGGATGCTGCTGGAACCTGGAGCGGTGCATTGTATAGTGGATTTGGAAATGAAGGTTCTACTCCTTTAACAACATTGTCACCAACTATATACACAAACGCTAATAAAGAAGGAAGCACGAGTGGATATGTAGGTATCTCGGCGGCATATTGTGGTAGTGCATGTACAGAAGCAAATCCTATTAACGTTATGTGGTTTTATATGCGTGCCTATCCTCCTAATGGTGTTATGCCTAATGTATATTTTGGAGAGGTATCTTAAATGAGAAAATATCTCAAAATTTTTGAGTGCTAATATTTTATAATTGTAGATATGGATATTTTTAATCTTCTAGGCATATAAGTGCACATATCCACAAAAGATTTATTGGCTTTTCTTAATCAAGTTTTAAGGTTTGCTCAAACACAAAATGTTTTTTAAAATATGCGAATATCTAATTATAGTGCATAAATATTTAATTTATTGTGCATTTTAATGCATAAATTTATATACTCATAAAACTTAATTATTGTATGGAAATAAGAGACATTCTATTACGTCAGAAACACGATTTAGATATCGAATTGTCTAACCCTTTCATTAAAAGAAATATTACCATAGCTGATAAGACTCTAGAAAGCAATATAATAAAAGTGGTTATTGGCCCCAGGAGAGCAGGAAAATCAACTTTTGTAATTAGATCTATAGACAAAGCCAAATTTGCGTATATAAATTTTGACGATGAACGGCTTATGCAAATTGAAAACTATGACAATTTATTAAAATACCTAAAAGAGATATTTGGAGAATTTAAATTCCTTGTTTTAGATGAGATACAGAATGTTCCAAAATGGGAATTATTTCTTAATAGACTGCAACGTAGCGGGTATAATCTAATAATTACTGGATCAAATTCTATGCTGCTTAGCAAAGAGCTATCCACACATCTTACAGGGAGACACCTGGATACAGTTGTGCTGCCTTTTTCATTTAGGGAGTTCCTTAGCGCTAAAAAAGTAGAAGTAAAAATAAAAGACAATAGTGCAGAAGAGATAGGTGAAATTATAAAATTTTTGAGAGAATATCTGAATGTTGGTGGTTTCCCGGAGCTTATAACTAAAAATTTAAACCAAAAGGATTATTTGAATACTTTGGTGGATAGCGTAGTCCTCAAGGATATAGTTAACAGGTATAACATAAGATTCTCCTCTTTGATTTATAATTTAGTTAAATACTTAATAGAGAACTTTTCTCATGAAATGTCTTTAAATTCAATAAAGAACACTCTTCATCTAAATAGTGTTCATACGGTGGATAATTACGTTAGGTATATCAGCGAGGCTTTTCTTATATTTAGAATAAATAAATTTTCAGTAAAATCAAAAGAGAGAGCTGATTTTGGATCTAAAATTTACGTAATAGACAATGGTATAGTAAACGCATACTCTTTCAAGCTTTCTGAAGATACCGGTAAACTTATGGAGAATCTTGTTGCAATAGAATTAATGCGAAGATCAGAATTTTTTAAAAGATTTACAGTGAATTATTGGAGAAACACGCAAAAAAAAGAAGTTGATTTTGTAATTAAAGATGGAATTAGGATAAGACAGTTAATACAGGTTACTTACGCTTCATCCAAAGAAACTATAAAGGAGAGGGAGATCAAAAATCTTTTAGTTGCAGCTACTGAGTTAAAATGCAGCGATCTTTTAATTATAACATGGGACTATGAAGCTGAAGAAAAGATAAAAGGAAAAAAGATTAAGTTTATCCCATTGTGGAAATGGCTGCTAAATTTAAATTAAATCTTTATTTTTTTGTACCTTTTCTTTATTAGAATTAGTATCCTTTTTCAATCTTACTACTAATGAAGAAAGTGATTCATTTAAAATAAAGAAATAAGAAATATTTATATCCCTCGTTTTTATATAAATAATATGCCATTTAAACCGGTTTCCAGGGCTTTAGATAATAATTTGTTCTCAATAAAATCAAAAAGATCACAATCTGCTTTAGAGTACATGATGACCTACGGCTGGGCCATCTTAATAATAGTAATAGTAGCTGTAATATTATACAGCATGGGCATTTTCAATCCAAGTTCAAGTGTAACCTTCACAAGCAGTGGTTTCTCACCGTTTACAGTAAGTTCAAGCTTATGCAATAACTTAGGCTACAAAATAGCAATAATAGCAGGTCCAATTCCAGACAATGCAAATTCCCTGCAGATAGACAAAGTCTTTCTCACATCAGCAACAGGCGCAAACACAACTACAGCCAGT
>DAHVSZ010000166.1 GCA_027328625.1 Candidatus Paracaedibacteraceae bacterium | reverse complement strand
TAATAAAAAGTTAAAATGAAAGATGTTTATAAAATAATAGATCAAACTCTCTTCCCTAAAATATTATTGGGGAGTAAAGACTAGAATTATTCACTCTCTTCTTGTGCCAACAATCGTTCCATGTCTTTGCGTTGTTTCTGTGAATAGCTGGGGGTCTCAGTTGATGGAGTTGGCTCTGGGGCTTTTGGCTTAAGTTCTGCCAGTTTTTCAGCGGTTTTTTGTGTTTCAATTTGTTGGTTAACTTGTGGCGAAAGTTTTAGCTGTTGTTGGAACTGCTGTTGTATGATTATTCCAACCGCTTGATTGACAACTGGCGAATTTGGCAAAGACAGTTCTCCAGTTTCAGAGGCACGTTTTTGGTGTTGTTGTAAAACAAACTCTTTCATAGAGCTAGGCAATAGTTGAAAGATAAAGTCACTTCCTTGATAAATTAAAGGCGAAAATCGGCTCTCTCTTAAAGATTGGGGCTGTTGCGATCGTGTAACAAAACACCCCATAGCTATTTCAATTAAACAAATTAGAAAAATCCCGCGGACAATACCAAACCCAAAACCAAGGGAACGGTCAATACCACCTAAGGCACTTTGGCGTACCATGCTAGATAAGAAATGGCTGATAAGGCTAAAGATGATTAAAAAGATGATAAAAACTGCAACGGCAGTAACTGCATCAGCAATCATGGGATTAGCAATTTGTTGACGGGCGATATGCTGAGCTAGAGGTAACACCAGAAATGTTGCAATACCAGCACCTGCCCAAGAAATAAGCGAAAGAACTTCCCGAGTTAAACCCCGTGCAATACCGATAAGTGCTGATACTAAGACAGTTCCAGCAATTCCGATATCAATAAAGTTCATATCGTCTCCTCTTTAAATAATTTGGCATGCTTCTTTAAAATCAAGCCTTGGAGAACGAGGAAATAGTTTCTCTTTAACACCATACCCTAAATTACACAAGAAGTTGGACTGAATAGATGTATTATTGAAGAAAATCTCATCTACTTTTTGGTTGTCAAAACCAGACATTGGACCGCAATCAAGACCAAGAGCGCGAGCTGCCATTATGAAATAAGCAGCTTGTAATGTCCCATTTCGAAAGGCTGTTGTTCTTGCCAAATTTTCGTTTGTATTAAACCAAGACCTTGCATCTGCATGAGGAAATAACTGAGGGAGCTTTTCATAAAATTCTAAATCATGACCAAATATGGCTGTTACAGGAGCCATCATCGTTTTTTCGATATTAGCTTCCAACAAGCAAGGCTTTAGCTGTTCTTTAGCGCTTTTGGATTTCACGAATACGATTCTTAACGGAGAGCAGTTTGCGCTTGTAGGCCCCATTTTTGTTAAGTTATAAATTTTTATTAAAAGTTCGTCACTAACTTCCGTTGATTGCCAAAATGAATGAGTTCGAGCATTAAGGAATAGTTGATCAATGGATTCCAGAACTATGGGATCTGTCATAAATACTCTTAACGTTTGTTGTTGATAAAATATTTTTGAACGCCAGCACCAGGACCAAATACGACCTTAACTAGAGGTTGCTTTGGTTGCATTGATGGTTGATTATTCCAGTTTATAGTTTCACTTGGTATTTGGTAGCTTTCACCCTTTGTGTGAGCCCAGGCAGTATACACTTTATGCTTATAAGTCACATTGTGAACAGAAGAGCTGGAATGGTAATATTTGACCGCTTCTTCCCAAGAACCATACTGAGCATATAACACCTTCATCAATTTTGCAGCATAAGCAATGTTGTTGTATGGTGTTAAAATATCGCCAATATCTTTAAACTTGCGCCCATGGGTTTGAAGATTAATCTGCATACAACCAATGTTGATATTCTTAACGCCTTTGGCTTGAAGTTTTTGTATGTGTTGAATAGCAGCTTCTTTTGTTGAGAAGAAACGAGATTTTCTTTGTGCATTAACAGCCCAGGGGGAATGTTTTGATTCAACTTTAGAAATTGCTAAAAGCAAGTTTTCAGGAATATTATGCAATTTTTCAAAGTAACTGATCAATTCCTTGCAGTTTGTTGAACCTTGCAATGTTGCTGATGATTCTGCAATCTTATTTTTTTGAGTGCGAAGTGGAACTTTAACAGCTGCTTCTAATTGAGAGCTTAATAGCCCAAAAATAAGAGAAGATGCGACTGAAATGTAAATTATTTTTTTAATTATCAACTTGCCTTACCTCCGTAACCTCAGGAACATAATACTTTAGCATATTTTCAATCCCTGATTTTAAAGTTGCTGTTGAACTTGGACATCCTGCACATGATCCATGCATTTTTAAATACACAATGCCGTCTTCAAAGGAGTCGAAAACGATATCTCCTCCGTCTTGGGCAACTGCAGGGCGAATTCGCGTATCCAAAAGTTCTTGTATTTGTTTAACAACCGGGTCTGTACTTTCATTTAAATTTAATTTTCTCTCAATTTTGTTTAAAAATACAGGAAAATTATTAACAAATAGTTCCATTATTGTCCCAAGAAGCAATGGCTTTAAAAAAAACCAATCAGCTTCCGGGTTTTTTGTAACCGTAATAAAGTCTGATCCTAAGAAAATTCCATCTACACCATCAATGGCCAAAAGGCGTTTTGAAAAAGGGGAAGTTTCACATGAAGATCCAGAAGTAAACGATAAAGGGGATGATTCTCCCATTACAGAACGACCTGGCAGAAATTTCAAGCTCTGCGGATTTGGTGTTTCTTCAGTCTGAATGAACAAGTTTTTAGAATTCCCTTTTGAAAATTTCACCACACACTAGAACATTTTGAATTGTTTGTCAAACTCATTGGATTCTTAAGGTTTATCAATATGATAAGTCATTGATTATTTAATAGAACCCTCTGCAAAAGTTGAGGATTGAAGAGGATTTAGAGATTTTTCCCAGAGATCATGGTCTGTGTAGAGAAGA
>DAHVSZ010000165.1 GCA_027328625.1 Candidatus Paracaedibacteraceae bacterium | reverse complement strand
CTTGGCGTGAACAAAAATCCCACATTCGGACACGTCATTATGCTTGGAACAGGTGGCATCCTGGCAGAAATTTTTGATGATGTCTCATTCAGGACTGTAAATATATCCACTTCTGATGTCAGTGAAATGATAATGGAAACATCCCTTGGAAGATTTGTAAGGGGATTCAGAGGCATAAGAATAAACGAGAAAAGCATTGTGGATACCGCGATTTCACTTTCGCAGCTGATACAAGACGAAGGCGGAAATATCAGATCACTGGACATCAATCCCCTCATACTAACGGAAAGTGATGCTTTTGCCGCAGATGCCAAAATTGTGCTTTCCAAATAGTGCGTCTACAATGCAAATCATTTTCCTGTATCAAATACAGTTGAAAAGAGTGGAAACAGCAAAAGTATTTTTAGCGTTTTAATACTCTCAGGCTGCTTCATACCCTGGGTAAACCAAGGGCCGGTAGATCAGCGGTAGATCGCCTGCTTTGCAAGCAGGAGGCCTCGGGTTCAAATCCCGACCGGTCCATTCTGAAGTATCTTGTCTAATCATAAATGGAACCTATTAGATTGGCTATTAAGTCTTGAAATCATATCAACTTCTATGAAAAAAGTTCATTAGGCGAACCTCTTATCCTTTTCTTCTTTATGAAGTTCATCACCTCGTCGAGTTTCTTTACAAGAGAGGGTTCTCTGTCCTTACACGCATGGAATTCATCTTTCTCTCAGTCAAACATCTATCTCGTCAAAGAAATCCTCGTCCTTCTTCAGCTTTGTGTATATAATTTCAACAAGCATTCCAGCTATTACAACTATTGCCAAGTTCTTCCCCTGGTCTCAGAACTATGCCGAAGTATTTCAACCTGAACCTTTTTGAGTGCCTGAACACATTATAGGCTGCGTTCTCTAGAATAAATATTGTGACGCATTTGAAAATATTAACATGAAACTTATTAAATATCTTCGATATAAGTTGTGATGAGAAGTAATGAGGATACGTACAGTGGCATTGCACAATTTCAGGTCTATTAAGGACGTTAAATTTGATTTAGAGGATCATTCTCTGCTTGTTGGAGAAAATAATGCAGGGAAAACGAATGTCATTACTGCTTTAAGAATCTTCTACGAAGATCATGGAATTAAATTTGATGAAAACAGAGATTTTCCAAAATTTACGACTGACGATGAAAGCTGGATTGAATTGGAATTCTTAACAAATGCAGAGGAACAAGAAAACCTAAAACAAAGCTATAAATCAGAAGATAAAATTCTAAAGGTTAGACGTTATCTTAAGTCCGACCAAAATGTGAAAAGCGGCCAGAGCAACATCTATGGATACGAAAATGGTGCTTTATCTACCAATTTATTCTATGGCGCAAAAAACATCTCGCAAGCAAAGCTCGGGAAAGTTATACATATTCCAGACGTTAGCACAACAAATGATACCCTCAAACTCTCCGGTCCTTCCCCATTTAGGGAGATGGTCAATTTTGTATTTAAAAAAGTTTTGTCTAATAGCACATCATTTCAATCACTGAACAATACAATTGAGAAATTTAATAGCGCTTTCATGGAGGAATCTTCAGATGACGGTATTTCGATGAATGTTTTAAGAGATGAAATAAACAAGGAGATAGAATCTTGGGATATAGATTTTGGAATGAGAGTAAATGAGTTACAGCCCCAGGAGATCGTTAAGTCATTGTTGTCTTACTATCTTATTGATAAAAACCTAGGCAAGAACATTGATGTAAATTCCATGGGTCAGGGACTACAAAGACACTTAATTTATACTTTGATAAGGCTATCTTCAGAGTACAACGAAAAAGAAGAAAGAAAAAAGGCTGACTTCTCCCCTGAATTCACACTTCTTTTGTTCGAGGAACCTGAGGCATTTTTACATCCTTCTCAACAAGTACAGTTAGATATTAGCCTCAAAAAATTGGCTAAAGTAGAAGGCCAACAAGTTCTCATTTCAACACATTCTCCAATTTTTGTTAGCAAGAACATAGAAGACCTTAAAACAATCCTGAGCGTGAAGAAACAAAATGTTGAAACTAAAATATTTCAGATTAAATCGGAAGATGTTGACAAACTGCTTAATAATAACTATAGTTTATTTAAAATGTTTTCCGATATACTCACAGAACCAAATACAGAACCCAGCCTAATAAGGAAAATAAAAGAAAGGAAGCTAGGACAAGAATCCTTTGACATTGAACAGAAACTTGAAGAAGAAGCTTTGAAATACTTCATGTGGGTGGATGCTGAAAGAGCAAGATCATTCTTTGCGAAACACGTAATTATATGTGAAGGTGCAACAGAGAAAGTGGTCTTTGATTACCTGATGAATAATTTATTAAGCGATTTTATAGACAAAAATGTATATATACTGGATTCGATGGGTAAATTTAACCTGCATAGATATATAAATCTTTTTGGTAAACTCGGAATCACTCATTCGGTCTTGTATGACAGAGACGATGACAAAAGTATTCATGAAATAATAAATAAATTTATCAGTTCAAATAAAAATGAATATACAAGAGCTATTTGTACTTTTGACTCAGATTTTGAAAAATTCTTAGGAATTGAAGAAGTGAAGCGGAAAGACTTGAAACCTTTAAACGTACTTACAATGCTAAAAGATTCTAAAATTACAAAACAAAAGCTTACTGAGTTACGTAACGTGTTTGAAAAGTTATGTCAGATTTGATTAACCTTTAGAAATTAAAATTACTGCTAATTGCAATCGTTTAAAAAATTAAGCAAATCCCGACCGGTCCATTCGGCAAACTATATCTCAATAACTTGAATACCAAGCTTTTTGCATTTCTTTTGCAGTATTTTATCAAAAGTGACTAAAGGTACCTTTCTCGAATTTGCATCATACGCTATTATCCAGTCATTGAAATTCCTGAAACTCAGCTTGTTTTCAACCATGAAAGAGGATACCTTTTCCATCAT
>DAHVSZ010000164.1 GCA_027328625.1 Candidatus Paracaedibacteraceae bacterium | reverse complement strand
AATACTGAACCTGCTCAGAAATTCATGGTCTATTCATTGGATTCAGTAAATCCGAAAATTGAATATGAATTTTTTCCAAATAGATATTACGTAAAAATAAAAGAAAATAGTCATATTAAATTTCTAATTGATGAATATAATATTAACCCTTCAAGAGTGGAAATTAAAATTGAACCTGAAAGTCAAAAGAATAACACAGTATTTATCAAAGAGAATGAAAATGAAGTTATTGTCTTGATGAATGATCTCAAACAAAGAAGCATAAAAATAATGTATAAAACATTTTTGGGAGAAGAAGAAATAAACTTATGTATAGATGAATACTCTCTTGAAAATATTTTTAACGGTTTAGCTGGTGCACAGACTTTACAAGAGATTTTACAAAGTTTGCAATTCAAAGAACCTTTAAAAGTCAAAATGCATAAGATAGAGGGATTTGGGAGACCTTACAGTGTAATAAATGATTCAAATTTACTTAATGCTAAAAAAATTATTATAAGTGACTTAACAAACAGTCTTGAAATAACAAAGACCAGTGAGTATTTCCTTAGATTTTATAACTTAGATGAAACAATCAATGTTGCAAGTAAAGATGATTATGAATTTTATTTTAAAATCTTTGATAAGGAAGGTAACGAGGTAAAGGATTTAAATATAGAAACATTCTTGAAAGTTCTTATAGTTGATTCCGATTTTATTGACGTAAATAATGATTACGATAAGGAAAAGGAAATGTTTAAAGGGATTGTAAAAATAGCTGATATTAAAAAGATATTAGATCAACACTGGAAAGAAACGAAAATTCATTCAATTGAATTAATTATTAGTAAAGAAGGCCAAGGTGGATACGGATTAATTAGAACTAAGGAGCTTTCTGTTATTAATAGATAAAATTAACCAGTAAAGGGGTGAAAATAAATGCTTATGCTAATCTTATCATTAAACTTACTATTGTTAATTGTTTGTTTTTGGTCATATTCCTCAATCGAGAATAAAATGAGTGAAAGTTTGTTTTTTGATCCAGGTTCAATTCAGCTATTAAGAGTTATTTTCATCCCTGTGGTTTTTTTTATATTTAACTTAATAATAACTTTAATTTTCCTTACTGATTATTGGTATGTCTCATTTGCTTTTCTTGTGATTCCCATCTTCTATGGGGTAAGAAGTTATATACACAAGAGAAGTTTGAATGCTCTCTATGCAGAATTAGAAGAAGTACTTCCTAAATTAATAATGAAAAAGCTAAAGGATAAAAACATTTTTGTCGAAAAAAAAGACGTGAGATTTACAGTTTACTCTCGAAGAAAAGTTAATTACGTCAACGTGATTGTGAAACTTAATAAAAGGCATGGACAAATTACACATGAAATGCTAAAAATAAAAGAAGATTTAAGTGAAAATAAACCTGAGTTTGAATTTAATTTATTATTTGAAAAAAAAAGTGATTTATCATTTTATCCTTTAACCTATTAAGGAATATTAAACGAAAAGGGCTCTTTTGTGATATTCTTAACCTACAGAATATCTCATAAGGAGCCTTTTTCATGAAAATCCTTGATGCACAATCGCTTATTACATCCTCACAACAACGCTCCAAAGAATATCAACAACTTCGTGAAGAACTATCCGATTTAAAGAAATCATTAGAAGATGTGTCTAATCTGGGTGATGATTTCACTGGCCGAGGCGCAGATAGCATTAAAGCTTTTTTTAACGATTTAGCATTGTACACCGAAACATATATGAACTTCACTGAGATGCAGATCGTCTTTTTCAATAGTATCGAAGGAAAGCTGGAAGATATGGG
Source organism: Candidatus Paracaedibacteraceae bacterium (assembly GCA_027328625.1). Classification (GTDB taxonomy): domain Bacteria; phylum Pseudomonadota; class Alphaproteobacteria; order Paracaedibacterales; family CAIULA01; genus CANJLN01. The sequence goes on along the minus strand of DAHVSZ010000164.1, from coordinate 1,160 downwards.
GCTTGCCGGTGGTACATTTGTTGATGAACATTTTGTCGAAAATCAATTAGAACAGGGAATCAAAAACAGTCGTAGTATTATTGACGAACAACAGCGGGAGCTTTCCGGAATATTTGCTAGTATTAGCGACATTATTCATTTAACACCGTTTTCAAGTGAGCCAGTTAATGATCAACTTAATGATGCTGACAAAGTCCGAAGAGAAACAATAGACGCTGTTTATAAATTGGATCATGAACTAGTGTCGGAATATGCCAGATCTGAACCTATTGAGCAGCATATCAAATCTTTTTATTCTGCATTGATGGCTGCTACAGGTAAAGGAAAATCAGCATTGCCAATGTATTATGATGCGAATAAGTTTCATGAATCAGAAGTATATAAAGCACATAAACATATTGATGCAGAAGTGAAAACATATTTACGCATTAAAAAGGAAGAAGCAGAGAAACGTAGAATCACAGAGTTAAAGGCTAAATTGGACAAGCCAGGGGATTTATCAATGGATGATTATATCGACATTGCAACTGAAGTCGGTTATGAAAACCTGACGTCTGATCAAAAACTTTACTATGGACAACTACTTCAAGCAAAGTCACAACAGGAATTAGGAAATCAGGTCTGGAACGTTACAAAAGGAGTAGGGGTTGGGCTTTACGATGTAGGGAAGGATTTTGTCACTGGCATCTACGATTTGGTGGTCAATCCAGCAGGTACGGTTGAAGCTGTTGTAACGGCCGTCATTCATCCTGTTGATACATACAATATGATTGCAAAATCCATATCCGACTCGTATGAGCGAGATATGGTAAACGGGGATTCATATTCTAGAGCACATTGGGTTTCTTATGCTGTAGGAACTGTTGTAACTTCAATATTTGGAACAAAAGGTGCTGGATCTATAACCAAAACAGGAGTAGCGACTACAAAGGTAGCAGTAAAAACTAGTGTGACCAAGACCGGACAAACTGTTAAAGGCATATCTTTAGCAGAGTGGCTTCCTTATGCCTCAAAACATCAGTTAGCAGGTGCAGGAATAGGAAAGGTCCCTTATAATGCGGTTGACAGCTTAGGTTTAAAAGACAAATTGATGATGATGGCTAAAAGTGCTAAGACTGGTGTAAAAGTTACTAAAAAGCCCACGCAAAGACTTAAAAAAG
>DAHVSZ010000163.1 GCA_027328625.1 Candidatus Paracaedibacteraceae bacterium | reverse complement strand
CGTGTATTCATAAAAACCTCTCAAAAAATATTCTCTTTGAGCGGCTTCTCTTTGTCTACTAAACTCTAGCAAGATCAAAGATTGTCTCTTTTAGAACCAGAAGGAGATAGTAGGTGGTTCAATCCATTTGCTCTGACTCATTGGCCGCAACATCAACAATATCAGATACCATTAACCTCTCAAGAACAAACAATGATTGATTTCTGTGCTTGTTTTATGTTTGCGCCTGCCAAACTTATGAGAGTGAAAGCCAGCCAGAAATTAAGTGCTACTGAAGAAATACTGAAAACTGCTCACCAAATGTATCAGGCAGACTAAATCTATAAGGAGTATGAGAGAGTGAGAGAGAAGTTGCACTTACTAGCCGTAAGTTGGGTTTTGAATATAGGGACGTATGTAGCAGGAATGCATTGAATCAACAATGAGTTAGTTGACTAACTATCGAAAAAATTCATTGATGCAAAAATTGCTTAAGCAAGAGTCTATTTTAAATAGGATTGTGCGACCCATATGCTGGTTACCGCCTTTTGCCCCAGCTGCGTGAGGATGGACTTTGATATTACTCGCATCAATCATAAGCCACTCAAAATCTGGGTCGCTCACTGTCTTTTCCAGTAAAGACCCCCAGATTCCCTTGTCTCTCCAACGACAAAAGCGTCTGTGGGTATTTTTCCAGTCACCATAATCGGGGGGAAGATCACGCCAAGGAGCTCCTGTGCGAAGAATCCAAAACACAGCATTAATAAACTGCCGGTTATCTTTGGCGCAACCACCCTAAACTCCCTGACGTCCAGGAAGGTGCGGCTCTAGTTGGCGCTCCAAAGCTGATCTGAGATATCATGGCGGCGATGGGTTGGCTTCATAAAAAACTCTTATTTGTTTGTTTGATCATTCTCAAACCTAACACATCTTTTATCTCATGACGACACTATCTAATGAGCGGCCTTTTTTCGAGCTCTCTCTTCTTTAGCTATTCTCTTCTTATAGCTAGCAAACGATTCACCATCGAATGTCGTCAGCCTCTTTCCTTTCAAACGATAAAAAGGAAAATAAAAAGAAGACCTATCGTCAAGAAATAGATCCAAGAGAGCTGGTTCCAAATCTTGGTTAAACACCCATGCATCTCGTACAAAAGGGCGCAATTGATCTAGAGCTAAGAATCGATTATTTTGGGATACTCGATAATCAGTCACTGCAAATTGCAAGAATTTCAGTAATTGTGCTCTTGCTGTTCTCAAGTTCTTTCCTTGTAAATTTTTGAACGCCTTAAGGAAGTCTATAGAAGAAAGAAGAATGCTAACCTCAGCATCAACCTCAGCATTAACCACCTCAGCATCAAAATCAACCTCAGCAGCATCAACCTCAGCATTAACCACCTCAGCATTATTACCTGATTCACCGATGTTTTTTATGAAATAATCACAAACTGTTTCTAGTGAGTTGTTATAAAAAAGAGGATTTTGCGCTGCCAGAGCATGAAAAGGAAGAAGTACAAAAGATAAAAGTCTTTCGAATTCTTCTGGAGAAAGATTTGTATGCGCAAATAAATAATTAAAAAGTTCATCTATATGGCCATCTGGAATCGTAAAGGTGGTTGATTCTAAACCAAGAAATACTTCTGCAATAAAAGAACGAAATCTATCAACGGAAAGCAGAACTTCCATACTAAATGCTAATTGTCTTTTCAATCTATCCTTAACTTTTTGCACTTTAAATCTTTGTTGTTGCGGTTTTGGTCTTTCGAAAATTTGAGGACGAACGACCCTTTTGAAGTAAACGAAAAGAGTTTTAATTATTTTGATTTTTTCTTCCGTTGACAAGCGTTCCCAAGATTCATCATTCTCACTGTTCGTGAAAAATTTAAGGAGCTTACATATTTTATCATCTATATGTTTAAATTTGCTGAAACAACTTCTGATTAAGGCGTCTTCAAAAGGCAAAATTTCAGCTTCTATGTCCACTTTATCAGCGTTTTCACGAAGGAAAGCCATCCAAGCAATTACTGCTTTCGCAGATGAAAATTTAATATCTGAATCACTAGAAATATATCTATCAAATTCTCTTGGATCAGAAATACCTTCATAAGGCAGGCAGCCCCACCCTATTCTTTTATTTTCTTTAAATTCATCAAGAATATCTAGCATCGCCGGCTCTTCAACAACCTCAAATTTAGGGGCATATTTACTTATGAGAGGACTCATCCATTTTCTCAGTCCATCATATTGCGGTTCATGATATTGCCTGAATAAATTCAGATTCGAGAAAGCCGTTGACTGTACTATAACTGCTACAATGTTAAAGTGTCTTTTAACCTCTACATTATCAGTTGGTGCTAGAGGTTTCCAGTACTCGCTGTCTTTACAATCAAAATTTTTTCTGCTATTTGCACCTAAGATTACCAACCAAGGTGCAATAAGCTCTCCCACCTTCTGGGCCCCCGCCTTCATAATCTCTCTTTCCTGATCCGTGGCTATTTTCTTGGTATTAATGCCGCCACAATGAGCACCTCCTAAAGCAGCCATAATCATGCGAGAGTAGTAAGGTGCAGCAGCTTGACCTTCTGTCGTTTGAATAGCTAATTTTCTTAAGTACTGGATAAAAAGGACACTTTTAGACACACCATTGTTTCTTGGATCTTTTACCATTTGAGAAACTATTTCTTCTTCATCTGTTGTCGAGCTCTTTCCTTCCCGATTTTCACGCAACATATTTTTAAACACGTGAAAACGTGTCTCGAGATCGCCAGGTGGCAATGGTTCGAAAATATCTAACGCAAAAGACAGGTTAATAGGAAGAGTCAAACAAAATAAAAAGGTGATAAACTTTGCAAGCACTTTAAAACAATCCAAATAGAAAATATTTTTGAATTGAATACATAAAGACTTTTTTAAATAATAGCAACAAAAAAATGATCTTTCTAGAGTTTAGTAGACAAAGAGAAGTCGCTCAAAGAGAATATTTTTTGAGAGGTTTTTATGAATACACGAACACTAA
>DAHVSZ010000162.1 GCA_027328625.1 Candidatus Paracaedibacteraceae bacterium | reverse complement strand
GTGTATTCATAAAAACCTCTCAAAAAATATTCTCTTTGAGCGGCTTCTCTTTGTCTACTAAACTCTAGCAAGATCAGTCGGAGGGTAATCACCTGTTCTGCACAAGCGAAGCGCGGAAGAAAAGGGAAACCGCTTGCGAGAGCGTAAGCGATGTCTTGTGTGCGCGAGGGGCAGCGCCACTTAGGGAAAAGAAAACTAAATATGTAATTAGTAAATTTTGATAAAGTGCAGGAAAATTACTAAACCATTAAAGTAAAGCTGTTTTTGCCATGAGAACAAGCTAAGTGACTTAATGTGGTCTAGAACTACTCTCTCACTTCATATGAATTATTGAAATTAATACTAAAAGAGTTATATATGACATGTATTCAACCATGCATTAAAAACATGCAGGACAATATAAATGGTATTTTCCTATTCAAAAGAATTACTAGGTTACTCCAAAGGGCATTGGCAAAAACTAATGGCGGTCTGGGATGGTCTTAATATTGAAACGCAAATAGAAATTCTAGATCAAGTTGCTACCTTAGAAGGGGATGATCGGTCAAAACATGATCTCTGTAAACAAGCCTTAAAAAGCTCGAACACTTATGTAAGGTATGCAGCGGCAAAATGGATTATCTCACATATCAATAATTCATCTTTTGTTGCTAAATATGAAGTTGAAGCAGAAAAATTAGTTAAATCAATTGATACTAACAAAGCATCTGAACGAGATGAACTGCTAAATCTTATCAGGAACGATAAGTCTGATTTGGTAAGATACAGTGAATACGAAGTTGAAGATACGTTTTACCTTGGAAGTCGCCTTCAAATGGGCTTTTGGAAGCTGCCTCAGAAGGCTAGATTAGCTCTTATGCGGTCACGTAAAGATAGAAGCCACGCTTCTTCAGACGTACTTTTACATCTAGTAACAGAAGCTCAAGAATTAATAGAAAATAATTCTCTCGCGTGGGAAGAGGTTGACGAAGTGTTAACCGAATTTGCATATAATGCCTTTGGTGATGAATCTTGGCATACAAAAGATTATTATTCCATCTATGATCTTGATTATCGACTAAGGGATTTATGGGAAATAATTCCATTATTAAAAGATTATTATGCAGAAGAATATCTAAAACGTATCCCATATGTAGAGAACGCATGGGTTAATTTTGAGAAAATAATGAGGCAATGTTCTGATCGGCAGCTTGAGATAATATTAAATCGAGAAGACGTTAAGCTGGTGGAAATTAGAAAAGAATTGTTTTTTGATGAAAAGATCAAAGATGGTGTCAAATGGGCTGCCATCCATTTTCACTTTTACCCCACATATGAAGAGTTTCAGCAGATACTGGACAGGTATAATCAAAAAATAAAAATTTCAAATAGAGACTACACTAAGATTCAATTACTCGGAGATATTGGGACAGGATGCACAAGCTTAAGTCTTTGTATGTACCAGGCAATACTAACTTTATTAGAGGACGAAAGAAATCAAGACGAATGGGTGGCACAAAATCTTGAAATAATAAATCTTCATATGGAAAACAAAATTAAATCCACTAACGTATATCAACGGGAAAAGGAAATTACCGACCTGCGCCTTTTTCAACTTTCTAGCCATGTTTATGACAGAAGCGATTATTTTTACGATGACAGCATAGCCTTTCTTGCTATCCGTGTTGTTCAAGGTGATTGTTGGAAAACTTTTATGGCTTTTGCAGCTGTTTGGGCTAAGTACCGACCTGAAGAAGTTTCGAAAAAAATATCTGGCTCAAGGAAAATACTTATTTAGGCGGCACCCTAGAACAATATGAAGAGAAGCCAAATGACATAGTTGAGATAAAGGAAAAGGTAGCCAAATTGGCAGAGATAATTGATAACCAAAATTTAATAGCAGTTTGCAAATGGGCTGTATTTGGCTTTGTTGCTATTTTAATGCGACTTGAGGGGATTAGCTTATTTTGGATTCTTTCAGGAATCTTTATTTTTAACTGGTGTCTTAAACCAGAAAACAGCAAATGGTTAGAAGAAAAGATTACAAAAATTCCAAAAACATTAAAGTGGGGTTTTTGGATTATTCTTTTTGCTGTGTGTGTTTTGCAGATGTTATCTAAATAGGTTCTGTGAAAACGGGGGTAACAAATACACGCTCGAGAAACCTAGAGAGAATCCACCAAGTTGCGGGCCCCTTGCAGAAACTTGGGGAAACCTCTTTCAGAACGTAAGCGATGTCTTGTATGCGCAAGAGACGGCACCACTTAGGGAAAAGAAAACTAAGTTACAGGTATGAGTCTTCGAGTTTCCTGATCTCAGAAAAAAATAAAATTCCAAATAAAAAGGTTTAATGTTATTTTCTAGGCAAATGTTTGGATCGAGGAGTGCGCGAAAATATGGACAAAGAAATAGCACACTATGAAGAAAGGATAATTGCCTTTGTAGATATACTGGGGGCCAAAGATTTAATAAAAAATGATCCATCTAATATTCTTGATTTGATTTGCCATCTTTCGACTTACGGAGCTGAAGGTGGTCTTATGCAGGCTTATCCAAAGACTTTATTTGCAAGCAAAAGTAATCACAGAGAGAATTGGTTAAAGTTTGATGTTGCAACTTTTTCAGATAGCATTGCTATTTCTTTTCCGTTATTAACCTCTGACAACAAAAGTAATTTAGAAAATCTTCGAGCTCTATGTATCGGTTTAACTCTTGTATATGTAGAAGCATTTTCAAAAAAAATATTGCTGAGAGGTAGCATTACGAAAGGTTCACTTTATCACAAGTGGAACACCATTATAGGAGAGGCATTGGTGAATGCTTATGAAATGGAACAAAAGATCGCATTTTATCCGCGAATTATTCTGAGTAAGGAGATAGAGGAATTTATTGAGGTACACAATATTCCTTCTCAAGAAGAGGTAATATTTCATGACGGTGAAAAATTAACTACTGGAAAAATTGATTACAAAGTACGTTTGCCAACTAATATCTCTGCCGATGACGGTTTTTCATATT
>DAHVSZ010000161.1 GCA_027328625.1 Candidatus Paracaedibacteraceae bacterium | reverse complement strand
AAATGGAAAGGGTGACCTTGACCCTAAATGGAAACTCATCATTAACGATACGATAGAGACAGACCTATGATACCCGAAGCCTTTCTTAACGAGTGGAAAAATAAAAAAGCCCCATGGATTTTTAGTGCACAAGTGGAACAAGATCTTATTTTAGAGCGTTTACTGGTTGAACTTTATCAAGATTCCTATATAAAAGGTCGGCTTGTCTTTCGAGGAGGAACAGCTCTTAATAAACTATTTTGTGATAAAGCTTATCGCTACAGTGAGGATTTGGATTTTACGCAATTAAATGCTGAACCCATGGGTGCCTTAATGACTCGTGTTCGTAAGATTATTGATCCTATTCTTGGTAAGCCAAAGTGGAAGCAAACAGAATCAATGGTGACATTTTACTATGGTTTTATCTCCGAAGGGCATCCTCAAACAAAGATGCGTATTAAAATCGAGATTAATACGCGAGAACATATGACTTTTCTTGGCACACAAGAAATTCCTTACGCAATAGAAAGTCAATGGTTTTCTGGCCGAGCGTCTATTCTGACGGTTCATTTAGAAGAGATGCTGGCCTCAAAACTGCGTGCTCTTTATCAGCGTAATAAAGGACGCGATTTGTTTGATATTGTCCATTTTTATCAACAAAATCCTTCTCTTGACTGGCAGCAGGTGATGAGCTGTTTTGAGATTATTATGAAAACCTCAAAAACGCCCATTACCCGCGCGGTGTTTGAAAAGAATTTAATTCAAAAGATTAAAAATCCGACGTATTTAAGCGATATGGATATCCTCATTGCTCCGTGGGTTAAAAAATATACGGAAGAAGATGTCATGAACCTGTTTCATCATCTTTTCTCGTTATTACCTGGTGAATCTTGGGCAGAGTTGGACGTTTGATACCTAAATAGAAAGGAAGGACAGTCTCATGACAACTTTTTCAGACACGTTTACCCAAGGGGGGCAAACCCAGATTCATAAACTGCGCATGATTCGTCAAGTGATCGGCACGACAGTTAAAGCAGGTTTATGGGTTTTTGCAATAACTTTTGCTCTTTTCGTGTGGAGTCAACATACGTGGCAGGATTTTTGGTTTTTATTGTGTTATTTAAAAGCTCACGTGCGGGTGGAATACTGTTCTTTTTGCCCAAATGGTTTTTGGGATGAGTCCTGGATTGTCTATGTGAATGGACAAGTGCAAACTATTAGTGATTACTCTTTGATCCATAGTGAATCTTATACAAACCTGAAAAGCTTCATTCTTTTATCAGTTTTTAGACAGTTGGTTTATAGCTTACTAATTTCTAGTGTGAGTGTTGTCGTTGTGTCTTGTTTTTGGGTGAAGATGGGGCGTAAAAAGCAAGCGACAAAAATCTTGAGTGGTTTTGAATGTGTGTCGTCTAAAGATTTAAGAAAATTAGTCCTTCAATCCAAATCATCTCCTTATAGAATTGGCAATGTTCCCCTGCCGGAGAAAGCAGAGTTTCAACACATGATGGTCACCGGAACGACGGGGGCTGGAAAATCCAATATGATTCATCATCTACTACAACAAATTCGCGAGCAAGGAGATCAAGCGATTATTGTCGACACAATGGGGGGTATATTTTCTCGTTTTTATGATAAGAGCAAAGATATTCTCCTCAATCCTCTAGATCAACGATCGGCGCAATGGAATTTATGGGAAGAAGTCACCAATGATTATATTTTAGATGAAATTGCCGAGGCGATGATTCCTGACAATCGTTCTCTTGAATCTTTTTGGACGCAAGGAGCGCGTCAATTACTTTCTGAATCTATTCGTTTTTTACGAAATGACAAGAGTAGATCTTATCAAGAATTGATTCAGATGACACTGACTCTTTCGCTAAGTGAATTGCAAAGGCGACTGATTGGAACAACGGTATCGGCAATGCTTGATCCGGCAATTGATAAAACGGCTTTAAGTGTAAGAGCCTCTCTTGCCAATAACTTGCGCGTGATCAAAGATCTGGAAGATACAGAGAAAGGGATTTCTCTTCTCAACTTTATGAAAAAAGATTATAAAAGTTGGCTTTTTCTAAGTTGCCAACCAGATCAACGCTCATTTCTTAAACCACTTTTCTCAACATGGCTCACTCTTACGATTAAAGGCTTGATGGGAAGACCTGAAAATAACAAATCACGCACATGGATTATTATTGATGAATTAGCATCGCTCAACCGATTGCCGTCCCTCCTGACCGGTCTTGCAGAAATTCGTAAATACGGGGGGTGTTTTGTTCTTGGGTTCCAAGATATAAATCAGATCGAAGATATTTATGGGGTATCCAATTCAAAAACACTCTCTAATCTAACCGGTACAAAAGTTCTGTTTAGAGCCGTAGATACAGATGTTGCTGCGCGTGTTGCGCGTTATTTGGGAGAACAAGAAAAAGAAGAGACTTCAGAAAGTATTTCCTTTGGGGCCCATCAAATGCGGGATGGCGTTAATCTCAGTCATCAAAAGCAAACGAAACCTGTCGCCAATGCCAGTCAAATTATGCAGTTAAAAGATCTTGAAGCGTATTTGAAGTTTCCAGGGAATTTTCCGGTAGCTAAAATGACTTTTTCTTATTTGTCGTTAGAAAAAGATACGCCTGTTTATATTGCAAAATCTAAAATGAATGAGAAAACAGAAAAAGATAAGGAAGATAAGGTTGATGTTCAAGCTTCCGAAAGTGCAGTGATTTTAAAGTTTCCTGTGGCTCCAACTGAAGCATCTTCTGATGTGATTCCTGAACAACTTTTTGAAACTGAGACTCTTTCTTCGTTTGAACAAGAAATCCCATCTCAAGATTGATCTGAACCACCGATATAAGGTCTTTATCTATTTTCTTCTAAAAGCTCTGGGCTCGTTTAAGAACATCTTCAATAAGTCTATCGGAGAGTCTATAGCCGCTCTTTTGAAGGTGATCTAAGCATTCTTTTAAATTAACCCGAGTTGCGTTTAAGGAAGGTTATTAAAGAAAGGGATGTATTGAGGTAAACTTCTGTTGAAAGAAAAGT
>DAHVSZ010000160.1 GCA_027328625.1 Candidatus Paracaedibacteraceae bacterium | reverse complement strand
AAAAGCTTTTTTGCAGAGATGGATAGCTTAGATAGAGAACTTGTTGGCTTGCCAGACCGCATTCGTCACATGGAAAAATTACAAAGACAAGGTAGATTAGAAGAGTATCGAGTACATGAATTAAGTGGGTTTAGGAGTAGATTAAAAGAAGCTCAAGAAGAAAAAAGATCCCCCTTAGCTTTACGTGTTCTAAAGGCTACTCAAAGGGCGAGAGGCGACGAAGTCGTTGAAGAAAAAATAGTTGATTTAAGTGCTACTGTTCTATCAGGCACCAGTTCTTTTGGTGTGAACTTTTCTCGTAAAGCAAGGCCGGATGAAGCTCAACTTATGGTTGATTCAATAGATAGTATGGTGCGGGCAGCTGAAAGAAATGGTCTTACGGATGAACAAATAGTTGGCCAATTTATGAAAAAACCTGCTCGTGTTCTAGATGCGACTCAGCAAGAAAAACTTGATAACCATCAATTAACTTGTGCTGTTTTAGCTCTACATAATTTCTACGATAGAACGAACTCCGATAAATATGAGGATGATAATGATAGAATTTTTACAGATATTGATGCAAGTTTAGCAGGCTTTGCTAAAGGCAGGCCTGTCGATGCCAAGGCACGCTATGAACGCATAATGAATTATTTGCCAAAAGATGATGAGTATGGTGGTATGGGGGCAGGAATGCCACATGCTGCTTATGCAAATGCACATGCGGCGGCAGCCGCCTCAACAGAGGATTCTTATTGATAAATCACTTAAGTCTCGGGATTGACAAGGTGTATAACAAGAGCACTATAAAATGATTATGATTGTCATTTCTATTTAAGTGTCCCTTTGGCTTGACCAAAAGGTCTCGTGATCCTCCGGTCAAGCCGGAGGAAAACTAAATGATTATAATCATTTTATAGCGCTCTTGCTATCCTATAATCAGTTTCCTCTCACCCACATGTTTAGAACCGGCTTACTTTCTTTTTCCAAAAATAAATCTGTCAATGCCCAGACCAGTGCATCAAGTCTGTCAGGGGATTTGGATGTAATCCCTGGGATATATTCACACAACTGTGTTTCTAACAACTGCAAAGGTTTAATATGATAAACTTGTCCTTGTTCGTATAACGCTGCAATGGGTTCCGCGCGTGTAACTTTGCCTCGTGTGGCTCGGACAGCTCGATAGGATACATGAGGATCAATCGATCTTAAAATTCTCTCAACCATATCACCACCCTTATTGACTTCAGCTACAATGCGATCTGCTTTATGACGCCAATAAGCATCAACCACACGTCGTCCCCAATCAGCAGGACTATAACGACCACTTAAATCATCCAATACATAAGCGTTTTTATTATCTGCTAAAGCGGCAATCACAATTCCCGTTTCATCGCTGTCTTCATGATGGGTAACGGCAGGATCAATGGCAATGACAATACGCTGCCATGATGTATTTTCTGGAACTTGATAACGAATGTTTGAGCGTTGCCAAAGTGCCCCTTGTCTTTCTGATAAAACTTCAGCATATAATTCTTGAGCTCCTAATTTTGTGCCTTCGAACTGTTTAACAATTTGATTAATAAAAGTTGGTGATAAATTCTCTTGATTCTCAAAAGTCGACCCTCTTGTTACCACTGTCAAAGGATCTTTCAGTAACTTTTCAATCAAAGTAATAGGACGTGGCGTTGTTGTGATAATGCATCTTGGTTTTTTTCCCAAACGAAGCCCCAACATCAATTGTTGCCAGGCTTTTTCTGGACGGCGAAATTTGGCCAACTCATCAATCCAAGCCAAATCAAATTGTGGCCCTCTTAATTTTTCGTAATAATCAGCTCCATAGATGTTTGCAATAGCCTTGTTAGGCCAAATGAGTCGTCCATTCGAAGGTTCAAACCTTGGTCGTTCATTATCTGAATGAACATTCAAAATTCCAGTCTCCCCTTCGATCATAACAGAGCGAACCTCATCAAAAGTTTGACCAATTAAGGCAATTCTTCTGTATAAACCGTCTTTAATCCATGATCGCACAGTTTCGGCACCTGTTCTGGTTTTACCAAATCCTCTGCCTGCTAGGATCAGCCAATTATTCCAATCTCCTTGAGGTGGAAGTTGAGATGGTCTTGCTATGTCATGCCAAGTTGGCGTTAATTCTTTTAAATCTTCTTCACTATCCATCTTAAGTCCGTTTTTGTCACTCTATATTTTTATGATGGCAAAAACGGAGAAAATATTTCCAGAAATCAAAATGCCCAGGCATTTTTAAATTTAAAGTTTTAAATATTTACAACGGGCTGTCATCCTTCTTCTTTCTCACCTTTCCCATCTTCTTCTTTTTTTGTTGACTTTTGTTTTTTACTGGATTGACCAGTTGCATTGGCGAATAAGCGACTTCCACCCTGACCAGAATCCAACGCATGTTTTCTTATATGGGTTTTTCTTTCACTTTCAACTTCTTCTTTATCTTTTTCGATGAAATATCTAAGCTTCTTCAATTCTGCAACAAAGCCCTCAGCTAAACTTTTGTATTGTTCGTCTCCTGAGGACGGTTCTCTAAGAAACTCTAGTTTATTTTTGACGGCATTATACTGATAGTAATATTTTTCATCTCCATTAACTGTAACGTGAAACTGAAAACTTTCTGCTAAATGTTTAGTCTCATTTACAACTGTTATATGGGGAATTGCTGCATCTTTGTTGCCATTTTTCCAATATGATGAAGTTGCAGAATGATGAGATTCTTCTCGATCATATTTTTCACCACTTATTTCAACTGATATTGGTAAATTTTTATCTGTTACAACAGTTTTTTCTTTCTCCATCGCATTCGATATATTTGCTGGATTAAGGGTGAATGCAAATACTAGAACATATATTGAAGATAATATCGTTTTCACTTTTTATACTCCTAATTTAAAACAAATTTGTGTGATGAACTATAGCAAAAGCACTATAAAATGATTACAACCCCTTAGTTTTTATGCCTCTTGACCGGAGGATCCATAAGACCCTATGGTCAAGCCATAGGGAAACTGAAGTAGG
>DAHVSZ010000015.1 GCA_027328625.1 Candidatus Paracaedibacteraceae bacterium | reverse complement strand
ATTGACTAAACTTGTGTAGTACCTATGCCTCTATCAAGCGCTTGTAATGACGCTAAAAGAAAATGTCGGGTGGTAAGGTTTGTGTGGTGTCTTTCTTGTAACTAAACACTTAATCTTTTATTTACTACTATTTTTGTTTGTTAACTCAGAAACTAGTTTATAAAACAATGGGATAAACAGCGTTGCAATGAACGTCGCACCAAGCATTCCACCGATCACACCGGTTCCTATTGAATGGCGGCTGGCTGATCCTGCGCCACTACTAATTGCAAGCGGCACGCAACCCAAAATAAAAGCAAGTGAAGTCATAATAATAGGTCTAAATCTAAGTTTTGCAGCTTCAATGGCGGCGTCTTTATATGAAAGACCTTCTTGGTTTTTCAAAATAGCATATTCTACGATTAGGATGGCGTTTTTAGCTGAAAGACCTACAAGTGTTAAAAGGCCAATTTGAAAATAGAGATCATTGTTAAGACCTCTGAACCATATAGATACAAGTGAACCAAACAAAGCGAAGGGTATCGTTGTGATAACTGCAATGGGCAGACTCCACTTTTCGTATTGGGCAGCTAAGATTAAGAACACTACTAAAAGCCCCAAACCAAAGGTCAAATTTCCAGTTCCTTGCGCGAGTTGTTCTTGATAAGCTGATCCTGTCCAACTAAGACTATATGTACCATCTGTTAATACTTCATCTGCAGTTGCTTTCATAGCAGCGATGGCTTGTCCTGAACTATAACCAGGTGCAGGTCCTCCCATGATTTTAGCTGCAGTGAGACCATTACAACGTTCTACAACATCTGCAGTTACAATTCTTTTGACGGTTACAAGAGTATCCAGAGGGATCATTTTACCATCGAGAGATTTCACAAAAACAAGTCTTAAGTCTTCAGGTTTTTCTCTGAATTTTGCTTCTGATTGCAGCGTAACTCTATAAGAATGCCCCAAATAAGTGAAGTCATTAACGTAATAATTTCCGAAAGTACTTTGCATGGTTGTGAACACAACGTTAATTGGTACATTCAAAGTTTTGGCTTTTTCACGATCTAGTTCAATGTAATATTGTGGAACGTTGGCTGAAATAGTGGTTTTGACGCCAGCAAGTTCAGGTCGTTTTTTAGTTGCTTCAACTAGTTTGTTTGCTGTGTTGGCTATGTCTTTAATGTTAGCACCTGTTTTGCTTTGCATAAACAATTCAAAACCACCAGTGGTGCTCATGCCCATAATGGGGGGAGGGTTAAACGCGACAATAAAAGCATCTTTAATATCAGCCCCCATACCCATAAGCGCACCAGGGAGATTCCGAGCATCAAAAACAGTTGAATTTCTCTCTTTCCAGTCTTTAAGACAGACAAAAGAAACGCCTGTATAGGTTTTCTGGGTGAAAGATAAAAGGTCAAAACCAGAAAAGGTAATGACTTGATCAACGGCTGGGTGAGAGAGAAGTCTTTTGGTATATTCTGCTGAGACTGCCTCTGTTCGACTTACAGAAGCTGCAGGCAATAAAAATGGAATTGTAATCACATAACCCTGATCTTCTTCGGGAACTAATGACGTTGGAATGGTTGCGAATAAAGTAACAGTAACAGCGACGATCATTAGGCAAATAGAGACAGAGATCTTAGTGTGATTCAAGATATGAGTAACAATTTTAACATAATAATCTGTTAGCTTGCTGAACCGGTTATTGAATGTATCAAAAAACTTTGATGTTTTTTTGTGACCTGGTTTGATTAGTATTGTACATAATGCTGGTGTTAGAGTTAAAGCAACGAATCCCGAAATCACAACAGAAACTGCAATAGTTATGGCAAACTGTTTGTACATAACACCTGTAAGGCCACCCATAAAACCAACTGGAATAAAGACAGCACACAAGACAAGAACGATAGCAATCACAGGGCCTGTGACTTCTTCCATGGCTTTAAATGTTGCTTCTTTGACAGAGATATTTTCGATTCTCATAATGCGTTCTACGTTTTCAAGAACAACGATGGCATCATCAACCACAATGCCGATAGCCAGAACCATACCGAAAAGTGTTAAAAGATTAATTGAAAACCCAAACAAATACATTGCTGCGAATGTCCCAATCAATGATACGGGCACCGCTAAAACAGGAATTAAGGTTGCCCGACTATTTTGTAAGAAAACATAAACAACCAAAACAACAAGTAATATAGCTTCTAAGAAAGTTTTAACAACTTCATTGATTGAATTTCGAACGAACTTGGTTGTATCAAAAGGTAAGGTATATTTAATACCAACAGGAAAATGTATGCTAAGTTCAGCCATCTTTTGTGCAACTGCTAGTGTTGTTTTAAGAGCATTGGCGCCAGGTTGTAGATAAACACCGATGGCAACAGCAGGTTTTCCATTATGCGTTGCTAAGAAACCATAATCTTGTGCACCAAGTTCTATGCGAGCTACATCTTTAAGACGTAAAATAGCTCCTTTTGGATTTGAACGGATAATGATTTCTTCGAATTCTTCCGGCTTTGAGAATCGCCCTTTTGTGTTTACTGTATAAGTAAAATCTTGAGGGGAGGTCATAGGTTCTTGCCCAAATTGACCAGCTGCAAACTGAGAGTTTTGCTCTTGAATCGCTGTTGCTATATCTTGTGGTGTTAAACTGTATTGCGCTAATTTGTCAGGGCTCAGCCAAATACGCATCGAATAATCTTTTGCACCAAAGAGCATAACATCACCGACACCTGCAACACGCTTTAGTGGATCAATGACGTTAAGAAGAGCATAATTACTGATAAAAACAGGATCTTGATTCCCGTCAATCGATGACAAAGTAATAACCTGCAGGATCGCACTTGATTTTTTACTGACGGTTACTCCCATGGCTCTAACATCTGGAGGCAAGCGTGATACAGCTGCTTGAACACGATTATTAACGTCAGTAGCAGCTTTGTCGGGATCTGTACCAACTTCAAAGGTTACAGACATGTTAAGTTGCCCACTATTAGCGCTTGTTGAGTTCATGTAGATCATATTTGGAACACCATTGATTTGCTGTTCCAAAGGTGTTGCAACAGTGTCAGCAATGACTTCAGCGCTTGCTCCTGGGTAAAACGTTGTAATTGAAACTTCTGGAGGGACAATCTGAGGGTATTGTTCCACAGCTAATATGCGCAAAGCCCCAAGACCTGCTACTACGATGATAATGGAGAGAACAGATGCAAAAATTGGTTTGTTGATGAAAAATTTGGAGATCATGTTTTAGGTTCCGCTTTGGGTTCCTCATTTTCTTTATTTTTTTCAATCTTAACGGGTTGAGTTGGACGAACTTTGATCATACCTTCGACAATGACTTTATCACCTTCTTTTAAGCCCTTATCAATAATCTGACCTTGCGGCGTTGACAGTCCCAAGGTTACAGGACGGATATCGGCTTTGTTTTCGGCTGTAACCACAAACACAAAAGTACCTTCAGGTCCTTGCATAATGGCACGTTTTGGAAGAATGACGACTTTTGGTTGCGTGATGCCACTGATTATAATTCTGACAAACTGACCAGGTAACAGATCCTTTTCAGGATTTGAAAAGACAGCACGTGCACGGATGGTTCCTGTTTGTATGTCAATAACGCTATCGGTGAAATCGACAGAACCTATTTTGGGTTGAACTGTTTTATCTTCTGAATATATTGTTGCTGTAAGTTTTTTATGTTCTACAGATTCAGGCTTTCCACTGTTTATCAAGTGACGTTGGTGTAAGGCTTCACTTTCTGAATAGGCAAAATTAACATAAATTGGATCAATTTGAACAATCCGCGTTAACAAACTATGGTCAGCTGTTGGGGTTACGAGACTTCCTTCAGAACATACTTCATGACTGGTGATTCCGCTAATAGGTGCTTTTACGGTTGTGTAGTCAAGATCAATTTGAGCACTTTTAAGATCAGCATCAGCACCTTGAACTTTAGCAAGTGCTTGTTCGTAAGTTGACTGAGCTTGGTCTTTTTCTCGAGCACTCGACATCTTTTTGTCAAAGAGACCTGTAGCACGTTCCCAATTTTTCTTGGCTTCTTCTAAATTTGCTTGTGCTTCTTTTAATCTTGATTCAGCCTGTGAAAGCTTAGCTTGATAAGGGCTAGGATCAATTTTAAATAGGATATCTCCTTGATTGACCGGCTGCCCTTCTGTATAGATGCGTTCAAGAATAGTTCCGCTGACTCTGGCTCTGACTTCAACTTCTTTTGATCCGGCTGCCCTTCCTGCATATTCATATTCTAAGGGCACATTTTTTAAAGTGATTTCTTGAGCAATAACTGTTGGAATAGGAGGAATCATTGGTGGTTTTCCGTTACTAATGCAACGTGAAAGTAAAAGAATTAAAGCAAGTCCTAAACTTAATATATAAAGCGCTGTTCTTTTATTTAAGGATTTCATTAAAGAGACACATTTCTCAAAGATATTTTCTAAGGAAGTGAAAATCTGAAGCATAGAACAAATCTTATTGAAGCCAATGTTTGGCCATAATACATACATGCTTAGATGTATGTAAATAACTTCGTTGAGTTTTAATATTTTCTATTTTTGCTGTGTGTTAGAATAATTTTTCTACTAACCCAGAATTAAAGTTGCAAGACCTAAGAAAATAGCAAAACCTAATACATCTGTCGTTGTGGTCAATAAAGGTCCTGAACTTATAGCAGGGTCAAAATTAAATCTATGCAAAAGAATAGGCAAAGTTGTTCCAGCTAATCCGGCCCACATTATATTAAATAACATTGAAGCTGCTAGAATTAATCCCAAGGTTATATCTTGAAACCAAAAACTGGCAAGGCTTGCCAGTAAACTCGCGAAGACTAAGCCATTTAAAAGGCCAACTTTTACTTCCTTACTTAAAATAACCCAAACACGTGCTGACCTGAAATCATGTATAGCCAAAGCTCTGACCATAACAGTGACTGCTTGCATACCTGCGTTGCCACCCATGGCTGCAACAATTGGCATTAAAATTGCTAATGCGACCTGTTTTTCAAGAACACCTTGAAATTGATAAATCACTGCTGAAGCCAAAAGGGTATCAATAAAAGTAACCAGTAGCCAACGAAGCCTGGAAATTGAGGTTTGAAAAGTATTGGCATAAAAATCTGATTCACCGACACCACCCATTCTCATCAAATCTTCAGTTGCTTCCTCATCAATAACTGTTAATACATCATCGATTGTAATCATTCCAACCAATCGTCCTTTATGATCAACAACTGGGGATGTTACAAAACTGTATTGACGAAAAATATACCCAACATCTTCTTGGCTCATGGTTAAAGGAATCGCTTTCACCTCTCTATCCATGATATCTTCTAAAAAGGTATTTTCAGGATGTTTAAACAGTATGTTTAAAGATAGCTTCCCAACAGGTTTATAGTCAGAATTAATAACAAAGATCTCATAAAATGTCTCTGGCATTGTAAAACGAGTTTTTTTTGGATACCTTAAAACTTCGACTGCCTTTTGGATCGTCCAATTTTCGCGCATAACGACGAGCTCCCTCTGCATTAATCGGCCTGCAGAGTATTCAGGATAGGTTAAGCTTTGCTCAAGCTTTGAACGTTCTTCAATTGGAACGGCTTGTAGAACAATCTTTTGATGATCTTCGTCTAATTCTTGCAAGACAGAAAGAGCATCATTGCTATCAAGTTGGATTAAAGCATGGGCTATTTCTTCATTTGTTAAATGTCGTAAAACTTCACTGCGGATCTCAGCGTATAGCTCAGCCAAAACAAGAGGTTCAAGCTTGTCATGCACAAGTTCAATGAATATTGCTCTATCTTCTTGAGATAAATTTTCAATAATAACAGCAACATCAGCTGGGTGAAGGGATTGAATAATCGCAACAACAGCAATAGCATCATCAGACAACAGGGCATGCTGCACCTGTTCCATCGTATCTTCAGATGGGCCATACCATTCAGAATGGTTTTGATAATTGTCTTTGTTTTGATCATTTAAAGTCATAATTATAAGAGTAACTAATTTTTTCAGAGAATGACAGGATTTTGGGGGCTTTAGTAAGAGATAATTTTTAAAATCTAGATACTGGTAAATATTAAGATTAGAAATTATTTTAAGGATTACTAACCGACAATTATCTAGCTGATTTTCCTTTTTTCAGCTATAAAAATACAATGGATCCTTGGGTCAAGCCCAAGGAAAACTATGATTGATGTGATACAATTTTGTAGTGGAACAAGTCAATTTCTAAACTCGGATTGACGTTAATAGAAAATATATTTGACCAATAATGAAATCTAATACTTTAGACATAGCTATAAACCATGCTTGTAAGCTATTGAAAAATGGAGATTTAGTTGTTATACCAACTGAGACTGTCTATGGTTTAGCAGCTGATGCAACAAATGATCAGGCTGTGACAAAGATTTATGAACTAAAAAATAGACCTAGTTTCAATCCTCTCATTATGCATGTTGCTGACACCTACCAGGCTGAGAAGTGGGCACATTTCTCACCTCTTGCTTATATGCTTGCTGAGACTTTTTGGAACTCTAATTATCATCATCGCCCTTTAACATTGGTTTTAAATCGAAAAAAAGACACAAGCCTTTCTCATCTAGCAATGGCAGGCTTGGATACAGTTGCTGTGCGGGTACCGAACCATCCAATACCATTAAAACTTTTAAAAAGATTTCAAAAACCTCTAGCTGCTCCTAGTGCGAATCGTTCAAATCATATTAGTCCAACATCAACTGAAGCGGTGAAAGAAAGCTTTGGAACAAGAACACCATTTATGCTAGATGGCGGAGTTTGTTCAGTTGGGCTTGAATCAACGATCATTGATCTCACAACAGATGAACCCGTTCTTTTAAGGCCAGGAGGAACAACTAAAGAAGAAATAGAAAAGGTTATTGGAGTTTCTTTAAAGATTTCAACCTCTTCTTCGTGTATTAAAGCGCCGGGAATGCTGAAACGTCATTATGCTCCAGTCCATCCATTGCGACTTAATGTGGTCGATCCCTTAGATGGAGAGGTCTTGCTTGGGTTTGGGCCACAGTCCCCTTCAGATGCTACTCTTAACTTAAGCGAAACAGGTGATTTAAGAGAAGCTGCCGCTAATTTATTTCATATGCTTCGAATATTAGATCAATCAACTAGCAAAGGTATTGCTGTGATGCCTATTCCAAATCATGGTTTAGGCTTAGCTATTAATGACCGACTAAAAAGAGCGGCTTCGTTGGAATAATTTTCATGCAAAAGTATCAACTTTTAATGGTGGTTCACTAACAACATTCTTAGCTACCCCAACCATAGCAGGCCGTAGTAATCGATCATGCATAACATAACCATCTTGTAAAACTTGCATGACAGTACCTACGGGCTGTTCATTGGTTTCAATTTCAAACATTGCTTGATGGAAGTTTGGATCGAATTTTTCCCCCATTGGTGAAAGTCGTCTAATTCCATGCTTTTCAAATGTACTTAGCAGTTCTTTTGCAGTCATTTCGACGCCACTAATCAATGCTTTAATGTTAGCAGGCAGTTCTTCGGTTAGAGGACAGCTTTGTAGAGCACGATGGAGATTGTCTGCAACTGTTACAATGTCGCGTCCAAAATTTACAGCTCCGTATTTAAGAGCATCTTCTTTTTCTTTGTGAGCTCGTCTGCGCAGATTTTCACTTTCGGCTAAAGCTCTAAGCCAATTGTCTTTCATCTCGGTTAGTTGCTTTTCCAACTCGCCTATTTCGCTTTCAAGTGATGGGCCTTCATTCGTAGAATTCTTTAGGTCGACAACATTATCTTCATCAAGTTGAACGGTATTATCTTGATTTTTATTATCTGACATTAACTTCTCTCCTGAACTGTAATTTAAAAGAAATGCTGTTATTTTGTATTATACGAATGCATATTTTTTCTGCAAGCGTTGTGAAGACCTATCGGTTCTACCCTTCTTTGTGGGCATCTCTTTTAAATCTTGATGGCCAAGTAAAAATGTTAAGAAAAGCATCAAATAGATAAATATAAACCTAACCCATCTATGATAAATTTAAGATTGTTATCACTTTCAATTTGTGTGGCCAAAACTTACAAAATACTACTACCTCAATGTCTTAATTCACAATCGCATCATTGCGTCTAACACTCAACCGGGCTAATATAAAAAAAAGTTTTAAATCTAAAGTTCTATGTCTAAAAACTCTCAATCTGAGTCCAAAGAACCTTTAAAGGATGATCTGTCTGACCCTTCTCGTCGCGATTTCTTAACACTAACTGCTTGTGCTGTTGGTGCTGTTGGAGCTGGGGCAGCAGCTCTTCCTTTTATTAATAGCATGAACCCAGCTGCTGATGTCATGGCTTTGGCATCCGTTGATATAGATATTAAAGGTATACAGCCTGGACATAGCAAAACAGTAGTATGGCGAGGTAAACCTATATTTATTCGTCATCGTACTGAAGAAGAAATTAAGGCTGCCAATGAGACTTCTTTGAAAATCCTACCTGATCCACAAACAGACCAAGAACGATTTGCGAAAGACCCAAAATGGTTAGTTGTAATTGGAGTTTGCACCCATTTGGGTTGTATTCCTAATGAACAAAAAGATATAGGCCATGGCTTACATGAAGGAGGTTGGTTATGCCCTTGTCATGGTTCTGTCTATGACATTTCAGGTCGTATTATTAGTGGCCCTGCCCCAAAGAATTTGGAAGTCCCACCCTATCAATTTATTAACAATGGCTCTGCTATACGTATAGGATAAATAATATATATAATGAACTTTCAGCCCAATATTAAACGTACAATGCAATTTCCCTATGGCTTGACCATAGGGTCCATGTTTGTAGATCCTCTGGTCAAGCCGGAGGAAGACTATAGAAGATTAGTTATTAATGAATTAAATGGTGACCATCATGAATCTTATCCGCTGGATTGATGAACGCTTACCTATTTTTAGTTTTTTTAATAAAGAACTAAAAGAGTATCCAACTCCAAAAAATCTTAATTATTTATGGAATTTTGGATCTCTTGCAGGCATCACTCTTGTCATTATGATTTTAAGTGGCATATTTTTGGCTATGCATTATGTGCCTAGTACAGATAAGGCCTTCGATAGCGTTGAAAGTATTATGCGTGATGTAAATGGAGGATGGTTACTTCGCTATATGCATATGAATGGCGCCTCTATGTTTTTTATCCTCGTTTACTGCCATATGTTTAGAGGCCTTTATTATGGTTCTTTCAAGTCGCCGCGTGAATTATTGTGGATCTTAGGTGTAGTGATCTTACTTT
Organism: Candidatus Paracaedibacteraceae bacterium; assembly: GCA_027328625.1. Classification (GTDB taxonomy): domain Bacteria; phylum Pseudomonadota; class Alphaproteobacteria; order Paracaedibacterales; family CAIULA01; genus CANJLN01. The sequence continues at coordinate 16,048 of DAHVSZ010000015.1, read as the reverse complement.
TGATGATGGCAACAGCTTTTATGGGATATGTCCTTCCCTGGGGACAAATGAGTTTTTGGGGGGCAACAGTTATCACTAACCTGTTTTCGGCTTTCCCATTTGGTGAATCTATAGTTCATTGGCTTTGGGGCGGTTTTTCCGTTGATAATCCAACCTTGAATCGTTTTTTTGTTTTGCATTATCTTTTTCCATTTATCATTGTTGCCATAACAGGTCTTCATCTGATGGCCTTACACCAGTTTGGCTCAAACAATCCTTTAGGGATTGAACGCAGTAAGCCAAGTGATAGCATCCCTTTCCACCCCTATTATACCATTAAGGATTTATTTGGTCTGGGAGTATTTTTAATCATCTATTGTCTTTTTATCTTTTTTGGTCCTAATTTTTTTGGTGAGGTTGATAACTATATTCCAGCCAATCCTTTAGTAACGCCTCCTCATATTGTGCCTGAATGGTATTTTTTGCCTTTCTATGCTATTTTGCGTTCAATCCCAGATAAGCTTGGCGGTGTTTTGACTATGTTTAGCGCTGTATTTGTTTTAGCAGCCCTTCCTTGGTTAGATCGTAGCCCTATCAAAAGCAGCCGCTTTCGCCCTATTCACAAGAAATTATTTTGGGTTTTTATCTTAAATTGCTTTGTTTTGGGATGGATTGGCGCAAAGCCTCCGGAGGGAAATTACTTAATAATTGGGCGATTTGCTACAGCCTATTACTTTTTCCATTTTTTGGTCATTCTTCCATTACTAGGCAAATATGAGCCTAGACCTAAATTACCAACAAGTTTTGATAAGGTATGAGTTAGAAGAATGTTATATGTATCCCAATTATGTAAGTTTAAAAAACTGGATCGCCACGCTACGCTCACGATGACGCTAATAATTGCTAAATCGTCATTGCAAGGAGCTTTGCTCCGTGGCAATCCATTTATTTTAATTGCTCTTAGCTGCCTTACCTTTTCATTTGTTTTACCTGGCTATGCTGAAAACACAGTACCTCATCCACCAAAGCAAAATTGGAGCTTTAATGGCCCTTTTGGCACATTTAAACGTGATGAATTGCAACGAGGATTTCAGGTTTATAAAGAAGTATGTTCAGCTTGTCATAGTTTAAAGCATATTCGGTTTCGTGATCTTAAAGGGATAGGTTTTAAAGAGGTTGAAATTAAAGCCCTTGCTGCAGAATATGAAGTAACCGATGGCCCAAATGCTGATGGACAAATGTTTCAAAGAAAAGCACTTCCCTCAGATGTTATTCCAGGCCCCTTTCCAAATGATAACGCTGCAAGAGCCGCCAATAATGGGGCTTTACCCCCAGATCAATCTTTATTAGTAAAAGCACGTGAGGGTGGGGCTGATCATATCCATGCCATAATGATGGGTTACGTAGAGCCACCTGAAGGTGTAAAAGTTGATCCAGGACGCCACTATAATGAATATTTTCCAGGCGGACAAATTTCGATGGCAAAACCTTTAACCGATGGTCAAGTTACTTATGCGGATGGTACGAATGCAACTGTTGAACAAATGTCGCATGATGTTGCAGCCTTCTTAGCATGGACTGCAGAACCTGAAATGGAGGCGCGTAAACAAATGGGGGTAAAGGTTCTTGCTTATTTATTATTTATGACTGTAATGTTTTACCTAACCATGCGTCGAATTTGGCGTGATGTGAAAAAGTGATACTAAGTTCCAGATTTAAAAAAATAAACATTTGGCAAATTCACAGAATCTGATAAAGACGGCTATTCTATATCATAAACTAAAGAATTTGCGGCATCACGAGCCCACTGAAACAAGAAATCAGGATGCACAAGTAAGCAAACTAAAAGGAAAATAATTCCAAACAATACTAGAGCTAATGGGAAATATATTTTTCTATGTCCTGATGACATAATGATTGTTTTGCTTGGTTTATCAATAAACAAGGCTTTGACTATCAAAAGATAATAAGCACATGCAACCACACTGTAAATTACACCACTAACAGCCAGAAAATAGGCATTTTGGTTAATTGCTGCCCTTAAAACAAAGATCTTGGGAATAAAACCAGGCAATGGTGGAATCCCAGCCATTGAGAACACCATGAATCCCATCAAAAAAGCAACCCCAGGGTAATACCTGCCAATGCCATTTAAATCGGAAAGTAATTGTACCTCTTCTTTATTTTTTTGCTCAATGTATAAAAGCCCACCGAAAAATCCTATGGTCATAAGAATGTAAAATATTAAATAAATAAAAGCTGCCTTTAAACCACTTTCACTTGCAACAGTGACTCCAATTAACACGAAACCTATATGTCCAATTGAACTATAGGCAATAAGCCTTTTTATTTTTTGTTGAGTCAAAGCCGCAATTGCTCCCCAAGTCATTGAAAGAATTGCTAATCCCATAAGCATCCAATACCAAAGTGAAACTAAACCACCAAAAGGTGTAATTAACACCCTCATTAACAAAGCAATACCCGCAACTTTTGGAACTGTAGCTAAAAATGCAGTAACTAGCGTTGGAGAACCTTGGTAAATATCAGGTGCCCACATATGAAATGGAGCGGCTGAAATTTTAAAAGCCAATGCTGCAACAATAAAAATAATCCCACAAAAAGGCCCTAAAATTCTGCCATCAAGATGAGGCATATTTAAAAAAAACCGCTCTAATGCTTCAAAGTGAGTTGTGCCAGTAAAACCATATACCAAACTGCATCCATACAATAAAATCCCGGTTGATAAAGCTCCAAGAATGAAATATTTAAGTGCAGCCTCGCTAGAAAGTGTGTTTTTTCTTCGCATAGCGACAAGAATATATAAACTTAAGCTTTGTAATTCAATCCCAACAAACATCACCAGAAGATCGTGAGCTGATATCATAATCATCATACCCAAAATAGACCACAGAAAAAGAACAGGGTACTCAACAACATTCAAGCCCTCGCTCACTAATGAGTAACGAGTCAGTATAAGAACAAAAGCTCCTGACAAGAGTATTAAAGATTTTATACTGATTGTAAAAGGATCATTAATAAAAAGGCCATTAAAGGTAAATTGCGTAATCTTGGGCTGCAGCCATAACAAAAAAGGTATAACTAATAAAACAGCGTTGGTGCAGTATAAACTCCACCGAAAAATTTGCTTGTTTGAAATCAATCCTGCTATTAACAAACCACAAGAAACAACAGCAATAAGGATCTCAGGCCATGCTGGCATAAAAACAGGAATAGTAGATGCTATCATAATTGGCCTTAGTGGCTAGTTTCCTAAAGTTATAGAAAAATCACTTTAATTGCTCTTTGTTTTATCCTACAGCTAAAGGCAAAAGTCTTGCAATTGAAAGTCTAATAATCATTTATAATTTCTAACTTGTTCAACCAATTGATAAACGTTTTTTATAGGAGTATGCCGGAGAATTCCGTGTCCCAAATTGAACACAAATGGTTTTTGACTTAACTTGTTCAAAATATTTGAAACGTCATTTTCAAATTCTCCACTCGCAAATTTTTCAGGATCAAGATTTCCTTGCACTGTTGCCAGTGGTTGTAGTTCTTTTTTCGCCCATGTAAGACTAACCGATTGATCTAAACCAAAAGCTAACCCCTTAAGTTTCTTAGCTAATTCAGGATAGTGCTTTGAAATACCACGCCCATAATAGATAACTGGAATCTCTGGATAAACTTTCTTTAAAGATTTATAAATTTTCTCTAGTGGGTTCCAAAGCAACTCTTCATGATGTTCCTCTGGAACAGCAGATGCCCAAGAATCAAAAATCTGTACAACATCACATCCAGCTTTAATTTGTCCTAAAAGAAGGTGTGTCACTTTATCTGTTAGCAAATTGATCAGTTGCTTAAAAATTTCTGGCTTTTCTTTTGCGAATTTCAAAATAGCAGCAAAGTCCTGAGATTTTCCACATTGAACCATATAAGTTGCAATTGTCCAAGGTGACCCAGCAAACCCGATCAAGGCTTTTTCCGAAGATAATTCATGACGAACAATAGTAATAGACTGATAAAGAGGTTGATATTCTTGTGTTAAATCTTTCTCAATTGATTTTTTTAAAAATGAATCCCATTCGACTTTTTCAAGCATAGGTCCATGACCTGCCGCAAAAGTAACCGTTTGCCCCAAGAGATGGGGAATTGTTAGGATATCACTGAATATAATGGCTGCATCAAAACCAAAACGTTCAATAGGTTGTAATGTCACTTTGATAACAGCCTCAGGTGTAAAACAAAACTCCATAAAGTCAGGAAGCATAGCACGCTCGGCTTGATACTCTGGTAAGTACCGCCCGGCTTGACGCATTAGCCAAATGGGAGGAGAGCCTTGCATTTCGCCTTTTAAGGTTTGGGTTAGTTTTTGTTCAGTTTTAAGGTTTGTCATTTATTTTCTCATTTGTTATTCACAGCTCTGGCGGGAATCCAGTCGTATTTTTTTCTAGATTGCCGCGTCGCTAACGCTCCTCGCAATGACGAAGATTGTCATCCTCGCACTTGTTGCGAGGATCCAAAAAACATAGTTGATGACAACCGGGGCCTTAATCCAACTTCAAAGCCTGCTTTTGTAAACGATTCAATTCTTGTGTCCCTGCTCGAGCTAAACTTAGCATCTCCATAAATTCTTTTTCAGTGAAGGGATCTTTTTCAGCGCATGCCTGGATTTCAACAAGCTTGCCACTTCCCGTTATAATAAAGTTAGCATCGACTTGAGCATTTGAGTCTTCGTGATAGTTCAAATCCAGAACCGGCTGACCATCAACAATTCCACATGACACAGCTGCGATCTGGTCAATTAAAGGTAATGTTTTTATCCTTTTCTGATCCACCAACTTGTTTAATGCTTGATGCAAAGCTACATAAGCACCTGTGATGCTGGCAGTACGTGTTCCACCATCGGCTTGCAACACATCGCAATCAATTTTGATTTGTCTTTCACCTAAAGCTTTAAGATCAACAACTGCTCGAAGCGCTCTCCCAATTAAGCGCTGGATTTCTTGTGTTCTGCCAGTTTGCTTTCCTTTTGCCGCTTCGCGTTCAATTCTGTCATGTGTTGATCTTGGTAACATACCATATTCAGCTGTTACCCAACCACTACCTGTATTTTTTAAAAAAGGGGGGACTTTTTCTTCAATTGTTGCTGCACAAATTACGTGTGTATCCCCAAACTTAACAAAACAAGACCCTTCAGCATATTTGACAAAACTTGGCCCTAAAAAGACCGAACGTAATTCATCAAATTTGCGATTTTGAAAACGCGCCATATAACTTCAAAAACCCCTAAATAATTAATTGCCAAGATGTTAGATGTATTTAGGAATTTCAGCAACCTAAATCCCTTGTTCTTTCAATAATCCAGAAGAAAGAGTCTGTTTAGTTGACCTTTTCAATATAAAAAATTGATGCAAAACAAGAGTTAAAGCACTGACAAAAATTATGTACCAAGATACAGCAACCTCTGATTCATAATAATTGGTCAACAAAGTTGCAATTAAAGGTGAAGTCCCGCTTAAAAGAGCAGTCCCTAGTGTATAGCTAACAGCAAGACCAGTGTATCTTGATTTTGTTGGAAAGAAGCTTGCCATATAAGGAAATGCACAACCATTAATCAATGTGCCAGAAGCCATCATCAAGAAAATGAAAAGAGCGACTTGTGGAAAACCAACTGATGCCGTCGTTAAAAGAGAAAAAGCAGGTAAGGCTACAATGATGTTAGCAAGGCATCCTCTTTTAATCATTGAGGAAAATCCAATTATGTCAGAAATCTTTCCACATGGAATTAAAAACAAAGCATTAAATATCATTGTTAGACCATTTAAAGCCATGGACTCAGAAGGAGTAAATCCCAAATCATTAAAGATCTTGTTAGCATATACTGTTGCCAAGTTTAAAGGGATAGTTGTAAGACCTGCCAAAACAAAGCAGAAAACCATTTCTCTCTTATAATCTTTCATCAAAGTACGAATTGATTGTATATAGGGTTCTCTAGAGCTGTTAGCAACTGGCAGCTTTTCAAGATTTTTTCTTATATAAAAAGAAAAGAATGCCAAAAAGCCACCTAAAATGAATGGAATACGCCAACTCCATGGAGGCAGGACTTGCAAAACAGCAACAAGCCCTGTCATTGTGGCTAGAATCGCTCCAATTACTCCTGATGCAATCAATAATCCTGTATTTTTTCCAAGCTCCTCTTTAGGGCATGTTTCAAAAATGTAAACATTGACACCTGCAAATTCACCACCAAAAAAGAAACCTTGAAGCATACGACAGACGATTAAGACAATAGGTGCCAAAATCCCTATGTCCTGATAGCTCGGTAATAACCCAATCACTAAAGTTGGCAGGCCCACTAAGCCAATCGAAAAAATTAAAGGGGCACTACGGTTCGTTGCATCTCCAAAAATTCCAAAGATAATTGCCCCTAAAGGTTTGGTAATAAATCCAGCCGCAAACGCGCCAAATGTTGAAAGAGTTTGAGTGAGAGGATCCGTGCTTGGGAAAAATACAGGTGCTAAAAGGACGGAAAAAAAGCCATACAAAGTATTGTCAAAACACTCAATGATATGGCCAAAAGCTAATCCATTTTTAAATAATTTTGGTTTTGACATCTATCTTTCCTTAAAAATTTAGATATATTGTTAAAAAAATACCCCTTATGAATTTGCTATGTAAAGGTATTTATCTCAAAAAATGAAATATTATTATAGGAATAAAAAATCATCTTGATGTTGAATTTAACTTTTCTTGCAAAGCCACAGCTATTTTCCCAGCAACACTTGCATTATTAACTAACAACGATTTATTAGCTTTTAAAGTTTTACCTTTTGACAATTCAGAAACACGTTTTAAAAGAAAAGGGGTAACACTTTTTCCGGAAATATCATTTTTGTTAATTTCCTCTATTGCTTGATCTATAAAAAAGCTAATTTCTTTAGGATTTAAAGAATCATCAAAGGGAATAGGATTTGCTACAATCATTCCTTTTAAACCAAGATCCCAATGTATCATTGCAAGATTTGCTATGTCTTCAGCATTATTCTCTCTTTGCTGCAAATCATAAGGACTCGTATCTGTATAAAATAATGGAAAACTGTTTGTTTTATATCCCACAATAGGAACGCCTTGTGTTTCTAAGTATTCTAAAGTTTTTGGAACATCTAAAATTGACTTAGCTCCACTGCATACGACTAAAACAGGTGTACGTGCTAGTTCTGTTAAATCTGCTGAAATATCAAAAGTTGTTTCAGCCCCCTGATGAACACCCCCAATCCCACCAGTTGCAAAGATTTGAATTCCAGTTTGGTGAGCACAAAACATTGTTCCCGATACTGTTGTTGCTCCAATTTTTTTATTCGCTAAACACCAAGCTATATCAGCTCGACTTATTTTTAAAACCTCCTGAGAGCTAGCTAATAATTCTATCTCTGATGAACCCAAACCAATTTTTATATGTCCATCCATCAGCGCAATTATCGCTGGAACAGCCCCAGATTCACGGACAGCGGTTAGCATTTTTTCGATGACTTCAATATTATCTGGGTATGGAAGGCCGTGCGAAATAACAGTTGATTCTAAAGCCACAATTGGCTTTTTCGTTTGTAAAGCTATTTCGACTTCTAAAGAAATTCTCAATAGAGTGTCATCCATTCAGTTCTCTTCTTTCTTTGATTTTTTCACGAGACAGCATGCCATACGTTTTGCCTTTCACTTCAATGGCTAAACTTGCTGCGGCTAATCCTTGTTGTACTGATCCTTCTATAGACATTTTATCAAGCAATCCAGCTATTACTCCTGTTGCAAAGGCATCTCCTGCTCCTTTTGTGTCGTAGATTTCAGCTTTATAGGCTGGGATAATTTTTTGAAATTCTTCAGTTGCAACACAAACTCCTCGCTCACCAAGAGTCATAAAAACAATTTTAGCTCCTTGTTCTTTAATAGTTTTAGCTGATTTCAAAATTTGTTCATCAGTTTTGATTTCTTCTCCAATCATATAAGAAGCTTCTTCTATATTTAAAAATAGTCCATCAAGCATATTTAAGATGGACTTGACACGATTACTTTTAGAAGGGCATGCAATCACCGCATATAATGTGGTATCAACTGGCTTAACTAGGGTTAGATATTGAATAGCTTCTTCACACAAGTCAGTATCTATTATCCATGTACCAAATTGCTTCATGCTTGAAAGTTTAGAAGATAAATTTTCTGATGTAAAAGAATCGTATATTTCCGTTCGTGGTAAGGTCAATAAGACTTTTCCGTTATTACCAATCACAAAAATAACGGAAGCTGTTTGGTGATTTTCTAACTTAATTAGATAATCACTGGAGAGGCCTGATTCTTTGAGAAACTGAATAAATTGATTGCCAATCAAATCATTTCCAATAGCACTCATAAATTCAACATTGTAACCTATGCTTTTTAGATTCTGGGTAATATTATGAGCAACCCCTCCAAACGTTTTATTAAATTCAATTGGCAATCCTTCTAATGGAAAAGAATCTGCAGAATATAAACCCGTCCAGTCTATATCAGCACCACCGATGCATAAGATTTTATTTGAGGTCATTTAAAATACTTTGCCCTCTTTTTAATTTAAGTTGGATTGTACCTATAGGTTTTTAAAAAGTCCACATAATATACAAAATGAATATCTATATTTTTTCTGGGAAATTGCATTTGAGAGAATTGAAGATTTTCTAAAGATGTGCATTTTACAGTCTCATCAAATAAGCATCCTTGCTGCTCTGTGAACCAAGCTTATCATAATAATTTCTTCTAGTTGTCATAATCTCAAACCCCATGGATTGGTATAAATGAATAGCTAATTTATTTTCAACTGACACTTCTAAAAATATAGGAATCTCTATATTTTTTATCAATTGATCTAATAGTTGTCGACCAATGCCTCTACCTTGAAAATTAGGTAATACAGCAAAAGAAAGAATATCGGCTGTATCCACCGCTTGTTTTGCTAAAATGAACCCCACAGATTCATCTTCATAGTTCGCAAGCCATCCTATTATATCCCCGTATACATCAAGATAAAAACCTTCAAACGTTTGTTTTGACCAAATATCGTATGGAAAGCATTGTGCATGTATGAAACTCATACTTTCGCAATGATCTTTTTTTATTTTAATTAATTCACACAGGTTTTTGTTTAACATATTCTGGCAAGTAAAGATAAAATGGTTGAAATTTTTGGTATTCAGGATTTTTTCTTAGTTTCATATCTTTTTCATACAATTCAATCTGGCAAGTCGCTAGGTTTTTGTCATTGATAATGAGTCTGTCTTCTATCAAAGGTAAAATACCTAGATTGCCACGGAGCATTCGCTCCTCGAGGTGGCGTATCTCCTCCGTCACTTTGAGCTCCGCGTGGCGATCCAGAAAATAAAAATCCGTGATGACTTGCATATCTGGATTATCTTTTAATAAGATTTCTAAAGTTTCATTTGTATAAATTTTTGGTTTTTGAGATGAACTTTGATTAAATAATTGTCCATAAAAATCCCCTTTCTTGGAGTCAATTAAAACAATAAAAGACTTTAGTGTTTTTTGTCCCGCTGCATACGCTAAAACATCAAAGTGGGTTGGAGAAAAAATTTTAGCTTTTGGAAAAGCAAGCTCCAATCCTTGAGCTGCAGCAAGACCAACTCTAAGGCTTGTAAAAGAACCAGGGCCTCTTGGTGCCATTAAACATGTAACTTCTGGCTTTCCTGCTTTCTTCCAAGTTTCTTGAATAAAAGGGACCAAAACCATTGCTTGCGTTTCCATCTGTCCCAAAGTAAAATATTTTTCGATAGTTTTGCCTTTTAAACCAAGGGCTACGAAGCAATCATTGTGCTGAATGTAAAAAGATAAAATAGTCATAAATTAGGTTTTTTCATAAAAAGCTTGAATTTCTCTAAGTAAATCCATACATTTTCAGTGTGTTGAATTCAAATAGTATTCATTAGCTGTTTCATAACTTTAGTGATACTTAAACCATACTTACCAGATTAAAGGGTCTTTGTGGAACTTACACAACGTATAGAAGAACTTATTATAGCTCCTTTAGCAGATAAAGGGTATGACCTTGTACGTGTTCAAATTTCAGGGAATACTAGGCGAACTTTGCAAGTTATGATTGAACGAACAGACGGACAATCTATAAATGTCGATGACTGCGCTAAGGCAAGTTATCAGATTTCAGTATTACTGGATGTAGCAAATCCAATTAGTGGTGCTTATGTTTTAGAGGTGTCTTCCCCTGGTATAGAGCGTCCCCTTGTGAAGGCTAAGGATTACCAACGATTTATTGGACATGAAATTGTTGTTAAAACAGTATTGGCAATAAGAAATAGGAAAACTTTCCAAGGAAAGTTGGAATCTGCTACAGAAACAGTTATAACTTTGTTATTAAATGAACATGGATCTGATGAATTACCTGCATTAGATATACCATATGGAGATATCCGTTCAGCCCATTTACATGCCACTTTTTAGTTTGGCTAAAATGACCAGATAAAGAATATTAAGTACAATAACCACTCATTTAGAGGATAAAAACCTTGGCTAGTAGAAAGATAAAACCAGCAGAGCAGCAACCAATTGCTAATCAGCCTCGTCATGAATTGCTACAAGTCGCTGATATAGTAGCTCGCGAAAAAGGCATTGAGAGAGAAGAAGTTTTGATAGCTATGGAACAAGCTATTCAAAAAGCTGGTAAAGCAAAATATGGCTTTGAACATGATATTCGTGCTGTTGTTAATAGAAACACAGGCGAAGTTGAGATTTTTCGAATCCGTCAAGTCGTTTCAGAAGTTGTTGATCCTTTAAAAGAAAGTACTCTGGAAGAAGCAAGAGCTCAAAATCCTCATGCAGAAATAGGAGATGAGATAACCGAAACTCTTCCGCCAATCGAATTTGGTCGTGTGGCTGCTCAAAGTGCTCGTCAAGTTATTGTTCAAAAAGTTAGAGATGCTGAACGTTCTCGTCAATTCATTGAATTTAAAGATCGAGTCGGAGAAATCATAAGCGCCCTTGTAAAACGTATTGAATTTGGCAATGTGATTATGGATATTGGTCGAGGAGAAGGAATTCTTCGTCGTGAAGATATTATTCCTCGTGAAACTTTTCGCGTTGGTGATCGCGTTAGAGTTTTAATTGCTGAATTAAAACCTGATGCACGCGGCCCAATGGTCATTTTGTCACGCACTCATCCGCAATTCATGGCTAAATTGTTTGAACAAGAAGTCCCAGAAATTTATGACGGAGTAATTGAAATAAAATCTGTTTCAAGAGACCCTGGAAGTCGCGCTAAAATTGCTGTTTACACTCCAGACCCAAGTATTGACCCAGTTGGAGCTTGCGTGGGTATGAGAGGGACACGTGTACAAGCAGTCGTTAATGAGTTGCAAGATGAAAAAATAGATATTATTCCTTGGTCTAGTAATCCAGCTACTTTTGTTGTAAACGCTCTGGCTCCTGCTGAAATCATGAAGGTTGTGATAGACGAAGAATCAAAACGAGTCGATGTTGTCGTTTCTGAGGATCAACTCAGTTTAGCTATAGGAAGAAGAGGTCAAAATGTTCGCTTAGCTTCTCAGTTAACCGGATGGAACATTGACATTATAACTGAATCTGAAGAGGTTTCTCGCCGCACAGAGGAAAATTCATCACGTTGCCAATTATTTATTGATGCTCTTGATGTTGATGAAATGATAGCGCAACTTTTAGCCTCTGAAGGTTTTTCCAAAATTGAAGAGATTGCCTTGGTTGATATTTCTGAATTTTCGAACATTGAAGGTTTTGATGATGAAATAGCTCAAGAACTTCAAAATCGTGCCCGTCAATTTTTGGAAAATAGAAATACAGAATACCTTAAGAAATGCAAAAAAATGGGTCTTGAAACAGAACTTCTTGAGCTTGATGGTTTAGATCCTGTAACCCTGATGCAACTAGCAGAAGCAAATATAAAAACTTTAGACGATTTAGGAGAATTATCCGGGGAAGAACTGTTAGATATAACAGGTAAGGATATTTTATCTATAGAAGATGCTAATAAAATTATCATGTCAGCGCGTGCGCACTGGTTTGAAGCAGTTTAATAGCTTAACTGACCATATATGAGAGTACGAATATACAATGACGCAAACATCAGAACCAAAAAATCCAGCCAGTAAAGAAGGTGGAGAAAAAAAGACTCTTACTTTAACGAAAAAGTTAGAGCTAAAGAAGGTTGTGGAAAAAGATCAAGTCAGACAAAGTTTCTCTCATGGTCGCTCAAAAACCGTAGAAGTTGAGGTTAAACGTAAAAGACTCTCTTTGCATGAAAAAGCTTCAGAAAAAATACATGAAATAGCTTTTCCTGAATCAATGACTCCTGCAGAAGCGGCTTCTTTAAAACGCTTAACTGGTAGTGAGTTAGAAACTCGCTTAAAAGCTGTACAAGAATCACTTAAATCTGGTTCACAAGAAATAGACAATCGTAGCGTAGCCTACGAAGAAGAAACTGAAGATGGAATTTCTTTAACAGAAAATCCTGAGATTACTGAGTCTACAGCTACAGAAGAAGCTGTTCAAAAACAAGTTCAATCTTCCAAAACTCCCGAATCAAGAGCGACCGAAAAAACTCAAGTCTCTAGGCTAAAGAAAAAAGAACCTGAACAATTCACACCTATTATTCTTCGTGCTACCAGTTATGGTCCAGGTAAAGCAGCTACATCGGGTTTGCCCAAAAAAGATGTTCCTGAAATAATCGGTGATGCGCCATTTCAAAAAGATGATTCTCATGCTCATAAACATGCTGTTCATAAAGTAAAAGATTTGGACACAGATGATTCTGAGGAAGAAGAATCAAATCGTCGCAAGAATCATCGCGCTGATGTGAAAAAGCCAATGAGCCCTGTTCGAAAGTCATCAGAAGCACCAAGAAAATTAAACCGCAATGTCTTAACCAAAGTTTTAGACGGTGATTTGGAAGAACGCACACGTTCTCTTGCCGCATTAAAACGTGCAAAGCAAAAACATAAAATGCAACATGCTGACCAAGAAGCGGTTAAAGTTGTGCGTGAAGTCATTATCCCTGAAACCATTTCAGTTGGAGAACTTGCTAATCGTATGGCTGTTCGTGGGGCAGATGTTATCAAATCATTAATGAAACTTGGTATGATGGTTACCATCAACCAAATGATTGATGCAGATACCGCTGAACTTTTGTGTAATGAATTTGGTCACAAATTCAAGCGTGTTGCTGATTCAGATATTGAACTTGGTTTAGGTGGTGAAGAAGATAAACCAGAAGACATGAAGCCACGTGCACCTGTTGTCACTGTTATGGGTCACGTTGACCATGGTAAAACCTCTCTTTTGGATGCTTTGAGAAAAACTGATGTAGCTGGTGGCGAAGCTGGTGGAATTACTCAACACATTGGTGCATATCAAGTTACTTTAAAATCAGGTCAAAAAATTACGTTTATCGATACGCCAGGTCATGCTGCATTTAGCGAGATGCGAGCACGAGGCGCAAATGTCACCGACGTAGTTGTTTTGGTTGTTGCAGCTGATGATGGTATTATGGAACAAACTCAGGAAGCCATTAATCATGCAACAGCTGCAAAGGTTCCAATTGTTGTTGCGATTAACAAGATAGATAAACCAGAAGCTAATCCTGATCGTGTTAGAAATGAACTGTTACAGCATGGCATCATTCTCGAAGAATTTGGCGGAGAAGTTATGGCTGTTGAAGTTTCAGCTAAACAACGCCTTAATCTCGAAAAACTTGAAGAGACTATTCTTTTACAGTCCGAAATTCTTGATCTTAAGGCCAACCCCAATCGCTCAGCAAGTGGTGTAGTTGTGGAAGCAAAAATGGATAAAGGGCGCGGAACAGTAGCAACCGTCTTGATTCAAAAAGGTACACTGCGAGTTGGAGATATTTTTGTTGCAGGTACAGAATGGGGTCGTGTAAGAGCACTTGTTAATGATCATGGCAAACAAATCGAAATAGCAACTCCTGCTATGCCAGTGGAAGTATTAGGGTTTAATGGAATCCCAGCTGCTGGTGACGAGTTTTTTGTCGTTGAACATGAAGCCAAAGCACGTGAAGTAACAGCATACCGTCAACATCGTAGACGTGAACATATTGCCGTTGCGTCAGCTCGTAGTTCAATGGAACAAATGATGTCCAAGATTGCGACTGGAGAAACAAGAGAGCTTCCGCTCGTTATCAAAACAGACGTTCAAGGGTCACTAGAAGCTATTTCGTCCAGCCTTGGGAAATTAACAACTGAAGAAGTGTCAGCACGTGTTCTCCATGGAGCTGTTGGTGGTATTAATGAAAGCGATGTTACTTTAGCCCGTGCATCTGGTGGTATTATTATTGGATTTAACGTACGTGCTAACCCACAAGCTCGTGAAATGGCAAGGCGCGATGGTGTTGAGATTCGCTATTATTCCATTATTTATGACGTTTTGGATGATATGAAAGCAGTCATGGGTGGTCTTTTAGCTCCAACATTACGTGAGAAATTCTTAGGGTTTGCTGAGATCCGAAATGTCTTTAACATTCCAAAAGTTGGAAAAGTAGCGGGATGTTATGTAACAGAAGGTGTTGTAAAACGTGGATCTAAGGTGCGTTTACTACGTGACAACGTTGTTGTTCATGAAGGTGATCTGAAAACTTTGAAACGCTTTAAAGACGAAGTCAAAGAAGTCAAAGAATCTTACGAATGCGGTATGGCCTTTGAAAATTATAATGATATTCGTGAAGGTGACATTATTGAATGTTTTGAAATGGAGTCAATTGCAAGACAGCTTTGATTCAAAAAACATAGGTGAACAAAAACCTTAAAAAACCAAAACCGGAGTATTAAAAATGGGCAAATCACTTAATTTATTTGTGCCCAGCAAAGCCCCAAGTCATCGTCAACAACGAGTAGCTCAAGAGATTCGCTTTTATTTATCAGAGATATTAATGCGTGGTGACATTCCAGCACGATATAATGATGAGGGTGAATTGCTTACACTTCCAACGACTGTCACTGTGACAGATGTGCGTCTTTCACCTGACCTAAAGCATGCAACCGTATTTGTTATGCCCTTAGGTGGTCAGCATAAAGAAGAAACCATAGCGTTCTTAAAAATAGCATCAGGTTATTTTAGAAAAATGATTTCGCAAAAGTTACAGCTGCGCGTTACTCCTAAGCTTGTTTTTGAAATTGATCCCGTTTTTTCAGCAGCTGAAAAAATCGATGAGATTTTGAAGAAGGTTTAAAGGATAATCTTACTCAATCAATTTAGGGTATGATAATGCTAGATTCAAGCGATGCCAACCAATCATCACTATGATAGAAAGCAGGGTAAGTAGATGTAGTGGTAACTCCACTAGGACATGGACGTCCAGCTGCTCTCAGCCTTTCTTTTGTATGCCATGCTTCAAAATAACGTGTCGCAATAACATAATTTAGGAAAACAGTAGCCTCCATGCCACTCTTACTAACTGTATCAACCCAAAAAGCTCTGTAAGTAGAGATTTCAGTATCCGTTAATCCAAGCCCATCTTTTTTTGCAAGAAGGTCTTCAGGATTAAATATCCATTTAGGCCGAGGATCCATAGTAAACATAACTGGTCTTTTTTCTTCAATTTCTCCTAAATTAGCTAGAGCACAAAGTATGCCAGCGCTATATGAGGTAAAATTAGCTGGCTTTCCTTCAGCACCTGCAAGTACTTCAAGATCAATTTCTCGTTTACCACTTGAACAATTCAAAATAAAATTTACAACTTCTTTAAAACTCTTTCTTCTCTCAGTTGTTGAATCCGCATCTGCGGCAGACACAATCTTAATCATAAAAAACAGGACAATTACGCTTATTACTCTCATACTCTTTTTCGCTACTTATTTTTCATAACATAAAGTGTAACTTATTTTTATTCTTGATGGAAATTTGATAATATAGCAGAAGTAGGATAAAATAAGTGCGGATTTGGCGCCATGGCGCTTACCACCCGACATTTTCTTTTAGCGTCATTACAAGCCCTTGATAGAGGCATAGGTACTACACAAGTTTAGTCAAT
>DAHVSZ010000159.1 GCA_027328625.1 Candidatus Paracaedibacteraceae bacterium | reverse complement strand
AACTTTTCTTTCAACAGAAGTTTACCTCAATACATCCCTTTCTTTAATAACCTTCCTTAAACGCAACTCGGGTTAACATTATCTATATTTATCTTTTTTGATCTAATTTCATGTTTTACAAAATTTTATCAACCGTTGCTCTTCACTCTTGAATGTGGCATTGGAGCACCATAGAGTAATCTATCCATTAAAAAATGGAGTTGTCGTAGATAACATGAAAAATGGTATGAGTACATTAGGCGATGATTAGGAATCAAATTTTGTATGATCTGATTTTATTAGCTGGTGTTGAGGTAAAATCAATTATAGGCTTTTTAAAAAGGCCTCAAACTCTCTGATTGTTATTCTCTACTGTCCCGTGAAAAATTTTCTGAGAGGGACAAAAGACTGAAACTGGCGGATGGGGTGGGATTCGAACCCACGAAGGAGTTGCCCCCTTGCCGGTTTTCAAGACCGGTGCCTTCAACCACTCGGCCACCCATCCATTTATTGCAAAAATAATCAAGCCCCATATTGGCTGAAAAGCTTACAAACAGCAAGCTAATTTTGATGAGTTTCAGATTCTTCTTTGGGAAGAGAAGATATAAATATACTTGCTAGAATCCATAAAGCAGCAAGCCACCAACTTTGCCAGAATCCTAAATTAACCCAAGCTATGAAATTACTGCTGACAAATAAGCTTATTCCTGTGAATACAGTTATGCCTTTGTAATGAGAAATAAAAGACAAGCTTTGAATATTTAGTAAAGTGCCAAGAAGTGCACCTATAATACCAAGTTCTAACCACCATTGAAGCGGAGCGTTATGAGGATGCATGGGGATTGCTTTTGAATTAATTGGAACAAGTTCTTCTTCTTTTGTTGTCATTGTCCAGTGCATTTTTTCACCACCTAACGCTTCATTTCGAGAAGTGTCTAATCCATAACCTTTTATCCAATTTTGTTGAATTTTTTCGCTCACATTTTGCCAAACGTAAAGACGATGGATATGACTAAAGTTATGGACAAAATTATTGATTTGATGAATGCGTTCGAAAGTTAGTAATGAATGGATGGCAAAAGGAAGGCTTAATATTAAGATTACTGTTAAAAATTGACCTGAACGACTAACGAATTTGGGAGAAAAATAAGCTAACCCTCCAACAAAAATTCCAGACATTAAGCCAATAGGAGCAGTGTCACAGTCAATGAATAACAAAAATAATACAGCACTCAAGGCAAATAAGATCACAACAAAACTATTGTATTGAGCATGCAACCATTGAGTTGCTGGCCATACTGCCATTGAAATTGTTAGAGCAAGAGGAGCAAAGGCTTTTGCTGACGTTTTGAAAGTTAATATTTGCCAAGGATGACTAAATAAATAATCGATTATTAATAAAACAAAAGTAACTATTATACCTAGAAATAGATAGAACTGAGTAGTTTGAATATCGTCTTGAGATTGAACTTTCAAAAGTGAATACCAACTTATACCAAGTATGTAAATGGAAAATAATCTTATGAAAAGCATAAAAGATACTCGGGGATCGAGAGACCAAAAAATGCTAAGCCCACCCCATACAATTAATGCTAAAGCTGTTAGAGGAAAAGGCAACTTAACTATTTTTAAAACTTTTGATTTGCAAATAATTATGCCCAGAAGCCCACCAATTGTAAGAAGCCAAGTTGCAGACCTTGGAACAAAGAAGGACAAAGGACAAAGTAAAAAAACTAAAACAAAAATTATCTTGCTTTGATATTTAGCAAGCAAACATTCACTCATATACTATACTCAAGAATTATTTTCCATGCGTCAAGAGGAATTGGCATAACAGATAATCTGGATTGATGAACAAGAGCTAAATGAGATAACCTTGAATCGGATTTAATTGTCTGTAAGCTTACTGGTTTTACAAGCTCCTTTACATAGGATACATCTACCATTCCAAATCGACCTGTTTCGTCAGTTGGGTCTGGGTAATAGGTTTTTGTTACTTCTACAATTCCGACAATTTTTTTATCAGAAACTGAATGGTAGAAAAAGCATTGGTCACCAATTTTCATGGCTCTTAAATTATTAGATGCTTGGTAGTTGCGGACTCCATCCCAAGAGGTCACTTTGTGTTTTTTTTGATCATTCCATGACCATGTGGATGGTTCTGTTTTAATAAGCCAGTAATTCATACTAAAAAACCTTACAATTCTTCCCAATCTGATTGACGCGCCAAAAGAGATTCAATGGCCTGATCAACAGATCTATCATTATATAAGACATTGTATACTCCCGTACAGATAGGCATTTGGATATTCTTATACTTAGCTAGTTTATAAATGGCTTCAGTTGTATATATTCCTTCAGCTATGGAATGTCTATTATTTAAAATGTCTTTAAGCTTTTGTCCTTGTCCTAAAGCTATACCCAAGCTCATATTTCGTGATTGTGGGCTTGAGCATGTGAGCGTTAAATCACCAACAGCAGCAAGACCTAAGAAAGTTTCAATTTTTCCACCTAAGGAAATACCTGCGCGTCTTATTTCCGCAAGACCACGTGTTATTAAAGCGGCACTTGCATTATTTCCCAATTGTTTTCCAAGAACAATCCCACAAGCAATTGCGATTACATTTTTTACAGCACCTGAGATTTGTACTCCAATGGGATCATCACTTGCATAAATTCGGAAGGAAGGATGACGCAAAGTTTGAGCCAATTCTAAAGCTAATTCTTTTGAAAAAGCTGCAAGCGTTGCTGCTGCAGGTAATCCTTGTGCTATTTCTATAGCAAAATTAGGGCCAGAGAGGACAGCTATAGGGTTTGATAAAATCTTGCTTAGCACAGAAGTTAAAAGTGAGTTTTTATCAATAATTTCATTATGAGTATCAATTCCTTTTGAGCAAATAATTACAGGAATATGTTTAGGGAGATAAGGCACAATACTCTTTGCAATTTCTGAGCTATATTGTGCTGGCGTTACCCAAAGCAAAATATCAGCTGTTTTTAAAATAGCTGGATCTTCACTTACTAAGATAGAAGGATCTATAGCAA
>DAHVSZ010000158.1 GCA_027328625.1 Candidatus Paracaedibacteraceae bacterium | reverse complement strand
ATGATTTTTATGTATATAAAATTATCTCAAATTAAATATAATTTTAAATAATTTATTCATTTTCTTCTTGCCACATTCAGAAATTCTCCTTCACACTTAAATTAGTAAATTACTTTAAGTTACTGAGGGATTATGAGTAAAAAAATTGTTATATCTTCCTTTATTGGGACCGCACTAGAATTTTATGATTATACGCTATTTGCCGCTATGTCATTTGTCATTGCACCGCTTTTCTTTCCATCACAAGATCCAATGGCTTCCCTGTTTGCAAGTCTTATGGTGTTTTCAGTGGGATTAATCGCAAGACCACTTGGTGGTCTCTTATTTGGCTTTATAGGCGATACGCAAGGTCGAAAGCAAGCGCTAGTTCTTTCATTGAGTTTTATGTGCTTAGCGTCTCTTATGATTGCTATTGCACCCACATATGAACAGGTTGGGATATTAGCCCCGATTCTCTTAGTTGCTGCACGTTTAATACAAGGTATATCAGCAGGTGGTGAATACAACGGTGCTGCTATTCTATCACTTGAACACCAAGAGTATTCTTCAGGATTCGTAAGTGGTTTATTAACTTGTTCTGCTGGTATTGGATTATTAGTTGCAGCTTTAGTTGCAGCAACTGTTGCTGATTCCACTTTTTCTCCTTGGGCATGGCGTATTCCATTTATGTTAGGAGCGGTTACTGGTTTAATTGGTCTTTACATCCGTACTAATTTGCTTGATTCACCGGTGTTCCAAACTCAAACAACTACTTTGCAAAGACCAACAACTTTATTAGATAATTTGTCAGAAAATCGTTTGTCTATAACTCAAATTTTCTTTACAGGGGGGCAATCTTCACTTCTTTGTTACTTGTTGTTTATTTCAATCCCACTACTTTTGAAAAGTCATGCGACATTGACTCCTGAGCTTATGACAACTTGCAATTTAACGGCATTAGCGTCATTTGCAATTGCTGCATTGGTAATGGGAACCTTATCAAACACTATACGACCAGAAAAGCTGATGCTAACATCTAGTTTATTGACACCATTTTTCTTTGCTTATTTTATCAATAATGTAACAACTATGGATGTTACGGGAACATTTGCATTACATATACTGTTTGGGTGCTTAATTGGTATGCAAGCAGGACCTCAACATGCATTGTATCAAAAACTATTTCCAATCAGTACGCGATACAGAGGAATATCTTTTGGATTTTCTCTTGGAACAGGTGTATTGAGTGCGCTTACGACTTGGATTGCTTTTGATATTAGTGGTGAACCAGTTACAGCCATTCTTTGGGTTGCAGCAACATCCGCATGTTCTGCAATAAGTTTGATTAACATAGCAAAAAGACTAGAAAAAACAGAATCTCCTTATACAATGGCACGTGCTGCTTAATTTGATCTATTTTTTGATTACTGAAAGGGAACTAAAGAGTTCCCTTTTTGTTTTAGAATTTCCTTATTTATCTTGACCTCTTTTTCATAGTATCTGTATAAAAGATCAGTGATTCAAGATATATTGAAACAAACATATCATGATTTATTGCCAATGCTCACGCGTTATTAGGCTTACTTCTTTCTGCATTTTATTGGGTCTGATACTATGGGGAGGATGGCATACTTTTTCTAAAAGAGAACATAAAGAAATTCGCTTTAGACATGCCTTTACAGGCTTTTTAGAAAAAACTTTACAAGAAGTTGTTGCAGACTTTAACAAGGATTCACATTATAAAGTCATTTTAGAGTACGGTGGGAATTACACAGAGAGCTTCCATAATACTTTTGCTGAAAAAGATCGAGTAAAGCGTCCTCATTTATTGATGGTATCTGAATATAATACGTTGACTATTTTTCACCAAAAGAGTGATTACATTCCCTTATATAAATTGATTAATGTTGAGGAAACAAATTTTGTACCTGTTATAAGAGAATTTTATTCTTTCAAAGAGGAAGAAAAGGGCAAGGCTTCACTGTATTCTTTACCATTCAATTGCTCAACAGCGATTTTGTTTTATAACAAAGACATATTTAAAAAAGCAGGTTTGCCTAATCGTGCTCCAGAAACTTGGGAAGAAATGGAGATTTATGCTAAAAAACTCCATGATGCTGGGTATATTGCCTTCACCACTGCTTGGCCGGCAGCTTACTTGTTAGAACACTTTTCAGTTGTGCATAACATTCCATTTGCAACAGAGAAAAACGGTTTTTGGGGAGATTCACCAAAGCTCTTAGTGAATACAAAACCTTTTGTTGATCAGTTAAACAAATTCGCTGAATGGGCATCCAAAGGATACTATGTTTATTCAGGACGTATTGCTGAAAAAGCTGAAGAGAAATTTATAAAACAAGAATGTGCTATGTTATTGCAAGGTGCGAATCGTTTAACTTTCGTAAGTGGTAAAGGATTTGAAGTTGGGGTTGGTACATATCCTTATTGGGGCAAAATGGTTCCCAATGGTCCTTATGCATTGAATATTGGAGGAACATCCATCTGGGTATTAAGTGGTCACTCTTTTTATAAAGGCGTTGAAAAGTTCCTTAATTATTTAGCAAGTGAGAAGGTGCAGCAAAGATGGCATGAAACAACGGGTTATTTACCAACTACGATGCATGCATATGAGCGCACAAAAAGAGGAGTATTTTACAAAGATAACCCTGCAGCAAAAATTGCAGTTGAACAAGTTGTTGAGCGCAAGCAGCAAGATTTGCCGAATGGTATTCGCATTGATAACTATGCAATCGCTCGAGAAAGGCTTATAAATGCGATTGATGATGTTTTATCAAAAGCTGGATCTTTTTATGCGAAAAACCCTGCAGCTTATATGGCCGTTAAACAGGTGATTGAAAGAGAAAATCAAGATCTCCCTAATGGCCTTAGAATTTCTAACTATGGACCTGCTCGTGAAAAAATTATAGATGGGATCGAAGCAACATTAATTAATGGTATGGCTACTCAAGAGGCTATGAATCTTGCAACAGAAGAAGCACAAGCTATTATTGATAAAAAGTAATCAATTGCCTTTCAGTAAGCAGCATTATATAGCAGCTCTAAAATTAATAATTGGCTTGCAGCTAAAACCTTACCGCCCGACAGAATTTTGGAACCTAGAAAAACAGCCATTTCACGTCACCTCGAGAAGGGACGTAGTCCCGACGAAGCAAT
>DAHVSZ010000157.1 GCA_027328625.1 Candidatus Paracaedibacteraceae bacterium | reverse complement strand
ATCCATTTCAGTTAGAAATTTAATTCAAAATTTTCTTGAAAATAATTCAAAAGGTATTTAACAAATAATATTATAATAAAAAATAAATTAATATAAAGAGTTTATTGTTGAATTTTTGATTCTAGTATCTGTATATTAAGAAAAATTGTTAATAGCTAAAATTTCTATTAAGAAAAAGATACAAAATACTAAATACCAGAGGAAATAATGAATTTAAGTAAAAAAATCGGATATGCACTGTTATGCACAATTCTATTTTGTAATCTGCAGGCTTTTTGTATGGAAATAAAAGAAGGTGACCCTAGTAAACCTCTGCTCTATTCACCTTATGAAGGAGGTGGTCGAGCAGTATCGCCGCCGCCAACTGCTGCTGCTGCAGGAAAAGCAAGTGGAGGAGCAGTTAGCAAAGCTGCTTCCCCATTTAGAGGTTCGAGAAGAGCTTTTACAGTAGAGATGAAAAGAACTATTGAAGATTATATTGATCGAGCAGTTGCAGCTAGAAGGGTTTCAGTAGATGGATCAGTTATTGAGGAAGTTCCGCATGCAAGTATACCTACTTACAAAGCAAACCCAACTGTTAAAAATGGAATACAAACTAGCTTAGCTGAAATATTAAATCATGCAAAATGGTTAGCAACACTTAGCCTTGCTGAATATAATGCTCTTGGAGAATCTGATGGGATAATGTCAACAAAAGTTAGATATACAAGGAAATTTATAGAAGCATTTGTAGCGCCTCTCATGGCTTCTAGATATGATATTGTATTTGATCCTAAAACTGGAAAAATGAGAAGTTCATCGGATAAAACAAGGCGTTCCCGTGCAGCAGAATTAAGCGGTAGCGACCTAGCCACTCTTGAAGCCAATGTTACACAAATCATTACAGAAAATAGTGTTCCTGGAATTAGGATTAGTCATGGTACAAAAACTGTAGAAGTCACAAGACAGCCCAAACATCCAAGGATCATTGGCGGTTTGCCAATTGTGCATTCATTTAGAAACTATGTTGATATGGTAGAAGCTGCTTTTCGTATTATGTCTGGTGAAGAAGATTTAATGTCACGACAATTTACTATGGTAGTTGACCATACATCAAATGATGAACCACCAAGAGGAAAAATTAAGTTTAACGGTATGAGTCATTTCTTTGGCTTTGAAGTTTTAGGAATTGATGATGAAGACACTATAAATGCTGGAAATTATGCTGCACGATACATAATGCACAGGAGGAGCATAGAAGCCCTAGATGCCGCAACAGCAGAACGATATCAAAGTGTTTTAGCTTTGATTGGTGACCAAGCTATTATAAGGCAATATGCTGAATTAGGAAGTTCCAAAATAAGATCTATATCAACCAAAGCTGTTAAAGAAAATGTAGCCAATCTTCATCCCCAAACTCAAGCGATAAGTAGCATGCTTAATGAAGTTCAAAGTAAACTTAAAGCAGCAGGATTGGCAGTGCCCGCTGCAAATAGATCTCTTAGTGACAGACTGTATGGTTTAATTCCTGGTGTGTTACAACTCTTAAAACCCCATGAAGCTAGATTAATTGATAAAAGTCATAATGTCGCTAAACACATGCTACCTAATGTTATAGCAATAGATGGTTTAGCAGCAGCAAGTACTGCTGCAGGAAGATCTGATATAGTAGCGCCAACTTATGGTGCATCCTACTTAAGTGCTACCGGACAAATTTCTAGATTTGTAACAAACCTTGGCCTTGGTACTGATTTAGAAGGACGCATTGCAATTTTGTTTGAGCTAAACGCGAGCTTAGATAAGATGATCTCTGCTACTGCAGCAAGAAAGTAATTTACTACTGATAAAGGTTTTGGGAGGATATATAATCCTTCCAAAATCTATTCAGAACAAATAAAAAATGCCATTACTTAAAACTCTCAACCAATTGAGTAAGACCAGCCCCATCTCTCAAATCACCCTCTCACGCCCCTCAGCTTACAATGCTTTAAACTTGGATACGATTAATAAAATCATATCCGAACTTGAAAAAGCCAAAAATTCGCCTGACATCAAAGCCCTTCTTATTCGTTCCTCTATGGACAAAGTGTTTTGCGCAGGCGGTGATGTTAAGGCGGCTTATTATGCAAAAAAAGAAAATGATATGGCTTATCCTGAAATTTTTTTCAAAGCCGAATATCAGCTCAATTATTTAATTGCTACTTACCCCAAACCAATCATTGCTCTTATAAATGGCCTAACGCTTGGTGGTGGAATGGGCCTTGCCATGCATGCAAAATATCGGGTAATTAACGAATATGCTCAATTGGGCATGCCTGAAACAACAATTGGCTTTTTCACAGATGTAGGAGCTGGTTATTTTTACAAAAATCTCCCTCTTTCTCTTAATCTCTATTTTTCTTTAACCGGTAATTCTTTAGACTGCAATCAAGTCTTGCAATATAATCTTGCAACTCATTTTGTTCCCAAAGAACAAGAAAAAGCTTTGCTTCAAGATCTATCTCTTTGTCAAACCGAAAATGAAATTGTGGCATGCTTAAACAAGTATCATCAAACTCCCCCACTCATGACATCAGCAATAAATAGGGATGTTGTTGATGCTTGTTTTAAAGACGATTCAATCGAGGCTATCTTTAAAAGACTGAAAGAACACCCCTCTGATTTTGCTCAAGAATGCTTGAATCTTCTTTTAAAAAAATCACCCACAAGCTTAAAAGTCGTGTTTGAACTTATAAAACGTAGCCAAAAATTATCTTTAAAAGGAATTTTAGAGCAAGATTTTATATTAAGTCAGAACTTTATGGATAATCCAGATTGTATGGAGGGAGTTCGCGCACAAGTAATCGATAAAGACAAAAATCCAAAATGGAACCCAACTAAGCTGAGTGATGTAACAGATGAAACTGTTTCAAAATTCTTTATAGCCAAACCAGGATTAAAAGGACTGTTTGACGAATGAAAATGCTTGGATTGCCGCATCGGGACTATATCACTCTTCCCAATTACGCTGTACGCATGGACCCTATGGTCAAGCCATAGGGACACTGTTAGCATAAAGAGAGTATAAGTTTTCCTCCGGTTAAACCGGAGGATCCATAGAGCCAATGGTCAAGTTATAAAGATACTAGGGTACATTAGGTTAGTAGTTACAAATAAACAAACGGGGCTATGCAGTTGACTCCCATAGATACTAGCTATAGTATTTTGAGTCATGAATCAGTATCCTGCGACTATG
>DAHVSZ010000156.1:667-3232 GCA_027328625.1 Candidatus Paracaedibacteraceae bacterium | reverse complement strand
AGGTCGGAACTTACCCGACAAGGAATTTCGCTACCTTAGGACCGTTATAGTTACGGCCGCCGTTTACTGGGGCTTCAGTTCGAAGCTTCGCACTTGCGTGCTAACCCCTCCCTTTAACCTTCCAGCACCGGGCAGGCATCAGTCCCTATACTTCGTCTTGCGACTTTGCAGAGACCTGTGTTTTTAGTAAACAGTCGCTACCGCCATTTTATTGAAACCTGTATATGCTTACTGAGTAAATCATTCACATTAACAGGTACACCTTATCCCGAAGTTACGGTGTCAATTTGCCGAGTTCCTTAACCAGAGTTATCTCAAGCGCCTTAGGATACTCTCCCAGTCTACCTGTGTCGGTTTGCGGTACGATTACATCTTTAACTCGCTACGAGGATTTTCTTGGCAGTGTGGAATCAATCGCTTTGTAAGACTTTCGCCTTTCGTATTCGCATCTCGGACTTAAAGTACCCGGATTTTCCAAAGTACAATCCTACATGCTTAAACCGGCTATTCCGTCAGCCGGACGATCTATCCTACTGCGTCCCCCCTTCGCTGATAGCGTTAAAGTTGCAGTACGGGAATATTAACCCGTTTTCCATTATCTACGCCTTTCGGCCTCGACTTAGGGATCGACTAACCCTGAGAGGATTAACCTTGCTCAGGAAACCTTAGACTTACGGCGAATATGTTTTTCACATATTTTCTCGCTACTTATGTCAGCATACGCACTTCCGATTCCTCCAGCAGTCCTTTCGGTCTACCTTCAGCGGTTGTCGGAACGCTCCTCTACCCCGTGTAAATTAATACACAGTCGCAGCTTCGGTAATGTGCTTAGCCCCGATACATTTTAGGCGCGGACTCACTTGACCAGTGAGCTATTACGCTTTCTTTTAAGGATGGCTGCTTCTAAGCCAACCTCCTGGTTGTCAATGCGTTTCCACATCCTTTTCCACTTAGCACATATTTTGGGACCTTAGCTGGCGATCTGGGTTGTTACCCTTTTGACCATAGAAGTTATCTCCTACAGTCTGACTCCCGTAATTGCATAACCGGTATTCGGAGTTTGATTGAGTTTGGTAGTCCGGTAAGACCCCTAGCTCATCCAGTGCTCTACCCCCGGTTACTAATTTACGAGGCTATACCTAAATATATTTCGAGGAGAACCAGCTATCTCCAGGTTTGATTGGCCTTTCACCCCTATCCACAGCTCATCACCTAACTTTTCAACGTTAGTGTGTTCGGGCCTCCACAAGATTTTACTCTTGCTTCACCCTGGCCATGGGTAGATCACCTGGCTTCGGGTCTATTTCGTATAACTAAATCGCCCTATTAAGACTCGCTTTCGCTACGGCTCCACCATTAACGGCTTAACCTTGCTATACAAAATAACTCGCTGACTCATTATGCAAAAGGCACGCAGTTACTCTGTCCATCATTGCTGATGTACATAGAGCTTCTACTGATTGTAGGCAAATGGTTTCAGATACTATTTCACTCCCCTCTCGGGGTGCTTTTCACCTTTCCCTCACGGTACTAGTTCACTATCGGTCATCCGGTAATATTTAGCCTTCGGAGATGATCCTCCATAATTCCCGCAAAATTTCACGTGTTCCGCGGTACTCGGGAATACTTAAAAGAGATTAATTCATTTCGCTTACGGGATTGTCACCCTCTGTGATTATACTTTCCAGAATATTCAGCTATAAATTAATTTTGTAACTCTTTCGGAATCTCTGCACGATTCCTACAAGCATCCCACTACCCCAGATATAAAACGCATGCAGACTATAATTATACCTGGTTTAGGCTGTTTCCCTTTCGCTCGCCACTACTTGGGAAATCACTATTGTTTTCTATTCCTGAGGGTACTTAGATGTTTCAGTTCCCCTCGTTCGCTTCTATTACCTATGTATTCAGTAATAGATGTCATAAGTTCATCATGACGGGTTTCCCCATTCAGAAATCGTTGGCTCATAACTTGTTTGGCAGCTCCCCAACGCTTATCGCAGCTAACCGCGTCTTTCATCGCTTCCGGATACCAAGGCATCCACCATAAGCCCTTAGTAACTTAATCTTATGTTACACAACTTTAAAATTCGCCTTGATCCTAATTCTTAATTGCTTAATTAGACGTTCAATTTTCAAAGAACAATAACACTTTTAAACTGGTGGAGGTGAACGGAATCGAACCGATGACTTCCTGCATGCAAAGCAGGCGCTCTGCCATCTGAGCTACACCCCCGATTCTTTACACGCCTTAAGCTATTGGTGGGCCTATCTGGACTCGAACCAGAGACCTCACGCTTATCAGGCGTGTGCTCTAACCACCTGAGCTATAGGCCCATAAGCCTACCGACCAGTATTTCAAAACTAAACAGCAGACACGTAGATTTTTTTATACTCCCTTAAAAGGAGGTGATCCAGCCGCAGGTTCCCCTACAGCTACCTTGTTACGACTTCACCCCAATTACCGGCAACACCTTAAGCGTTAGCCTCTCTTGCGAGTTAGCTTCACGATTTCTAGCATTGCAGACTTTCGTGGTGTGACGGGCGGTGTGTACAAGGCCC
>DAHVSZ010000155.1 GCA_027328625.1 Candidatus Paracaedibacteraceae bacterium | reverse complement strand
GCACCCATAATGATATCTATAAAAGCTTGATCATTTGCACTTACAGCATTTGATTCCCCTCCTGTATTCATTGATCTAAAGAATGCCAATTAATCACTTCCTTTCTTCTTTAGGATTAATGATCATTGCAATCAACACTAAGAGGACTCCCGTTGATAATAAACCCAGTAATTCTGAAAATTTATAGGCTGTGATATTAACGAATACTAGCCCAGCTAAAAATAAAAGAGTGTGTAAGTTCATAAAGATAAACTTGACCACACTCATTAATGCTGCGGTAACTTTTTCAAGCTTCATGTTTTCCTCCTTTACAAAGCAAAATTGTAATTTGCATAGTAATCTTGATCATACTCATCTGAATAATGATGCATTGCTTCATAATGAGCAATGATTCCAGCTATAATTGGATCAATTTTGTTTCTGTTCTTTTCTTTAACTAACCTTGTTAAATCGTTAAACTCTTTTACAATTGCGTTATTCACTGCTTCTGTTAACAATGGGTTATTACTGTGAATCAAACGCTGATCATAGACACATAACCTTAAATCCTTAACAGGCGCATTTAACTTTGTAGCTACCTGCCCTACTTCAATTTGAGGATAATCTTCTAGCTCGTTTAGAACTAAGCCAACTATATGTGGGTCAAACAGCAATCCTCTCACTTTCAAGTCATTTTCCTCAATATGATTCTTTATGTAGTCAATAACTTGCTGTTGATTTATAATTCCAGTGTGTTTGTCTGTAATTGTGCAATATCCTTCTGCAGCCAGCTGCTTGTAATCGATTTTATCCCTTTGACACTTAGCTTCAATTCCACCTTTTGTTCCAACAAAGGAATGGCTATCAATGTAAAAACGTTTCTTTTCATCTTCCAATGGATAAATCCATGAAACAGCAGCTAAGTCCTCAACTTTTGCCATATCCAGTCCAATGTATACTTCTTTCCCCCTGATATCCGGCGCTTCTTCAACTGCACAAGCATTCCAATCATCTAAAGGGATATAGCTTTGTTCACTTGCCTGTCTCCACACATTAAAGGTTTTTACATAAAGGGAGTTTAGATTGCGTTGTACTTTAGCTGCTTGAACATCGGTCTTAATATTATCAACCATAAAGGACGCAGCTTCTTCATCTTCTAAGCGAGGGTTTGATTTAATCCATGTCTCAGGCATATCAATTTCTTTTTCAACGTCATCTTGCTCATAAATAGCAATGAAGTAGTCATCCATTGTTAAATTGCCTTCTAAGACACGATCAAGCATTTGGATTTCCTTATACATAGGAACATTGGGGTTAAGTCCTGCGGTGCTTACAATAGCTAATAAGGAGCTTTTAAGACCTACTTGTCCAGTTTTCAAAACGTTGTACATTTTTAAGTCTGGGCTCTCGTGGAATTCATCTATAATAGCAACAGTGGAAGCGAAACCATCCAGTTTACCGGTATCTGAAGCTACAGGATAGGCTTTGCTGTTCGAGGATTTATCTTCAATTGAATCTTTTAAAACTTTTACACTTCTTTTAATTGATTTAGACTGCTTTGATAGGATTCTAAATTGTCCTTGCATATACTCAAAACCATGTCTAGCCTGTTTCATGGCGTTAGATGCAAACACAATCTTTCTGTTCATCTGTGGTGAGTCACCTAAAATAAACTCTTTACCACCAATTGCAGCGACAATTAAACTTTTCCCATTACGTCTGGCCATTGAGATCATTGCACGTTTGAATCGTCTGTGACCATTGTCTTTTCTTATCCATCCAAATATAGATCCAATAATCCATTTCTGAAACATTAATAATTCTAAGCCTTCACCAGTCTCAGGATTGGATAAAGTCTCAATAAAACTAATGCTTTCTTGTGCTTCTTCAACATTAAAACAATAGTTAAATGAATCTGTTTTGGATTTCTCGATGTCATCTAAATGCCTTTGACAAGCAAGGATTATTTTTCTACAGGCAATTATCTCACCATTAACAACTTTCCTTGCGTACAGCGTAGTTTCATCAATCATGATTTACCACGCTTCTTAAACTTTTGCATTGGATCTTCTTGTTCATCATCTTCATTATTGAGCCCGACTAATCTTAACCTAGAATCCAATGATAAACCCATCTGTCCAGCAATACCCCGAATTTCTTTAGACATTGCATTCATAATTTCAACTGACGGATTTTTCTTTTTCACTTCAACGCCTTGACTGTTCAGTTCAAACATAATTTGACCATTCTGAGCAATATCCTTTAAGGCTTCACGATATTGAGCAAAACTATTACAATACATGGCTAATAATGTCCTATCAAGCTCACTTATAGGTAAAGCTTTCAAATACGGATATAGTCTAGTCCATTCATTCTTACCCATTGTAGACAGCCAGTGTGGTGGCTTTGCGTGCAATGGTTCAAAATCCTTCAGCTTTTCCTCATTCTCTTTTCTTACTTCTTTTTGTTCATTGGTAATCTGACCTTTGAGAGTATCAGTCATCTGTTTCCTTCTCGCCAGTGCAGCCACCTCCTTTCGTCTAATTTTGATAATAAACACTTTAGTTAACTAAAGAATTAATTCCATAAAAAATAAGCTGCCGTTAAATCCATACTGAACAAGGAATCTGACAACTTTCGTTTAATCAATTATTAAGTTTAATTTGAGTCTAAAAAAGCAAATTTCAAATTTCCAATCTAACAATTTTTATAAAGAAGAGGGGCATCCGATGTACAAATTTACTCAATACTACCCCGTTATAAGTCGGGGGGACTTAATAAACCAAAGTTGTTATAATTTTTCCTTGTTTTTTAGTCTCAATGGTTTCAACAGTTGGTTGTCCAAGACTATCTTTAACCCCACGTTTAATTAAAATGTTTGCTTTGCTCTCATCATAATATGTGGCAGTTTCCCAATCAAATGAAACCTTCACTCTTTCTGTAATCTTTTCACCTTTATAATATACTTCTGGAATAGATGTCATATCATCTAATTTAATTTGCAATAGAGGTTGTGATTGTTCTTCTTCGCTAACCTTCTCCAATATCTCTTCACGAACATGTTCATCTTTAACTCTATCCCTTAGCATCTCTTCAAATGGAACGCTCTCCAAATAACGCTTGCTGTACTCTCTAAATTTCACATCATTATTATGAGGATTAAGGAACGATAGTCCATAGTATTCAACACCATCCCATCCCCACGGTATATATCCAAGATCCGATTTAGCATCTAAATTAAACTTGATACGTAACCGTTTAAATAATTCAGCCTTCTCTTTACTTACCATTAAACCTTGAT
>DAHVSZ010000154.1 GCA_027328625.1 Candidatus Paracaedibacteraceae bacterium | reverse complement strand
GAAAAATAAAGAATTTGCATCCAATGTAGCAGTCAATCTAAACAATCAAACTCGAGTAGACAATACCTTTCTAAGGTCCAACGACCCTAGGATCGTGCAACTACTCCATTCGCTTTCTACGCTTGGTTACTTCCTTGAAAGAAGGGCTGGAGAAATTGACGCCATGCTTCCTGAAGAAGTGATGGGGCTCGAAAACAGGTTTGGCCGTCCCTTCTCTAATCACGTAATTCCTCTTAAAGATGGTATGCAAGCGTATGTCGCCACTTACTATGGTGACCCTCAGCTTGCCAAGAAGGATCCGGCTAAAATATTCACTGACGATGGAGGTAGTTTCTCAAAGGTCCTGCAATCAGAGCTTACCGCTGAGAAATTTATGGACTCCTACGAGCTAAGCCGTCTCGTATCTGCTGAGGTGGATTCATTCAAGAGATTAAAAAGAAAACGATATGCCGATGAAGTTGAACGGAAGAAAGCCTATGGTCAGCAAATTGGATATATCATAACGCCGGTATTTGACGAACTTGATGCTGCAATACCACAAATTACAATCTTTGGTATGGCCTTTTTATTCGAGAAACACGTGGTTATAAAGAAAGAAAAGCTACACGATGTTGTCGTAGAGTTTAGAGACCACCCAAACAGGATCTGGGAAGCATTAGTAGAGATGGTTTCAGCTAGGACTTTACTAAACGAAGGTAGGAGTTGGCCAACGTTACTCAAGTCTGGTTCATTCTATCGAAATGTTATTGAGCATCTGCGACCTGGCTGGGAATAGGAGAAACCTAGCTAGACTTATGTAAACTGCTACCATCAGGATGATTGACCGTTTTGGGTCGGGTGATGTCATTTTCTTTCAGCCACTGAATGTCCACTTCCAGTCTGCTGCCGACCATCAGGGCTCAACGGCGGCAGGGCAGCGGAACTGTCATTGAAAAAGTGGCGAACCGTGTACGACGTATTTAAAAAGCAGAAGGTAGCAACAGTCTACTTTGTCATTTCGGATAATAATTTCTTAGTTCTCAAGTTGTAATCCATCCATGCGACTGTTAATTGAATTATATCATCCAAGTCCGTTACATCCTTGTCAACCCATTTGCGCTTGTAATGTGTCTCATCATTTCCTATCCACGCGGCTCTAGATGCACACTCTTTTATGTTGTTATCGTCAATGTATTTGTTTATGCAACTTGCTAGACTTTCTGATTTTATTGCGTCAGCATTTTCTGGTTTTTCATTGATACAGTAATCTTTAATCAAAAACTCAAGAGCTTTTCGCAAACCTATTCCGTATAGATTTTTTAATGAGCTATTTTCCGCCTGCTTTGCTTCGTTATATATCTGCACAAAACATTTTGAAACATTTTTTACAGAATCCGGTAATGGTTGCTCGATAAATATTTTCGGATAAGATCCGGTATAACGGTCGTTTTCATAGTGAGAAATAAAAAAATTACCACATTTTTTGTTTGGACACAAAAACATGGCAGCGCCTTTATAGTTGTTGTGACTTAAAATTACCGGAACCGGAGAAATACTTGAGTGGCACAATGGGCACTTGTCGGTAACATAGTTTAGCTCCTTAATCCGAAGTTGATTGTTAAATATTTCATTAATTTGCATAAATAATATTCACCTTATGTGAAGGTCATAGTACAAACCTATGGGGCCCGTCATCTATAAGCCCCCTAGTGTATGCAGCCTGATGGTCACGGCTTATCCAATGACCGAAATCAGCCTGCTGCCGTCGATCAGGGCTCAGAAACCAAAGTGTCACAAAAGGTTGGGCTTGTTGTCACATTCAAAGCTAATTAATCGACCATAGTGAGCATCCCAACCGATTTTTCCGAATGATTCAATCATGATTCCTTCATCTATCCTCATGAAAGGCTGGAATGTACCAGACTCATTTGTATATAAAGATTCATACTTTATTAAATTATGCCAAAATTTTGAACCAATCACAAGAAAGCTTTCGCCATCCCATAATCCAACGTTTCCATTTCTTCCACGACCGACATACCACCTATTTTTTTCAAGGTCACAACCTTCAATACTAGGCAAAATTATAGGCATTCGATCTTCAGCCTTGTAAACTTATTGTTTTGTAGAGAGGATAAAGAAATTCTATTTTTGGTTTTTTCTCTTTATGAATGCGGTTACTTCTGATTCTGTGGCTGGCAATTTATAAACGTGAACAATAAGTTTTGTTTTCTGGGTTGGTTCCCTGTCTGACGGGGAATATCGAACCTCAGCAGTAACTCTATGCATAACTATTCTCCTTGCTTTAAATGTTTACTTCTGGGTTGATTATGGTTTTTATTTTTTCGCCAAACGCCTGGAGCAATTCATTGCTATTTAAACCGTACCTATTTACAGGAAATGGGCACACAACAATCGTTGTTGATTTATCCTGGTACCATGAAATCTGACGATCCAGTATGTCTTCTACATGCTCCTCATTACAATCATCAACAAATGCCTTTTTAAAATCTTCTTTATACGTTTTTCCAAAGCATATGATGAGCTTTGGATTGTATTTTTTAGCCATACCAGACAAGACAGGTAGCCTGTTTAATCTGCACCACTCAACATAATCGCCCTTTGAATTAAATCCAGTCAAATCAGAAAATTCATCACTCCACAAATCGTTGTTAGTGTTTTTGAATGGCAATGGATATAGGTTCATTTTATAATAACCATGTTCGAGTTTTACAAATGGCTTTTTATCCATAGCAAAGGTTTCGTAGCCTTCTACTTTTCCGCCATCAATTGCACAAAGAAGCTTGGTTGTCTGTCTGTTGAATATATAGGCCAGGTTATCTTTTGGCGTATCATATCCATAACCTGGATCTTTCGCTTCAGATTCCAGCTCTTTTTCTAACCATTCTTTATTGCCACCACCACCCCATTCTATTCCACAAACCCAAATGCTTGGTGATGTGGAAGAACCAAGATCGCCGCCATCACAGCCAGAATAGCCTGTTGCCCACTTCCTAAATTTCTCTGTTACATTTGATTTTTGCATGATATTTATCCTAATTCTTCTTGAAGACGTTGCCAGAAGGCTAACAGGCTTTAGGATGTGGTGGCGTTTGTAGTGTTACTTTTATTGCAAGACATTTTGCATAAAATTGTCTGGTAGGCCTCGGCACGTCTATCGATAATGTACTGATTCTTCTGATCCAGATAACGCGGTCTGACGTGCCATGATCTGATATAAAGTTGAGGCTGATCATTCCTGGATTTGTCGGCTGCCCACTTTGTCGTACCGTTGCCATGGTGATATTCCATGTTGGCATCCCGTGATGAGGAAATCATAGTACAGTT
>DAHVSZ010000153.1 GCA_027328625.1 Candidatus Paracaedibacteraceae bacterium | reverse complement strand
CTCTATCCTCAACTCGAATAAATCAGCTGCTCTGATTGCAAAGTTTTCAATGTCTCCGTACATTCTTAGAAGGAAGATACCATTAGCGATGACACTAATGGTACCCTTTGTTTCTACTCAATCACTTATTCAGCTTCTCCAACAACTGTAAAGCGTTCATTTATATGTTTTGGATTTTCAATTTCATCCAATACTGCAATTGCATAGTCTGCATAGCTGATATAACTTTCGCCTTTCGAATTCACAAGAAGATGATCTTTTCCTGACTGATAAAATCCAGTTCTTTTCCCGTCTGGGTCAAATACCGCTGAAGGACTGATAAATGTCCAGTTAATATCAGAAGTTTCCTTTAGTTCTTGCAAGTTACGACCTTGGCCTTTAGCTGTTGGAATAAAAATCTCCGGGAAATCAGGTGTATCCATTACACTGACAGTTTTATTTTCGTCTACATAAAGACTCCCTGCTCCACCTACAATTACGGCTCTTGTACCCGTTCCTTTTAATGCCCTAATTAATGCCCGGCCAGCATCTACATGTGCCTGTTCTTCTCCTAATGGAGCACCGAAGGCATTAACTGCTACATCTAACTTTTTTAGATCATCCGATGTAAGATCAATTATATTTTTTTCAATGATTGAAATCTTTTCCTCTTTAAGTTTTGCAGCATCTCTTACAATTGCAGTTACTTCATGTCCCCTGCTTACCGCTTCTTTCAAGATAAGACTTCCAGCTTTTCCGGTTGCACCAATGATTCCAATTTTCAATTTAAAGTCCTCCTAATCATTCAAAATTTTACATGTAACCATATTGATTACATGTAATGATTTTAGTTACACCTCGTTTATTTGTCAATACTTTTATCATCTTGTTAATTGAGCATATTAGAGTAAAAGAACTTGTAATACATTCAGTTACAAGTGTACTATAAAGAGTGAACGTAATTAGGATGGTGAAGAAATCATGTCTATTAGCAGCCGTTTTGCTGTAGGAATTCATATATTGGCTCTTATTGAAATAAATGAAGACGGAATTAGCACTTCTGAATTTTTAGCTGGAAGTGTAAATACAAATCCCGCCTTCATAAGAAAAATTATGGGGATGCTGAAAAAAGCAGGTTTAGTAAAAGTTCAGCCAGGTATTGCAGGAGCTGAATTAGCGAAGGATTTAACTGAAATCACCTTACTTGATGTTTATAGAGCAGTTCATGTTGTTCAAGATAAAGAATTGTTTAGTATACATGAAAATCCCAATCCTCAATGTCCTGTAGGCCGGAACATTCAAAGTACAATTGGTCCAATATTTGAAATCGCCCAATCTGCCTTGGAAAAAGCTCTTGGGCATATCACAATTGAGGATGTGGTAAAGGATATTATTGAAAAAGAAAAATTGACCAATAATTGTTAAATGATTCACAGAAAATCTTTTATCAGACTGAGGATAAGAAAAATGGCTTTTTCATGAACAAAAAAAGAGCAGACATAAAGTCTGCTCCTTTTGATGAAAGATTTAGATTACGGTAAGGGATATAAATATGCTCATGATACAGAGGAAAAATTAACGACAATGCAGACGATGCCAGATTCTTTAATAGGGGTGAGTATTACTATCCAACAACTCAAGGTTCAGAAGCTAAGTTCAAACAAAGACTTGAGGAAATCTCGGATTGTATAAAAGAAACCGCAAATCTTAGTTTGAACAAATATGTTCTGTATATAAAAATAATGAGGTATGGAGTGAATTGATAATGAATTATGATGAAATAAAAGATTACTGTCTAACCTTTCCAAACTCTTATGAAGACCATCCTTTTGGAGATGGTTGGACTGCAATTCGGCACAAAGGGAATAAGAAAATATTTGCACTTATCTTCACTCGCGACGAACACTTATGTGTCAACCTTAAATGCGAACCTGAAAGGGCTGATTTTCTACGTGGTCTTTTTGAAGAAATCAAGCCCGGATACCATATGAACAAGGAGCATTGGAATACTCTTACCTTAGATGAGGGACTCCCAGAGCACCAAATCCATGACATGGTAAAGTACAGCTTTGAACTGACAAAACCAAAAAGTAAAAAGGAAACATAACATCGAAGGATAGAACGCTCATTATAGATATTCATCCGGTGCAATGATACAGAGAAATATGCAAAAAACCTCAAGGCAGCAATGTTTAAATTCGTATTTACGAGATGATTTTTTCGTTATTGTTAGTCCTTTGTTTCTTGACATAGGTTGAACAAATAAAAAAGAGCAGACTCAAAGTCCACTCAATTCATTAAGATGATTGCTTATTTCATCCAGACACCTATAAAAAATGAAAGGTGACGATGATATGCCACAAAAGTCATTTAGCGTTTCATTAATACTGATAACTCACCTTCAAACACTTTTTCTTCTTTCTGATTATAGGTAGATAACAATACAGTAAGTATCCCCGTCTGGCTTTTATTTGGTTTTTTATCAATAACCTTAACAATAGTGTGCAGTTTATCATTAGGGTAAACGGGTGCTAGGAATTTTATATTATTCATTCCTGTCCCAGCAATAATATCGTCTTCATGACACCCTTCTTCAATCCAAAGCTTAAAAGTAATAGATAACGTTTGTATTCCAGAAGCAATAATTCCATTAAATCTGCCCATTTTTGCTTTTTCTTCATTTAAATGCATGTATTGTGGGTCATACACTTCTGCAAAATTCATTATATTCTCTTTTGTTAATTCAAAAGATTTAGTTTGAAAAACCTGCCCGATGGTAAATTCATCCAACTTCATAAATAAATCTCCTTGAATCTAAACTTTATTATTAAATCTACGTAGCATTTTAACATACTGGCTCTCACACAACAACTTAACGGTGAAACAATTGTTCCCCTATCAGGAATGAACAAGCACATTGTTTTTGTTTCCTTGCTTTTAACCTCTTTATAATCAGGTGTTTTCTTATAAAGACCAAGGCGGTCGCCATCACTATCACCCGGCATATGTGTCATTTCCTCATAAGAATCTCCAAGCTTCTCATAATAAAGAATAAGCAGTCAGCTCTTGCGAGAACTTTCTTCTGGCAGATAAAACGCAAGTTGAATATACTTCCCGTCATCATATACACGAATTATGGCGTTACCTCTTTTGTACTCATCTGAATCTGCTCGTATTTCTTTTCTGACTTTCTTCTCCTGCTTCATCACTTCATTAATTGCATTATCATATTTACTACCGCCGCACGCAGTCAGCAGAAGGATGAAGGTGACTGACAAATCATACGGCCTACTATACAGTAACAGATGAATTTTCCGCAAAAAAATACCAAGGGCGTCTACAACCCTTG
>DAHVSZ010000152.1 GCA_027328625.1 Candidatus Paracaedibacteraceae bacterium | reverse complement strand
CATTGTCTTAAATTCTTCTGCTGGAGGCTATTAGCATGTTAAAACTTATGAAATTAGAGTACAAAAAACATCACTTATCACAGTATTTTAAATGGGTGGCACTTTGGATATTCATCATCTTTGCCTTAGTGGCTCTTATGGGATGGGAATCTAAAAATGAAAATGAACTTATGTTTCGTGATTATGCAGATTTTATATCTCTAACTAATATTTTAATCAGAATTGTGTTTATTTGTTTTTCTGCTGTGATTTTATCCCGTTTAGTTATTGATGAATATAAAAATAAAACAATACAATTGCTGTTTACTTATCCTTTACAAAGAAAAAAATTAATGCAAGCTAAACTATCTATTGTCTTCCTATTCTGCTTTATAAGTATTGTTATTGCTACGTTTGTTATTAACTTGTTAATTCTCTTCGTGAGTCCGCACTTATATTTATTCGAGAAGCCTGTTGAAATGAGTGAAGTTATTTCCGCTATGCCATCGACTCTTCTCACCGCTTTTATGATGGGAGGAGTGAGTCTGATTCCTTTATTTTTCGGCATGAGAAAAAAATCAACTTCTGCTACAATCACTTGGGCTGTCATAATCGGGGTCTTTATCAATGCAACAGTTTCCGACGGAGGAGAAACAGTCAGTTTAAGTCAATTTATTATCATTCCAATTATACTTTGTTTATTTGGTTTTTTAGTGGGTTATCTTTCTTACCGTAAGGTGGATCAGAAAGATTTATTGTAGATAAAAGGAGAAATTATACAATGAAGAAGATTATAGCATCATGTGCAGTGTTAATCGTAATCGGCGGAATTGTTTTAAGCCTTTATAAGACAGATACTAAAAACTTTAAAAAGAACGTGTCCTACAATGTTGAAAAAATTGATACTTTAAAAGTATATACTGACTCATGGGATGTGAAGTTTAAAAAGAGTAATTTAAATAAGGCAACAATATCTGCTGAGGGGAAACAGAAAGATAAGGCTCCAGTTACATTTCAAGAAAATGGGAGAGATTTGGTCGTTAGTCAAAAAGAACAAAAGAATGGCGGCTTTTTGGATGGATTTACTTTTGGGAAGCAGGGCGGCACAATCTATATTAATGTTCCCAATTCAGGTATGAACAATATTGAAATAACCAATAAAGATGGGAATATACAATTAAGTGAAATTTCAGCTGAACATATTGTCGTTGATAATCATTCCGGTGATGAAAAAATCAATAATGTTTCGGCTCATACTGGAAAGTTTTCATCCAAGGATGGGGCGTTAAGCGTTGAAAATAGTTCTTTTGAGAAATTAAATATAACATCTGCAAGCGGCGATAACGAGATGAAGGAAATACATAGTTCCAATGTAAAGGTTACTTCTAAAGATGGAGCGGTTTCAATCAAGGACATAACAGAAGGAAAATCTTTATCAGTAAATACGAAATCAGGAGATATAGGTGTATCTTATAAAAAAGCGCCAACTTCACTTGCTGTTTTTGCTCAGAGTAATTCTGATGTAACGTTTGATCTAGATGGGCTTAATAAGAGCCATGATGGCGTAAAACTGAAAAAAGGTGAAATTGGCGCGGGAAGTAATAAAGTAAGTCTATCTAGTGAAGATGGTTCGATAAAGGTGAGATAAAAAGAGAAAAACACAAGACAACAATTCCCGCTATTGAAGAATGGTTGTCTTATTTGTTTGTATTTAAAATGTTTTGGAATATTTATCTCCTTTTGTATAAAAAATAATTATAATGAGATTAATTATCTGTATAATGATTGAAATAAACAGTGAATTAAGAATATCAGTTTTATATTTAAGGAGCGGAAAGCTTGGGTTACAAAATATTAATTGTAGAAGACGACCAATTCATAAGCGATATGGTAAGCGAAAGCTTAACGAAAGAAGGGTTTGAAGTAACAGCAGCTTTTGATGGTGAAGAAGCTTTAGACATATTGAACACCCAAAAGTTTGAGGTTATATTGTTGGATTTAATGCTTCCGAAGATAGATGGGATGGAATGTTTAAGAATGATTCGTTCCAAAAGTATGGTTCCCGTTCTTATCATGTCTGCAAAAGATGAAGATGTAGATAAGGCACTTGGTCTCGGCCTCGGGGCTGATGATTATATTTCTAAACCTTTTTCTATGCTGGAGGTAATAGCCAGAATTAAAGCAACCATTAGAAGAGAAAGACACTATAAGAGCTCCCTGTCTTCAAAGGAAGAAAAAATCATTAAAATAGGTGATTTAAGTGTTGACCTGCATGGCTTTTCT
Organism: Candidatus Paracaedibacteraceae bacterium; assembly: GCA_027328625.1. Classification (GTDB taxonomy): domain Bacteria; phylum Pseudomonadota; class Alphaproteobacteria; order Paracaedibacterales; family CAIULA01; genus CANJLN01. The sequence goes on along the minus strand of DAHVSZ010000152.1, from coordinate 1,104 downwards.
GTTAAAAAATTCAATGAAAAGATTAATCTCACGGCAAAAGAATTTAATATTTTAAAACTCTTTATTTCTAATCCTTCACAAGTATATACTAAGTCTCAACTTTATAAATCCGTATGGGAAGATGAGTATCATGGAGATGAGAATGTAATTAATGTTCATATTAGACGGCTCAGAGAGAAAATTGAGGACGATCCATCTCATCCAATGTACATAAAAACTTTGTGGGGAATCGGTTATAAGTTGGGAGATTTTTAAATTGTTTTATATGTTGGTTATTTTATTCATATGCTCTGCAGCAGTAAATATATTTCTTTTCCGAAGCCGATTAAATCTAAGGACTGAGATTAAATATATAAGAAATAAACTTCGAAAAGTTGTTAATGAAGAGACAGGCGAAAGATTATTGCTTAACACGGAAGATAAATATATAAAATCCTTGTTAATTCAAATAAACCGTCTTTTAGACCATAATCAAAAGATCAAAGGGAACTGCAATAGTATTGAACTGTCCATGCGAAAAATGTTATCAAATATTTCACACGATTTAAAGACGCCTTTAACAGTTATACTAGGTTATATTGAAATGATAAATAACGATAAAAGTCTGACTTCGGAAAAGGTTATGAGTTTACTAAAAACAGTTAATTTAAAAACGGTCGAGGTATTAGCGTTAATAAACCGTTTTTTTGAACTTGTAAAATTAGAGTCAGGAGATAAAAAATTAAATTCTTCACGAATTGACATATGTGAAGTCAGCCGAAAAATAATTTTGGATTACTACGAAATTTTAATCAGCAAAGAATTTGAAGTAGTGATTGATATACCCGATGATTCTGTCTTTGTTAGCGGAGATGAAGATGCAATTGAGAGGGTTCTGAATAATTTAATTACGAATGCAATTCAATATGGTTCCGATGGTAAGATGGTGGGTTTAAAGATCAGAATAACTGATAATGATGTTTTTGTAGAAATATCAGATAAAGGAAAAGGAATAAATGAAATGCATAAAGACCGTGTCTTTGAACGAATGTACACATTGGAGGACTCGAGAAATACCAATTATCAGGGAAGCGGATTGGGGCTGACGATTACTAAGAGATTAGT
>DAHVSZ010000151.1 GCA_027328625.1 Candidatus Paracaedibacteraceae bacterium | reverse complement strand
CGACGGATTTCCAATAATCCCCATTGCATTACTCATTGCTTTTTGTGCAGTAACACATAAAGGTGCCGTTGCGTTATAGTCAAAATAGCAGTTCAAAATATCCTCACCCCAGTATATACAACAGGTCGACTTGGTGCTTTTTCTAAATTCAAGAAATTATACCCAGAAACTTGTCGCCTCAATATATCCTCTAGACTTGCATGTTGAAGGAATTTTTCAACAACTTCTTCTAGCCCTGCCCACAAACTATGTGTTAAACACTGAGTCCCTTTTGTTTTACATCCAACATGAGGGCCTCCTCTACAAAGAGTGGCTTTTATAGGCACTTCTACAGCTTTAATAATATCATAAATGTATATTTCTTCAGTCTTCTTTGAAAGTAAATATCCACCATGTATCCCTCTGTTACTAACAACAAGCCCGGCCCGTCTTAGTTTCAGAAAAATCTGCTCCAAATAGGACAAAGATAATCCTTGACGTTCTGATATAGCCGTCAAAGAAGAAGCGGTAAACTCTCCATTGTATTGAGCCAAGTCCACCATCGCCATAACTGCATATCGGGCTTTCGTATTTATTTTCAACAAACTCTCCAGAACTTAATTTTCATAGCACTTCACTTATAAGCATGCTAAACTCACACATCGTTTATTTATTTTGATTGATTTTGGTTATACATTTCGAGTTAAACTTAATTAAGAAATATGATATCCCGACCAAATAAGTCAAGTATTTAGTCAAAAAATCTTAGTTGCTGTCAGTTAATTGTTATCATTCAGCTTACAATAATTGCTCTGAAAATGGGACGCGAAAGGAAAAAATAAGACATGCCAGAAGTCATTTTTAATGGTTCCGCTGGGAGAATAGAGGGCCGCTATCATGCAGGAAAAGAAAAAGATGCCCCTATAGCTTTGATACTCCATCCTCATCCTAAACATGGCGGCACTATGAATAATAAAATTGTTTATGGATTGTACCGTTGCTTTGCTGACCAAGGATTCTCAACTTTAAGATTTAATTTTAGAGGTGTTGGACGTTCAGAAGGCTGTTACGATAATGGAGAAGGTGAACTTAGTGATGCTGCTTCTGCTTTAGATTGGCTACAATCAACTCATACTCATGTTAGTCGGTTTTGGGTTGCTGGTTTTTCTTTCGGTGCTTGGATTGGTATGCAACTACTTATGCGACGTCCTGAACTAGAAGGTTTTATTTCTGTAAGCCCTCCAGCAAACATGTATGATTTTAACTTTTTAGCTCCTTGTCCTGTATCAGGCCAAATTATCCAGGGTAGAGAAGACACTGTTGTTCCTCATGCATCTGTTGAAACATTAGTTACAAAACTACGTAATCAAAAAGGAATTTCGATTGATTACCAGCTTATTAATCAAGCAGATCATTTTTTTACAGATCAGCTTCCTCTTTTATGCCAACATGCTGATAACTACCTGTCTTACAGATTAAAAAGTATTGAACAGCCCATTGCTGTATAAATTTGAGAGAGATTTAGCTTATGCTATTGTTCAACAGTCGTCCTCAAGCTGATCAAAATAGCTCGTCTTATATAAAAGATATTACGATTGAAAATTTTACATCAGATGTTATTGATGCCTCACAAAGCAAAATCGTTTTAGTAGATTTTTGGGCACCATGGTGTGGACCTTGCAAACAATTAGGTCCTCTTCTCGAACGTATAGTGACTGGACAACACGGTAAGGTAATTCTAGCTAAAATAAATGTTGATGAAAATCCTGAAATTGCAGCTCAATTAAGGGTTCAATCTATCCCAACCGTATATGCATTTTTAAAAGGGCAACCTGTTGATGCTTTCATGGGTGTCGTTTCTGAACAAAAATTACAGTCCTTTTTAGATCGATTAATTGCGATGATGGATATTCCAGAAGACTTAAATCTGGAAACAACTTTGAAGCAAGCTCAAGAAGCTTTTGATCAGGAATTTTACGAGGACGCATCTCGTTTCTGGGCCAAAATTTTGCAACAAATGCCAAACCAAGAGAATGCCCTAGCTGGACTTGCTCACTGTTATCTTATGACAGGAGCACCTGAACCAGCGGAAGACATATTAAAACAAATTCCTGATGATATGAAAAAAACGCCTCAAGCAGAGGCTTTACTAAATCACTTAGCTCTCTTAAAAGAAATTGAAAATTATTCTTTTGATGAAAATAAAAAGAATTCACTTGAAATTGTTTATCAAAATGCTTTACAAGAGTTCGTTAACAATCAAATGCAAAAAGCTATCGAAGAGCTTTTAGCATTAGTTCAAAGTGACAAAAATTGGCAAGATGGGTTAGCAAAAACAACTTTACTTAAAATTTTTGCAGCTCTGGGACATAGTCACAGTTTAACCCTTGATAACAGACGTAAATTATCAACGATGATTTTTTCATGAAAAAAAATACAGATACATCAATCGAAAACTTACCAACCCTGCTACCTCTTTTACCTTTGCATGGGGCCGTTCTGTTGCCTCGCGCTCAATTACCAATTCCAATTTTTGAGGCAGACTACCTTACAATGGTTGCAGAAAGTCTTAAGACTCACCATATTATTGGCGTTGTTCAGCCCATGTTAAAAGATATGAATATTGAAGATAATATTCCTCTCTTCCGTTCAGGCTGCGCTGGAAAAATAGCTGATATCAACGAAATTGAAGACGGGCGTCTTCTTGTCACCCTAAATGGTCTTTGCCGATTTGATATTGTCCAAGAACTACCCGTTGAAAATGGGCATCGAAAAGCTACAGTCTGTTATGACCGTTATACACAGGATTTAGTTGAAGAAGTTGATTTCTCTTTTGATCGCCCAAGACTTTTAAAAGCACTTGAAACATATTTTAAATCAGTAGATATAACCCCAAACTGGCAAGAAATTGGACAAACTTCAAATGAAAAATTAATCACAGCACTAGCTATGGTTTGTCCATTGGAAGCCAGAGAAAAACAAGCCCTTTTAGAAACACCTACCTTAAAAGAACAGTCGCAAATGTTTATAACATTAATTGAAATGGCTACTTTAGAAAAAGCAGACCATTCTGTTGTTTGTCACTGATGGAGCAATGCACTATGTCAACAGTTGATCCACGATTATTGGAAATACTAGTCTGCCCACTTACTAAAACTCGTTTAACATATGATGAAAAAGCGCAAGAGCTTATTAGCGAAGTGGCTGGTCTTGCTTACCCGATCAGAAGTGGAATCCCGATAATGCTTATTGATGAAGCTCGTTCTTTTGATCCAGAAGAAAAGAAGCACAAGTCTCAGAAAAAATAAAGGAGCTATCTTTCTTACCATCCAACGGTTTTTTAGAACAATATTTCTGTATTATAATTTTAAAATATAATATCATTTAGTAACTTTATATTAATATTTTGCATTTATATTAATCATTGGCGGTTAGTTAAACCTGAGTTGGTCGGGTTCGAAATTGGCTGTAAATAAGTCGCTCTGGCCC
>DAHVSZ010000150.1 GCA_027328625.1 Candidatus Paracaedibacteraceae bacterium | reverse complement strand
AGCCAATTTTTTGTATTTTTTCAGGGATTGGAGTTTTTTCATTCCAATTGTCTAAGATAATAATAACACTACTTGGCTTTTTTATAAGCCTGTCCTCAAGACTAGAAATGATCTTGTTGATTTCACTGTTTTCTATATTTAAGGAAGTTGTTAATGTTTCAGGTATAATATACAGAAGGTAACCCTTTTTTTCTTTTATCCTCTCTTGTTTTTCAAATGCCGCTGTAAGAACTTTTCTGTCTTCTTCATTTTTTCTATCGTTTAAATGCCTTGTAAGATATTCATATGAGGTAGCAGGAGAACTGGATTTCGAAGGCATACGAAACTGATAGGTGTTAAGTTACCCTCGGTAATAGTTTCAGCATTTTCGAGCCGTAGTTAACTTCGTCACCAGAAAAACGATCGTTATTCTTGTACTTCTGAAAAACTGCAAAACACCCACAAAAATCGCAAGAAAACCCATTTAGAATTACAAAGCAAGATTGTTGGTTAAGATTATTTTTTCTTGTCTAAGAATTTCCGCTAACGAAGATATTGAAATCTAGAAGAGTGAGATTCACTTGAAGTTATTTACAATTTTCCCAGTGTGCTCTGGCAAAAGTATGCGAAGTAAGTTTGCTTGATGCTTATCTAAAGTTTCAAATAAATTAACATAGGGTAGAGCACCAAGGCCAATTTTAATATCAGTTAAACTGTTTTTATCAATTTTGATTTGTGTGCCTGCAATCGTGGGGGTAATTTGCTTATCTTCGTGTCTTCTTGTTAGTAGGAAGAGTAGGGAGTAAAAAGTAAAATGAGCATTTATGGCAGGGCAATTGCTTTTCAAATATTGCATTCCTGGCAAATAAAATTTTTCTCTATCTTTCATACAATCAACATTTAAATTTGATAGAGCTGGATGCAACGTTTTAAATCCACTATCAAAAATTAACTGAGCGATAGATTGACGTTTTCTTTGTTGGGTTTGCGAAATGAAAGGTAGAAAGCTTTGAGTTAAGTAAATTTGTTCTTTTTTCTTTTCTATGTCCTCCAGAGATATTGAGCAGTTCTGGTTTGAAATGGTAATAACATTATTCCACAGATCATTCACTGCCATCTGTTCTTCTTCCAAAGCTTTTTTTCGTTGAGCTTCTATTTGTTTGTAGTTTCTACCTTTGCCGGCTATGTGTATTTTCAAATCTTTCTCTTCTTCTCTAGAAATAAAAGGGAAAGATGGCAATTTAATATTTTCATGTTCATAAATCATAATTTGGCCGGTATTTAAAATAATCCGAAGGTTTCTAGCCTCATATTGTTGATAGCTAGACTCTCTAACGTGAGCATCTGCTTTTAGAGAGCCATCTGATTCATAAATATCACTAAGTTCTAAGAGAGACGACGCATCGAGGCAACGTATGTATTGATCTGCTGGATATATTTTATCTAAATCTTTGGCACGGCTTCTGTAATAACTTGTGTCTAATAGCACTATCTTCTTTTGTGTTGTCACTTTTTATTTCTTAAATTTTATCTCTTCAAAGGTTATAAATTTGTTTTAATCAACATGAGCATGTGACATTTGAGTAAGTTTTTGTGCAACAAGAGCATTCAGACTTACTCCTGCTTGAGAAGCTTCGACAGCTAGTGCTTTATGTAGGCGCTTATCAATTCGTACATTAAACTGCCCACTATAAGATTTCCTGGAAGGAGCAATAGGGATTGGTTCCCCTCGCTTTAGGTAACTTTGTTTAACACCTCCCCAAGCAACTTTAAGTTCTTCTATAGCTTGTTCTGGCGTTTCTCCAAATGCTGAAACTGTTGGTAGTTCTGCAAAATGGACAACCCAATCTTGATCATTTTCATCAAAGAGAAGGTGAAGAGAAAACCCGTCAAAATCATTGTGCATGTTTCATTTCCCTTTCTCGTTGTTGTAAGAATTGCTTCACTTGATATGATTTTGCTTTACCTTTGTTGTTCTGAACAGAAAGCCTACAGCCTTTTGAAGAATACCAAATTTGGTGACTACCGGTTTGGTGATCAAGAATCCAGCCGGACTGTTTAAGAAGAGTTTTAAAATCTTCAAAACTTAAATCGTTTGGATTATTGATAGCTCTTAATAGGAGTTTTTCTTTCTGTGTCATGATGTAACTATATCCAGTTACTATTAATTTGTCAAGAATTTTGTAATTTACAATTGTCTAGCTGACAATGGTCTCAAGAAGTATACTTTGTGAAACTAAGGCTTGTAGTGTCTCAAATTATGTATTATCTGCACTTTCTCTAAATGTCTATTAACAATAGAGGAAGGGATGGGATGGGTTATAGAAACTGTCAACATTATTGGCAAAAATAGGATGTTTTTAATCGTAAAAGGTTTGAATTAGAGAGAGCAGGGGTGGCGTCGTGAGATTTAACAGTCTTGAAGAGTCTTTCAACTTAGGTTTGATCAGTCTGGCCCTTTATTTCATTGTATCTTTCCCTCTTACTGTTTTATCCCAGCCATTTTGCAGAAGCAGGTCTTTTATTGTTTTGATAAACAAGCTTTTGTCAGAAGAGGTAAAAGTTTTAAAGAACTCTGAATCATTTTTATCTGCTTCTTGAGCTAATAGCGGCACTAACTCTTTGGCCGTGGAAGATAAAGCCAAAATGATGGTGCGACGACTACTGGGATGCTGAGTTCTAATAACTAAATCTCTTTTAACCAGTCGTTCAATCATTCTTGATAGAGAGCTGTTGTCAACACCAACCAAGATAGCCGTTTCTTGAAGAGTGGCACCTTCATTATCAAAAAGCGTTCTTAATACAACCCATTGCTCAACAGAAATATCATAAGATTTAATTTTTTGAGCGAAGCTGTCGTGCACAAAATTTGAAAGACATCGTATCCAGTACCCAATATGATCTTCTAGGTTTGAAAGGTTTGTTCTTTTCTTCATTTATAGGAACTCCTTATGTTAATCAGCATAGAATTGAGTGTAGGTTGAGCAATTTCTCTCAAATTTTACAACAAAAACAAAGAATAATATCTGCTCAACCTGCAAATTAATGATTTTTCTATTTTTCTACAAAGCTTTTAGGAAAAACTTCCGTATAAGAGTCTTCCTGTTGCTGACCAAAATAAACGGTTTCATGTTGTTTAAAGAAAACTTCATAATGAGAAACACCTGCCACCATAATACGTCTCAGAAATTCAGGGTAATCTATTTCTTTGTGCTGTATGGCCAAGAGGGCTTCTTTAACTTGGGTTTCATTAAATATTGAAGCAACTGGTGGGGCATCAAAAAGAGGGAAGACTTCTTCATAAGAATCTCCTCTTTCACCGTAGACGGTCTTTGTTGAAGGTGTTTTTGATAAATCGACGGTATAAGATTCAACACCTATTCTAACGAGCTTTTGTAAGTTTTGAGGAAAGGTTAGCGTTCCTTCGAATGATCCTTTTGTGCATTCGTCAATAACAGTTGCGTCCATATATTGCATTGGGGCTGTCCCAGATAACTATTTAAGATTACCCATAACCCATTGTTTTAACTGA
>DAHVSZ010000014.1 GCA_027328625.1 Candidatus Paracaedibacteraceae bacterium | reverse complement strand
GCTTCGTCGGGACTACGTCCCTTCTCGAGGTGACGTGAAATGGCTGTTTTTCTAGGTTCCAAAATTGTGTCGGGTGGGAAAGCCTTTATAGCGAGATTTATAGCAAAAGCACTATAAAATGATTATTATTAGTTTCTCTATTCTAAGTCTCCCTTTGGCTTGACCAAAGGGTCTCGGTAGATCCTCCGGTCAAGCGGCATGAAAACTAAGAGGCTGTAATCATTATCCTGAAACTCATAAGGGCTGTCCAGAAATACAGGGATTGCTGTATTCGTCTTAATTAAGGTTGAATGGTTATCGTTCTTTCTAATTGGTTTTTCCGTAAATCAATAACCGAAATAAAGGGTTTACTTCTATGAGTTACGTAAGCCTTCTTTTCTTCTTTTGAAAGTGCTATCCCCACTGGATAATGCCCTACTTGGATTGGTGCAATTTTTTCTTGAAGATTCTCAAGGTTCAGAACTGAAATATTTCCATCTTTAGCGTTGATCACATATGCTATTGTATTATCCTTATTCAAAATGATCATTCTTGGTTGTCTGCCCACTGGAATAGTTTCGACTATTGGTACATCACTTTTTAAAGTTATAATCGAGACAGTAGCTTCCCCCCAATTTCCGACATAGACTTTATCCCCATTTGAATTCAAACAGATTGATCTAGGATTTTTTCCAACTTTAATCCTTTCTAAAATACTTCCATCCTTTAATGATACAGCGTAGACAACTCCTTCAGTCCAATCAGTAATAAAAGCTTTCTCATTGTTTGGGTGAATTACAGCTGCCCAAGGGGTTTTACCTACTTTTATGTTAAATGGTCTTAAAGATGAGCTTGAAAGATCAAAAACCATTACCTTGTTGCCTCGGCTAGTAACAACAACTAAATATCGTCCATCTCGACTAACTGCCAGTGCTCGAGGCCTAGGTTTAGCTGCAATTTTGTATGTTTCTGGAAAGCTATCTGTTAATGAAAGAAATGAAAGAGATTCGCCGTCAGTATTAAGTACAACTAATTTTTTACCGTCAGGCATAAACAACACTTCTTTTGGTATCTTGCCAACTTTAAAAATAATATCTTGTAGATTTTCCTTCTTTAAGTCATAAAAATATAATTTATCATTGTTGATATCACTTATTGCCAACAATGGCTTATTCGGACTAATTGCAATCCCTTTCAAATTGACAGCTAACGCTTTTTTGGGTAAAGAATCTTCTTTTCCATCTGGTTTGTTGCTGTTTTTATCTCCCAACATATTTCTCAAGAAAAAAGTAAGGCGTGAAAACATATCTCTCAAAAAATTATTTGAAAATTCTTTATACACAATAACTTTCGGGCTATCTGGAAAATTAATTGGATGAGAAGTAATTTTGTTATTTTTTAAGTCAAAAATTTGAAAGAGCCCTTGTGGATCTCCTAAAAGATGAGCTTCATTACTATCTAAACTTGGAATTCCAATTAAAGATGGGTATCCATTTATCTTTATCGTTTCTTTTACTTTATCTGTTTCTGTACTAATTACAGAAAGCGTACTATCCTCTTTATTGACAATCCAGACTTCCTTACCATAATTTCCTATAGCAATAGAAATTGGGTGATTACCAACCTTTATAGGTTCCCCTACATGCTCGTCTTTTTCAACATCAATTACGTAAACTAAATTATCTTTGTTACAAACAACATATGCTTTTTTCTCATCAGAACTGAAAACAATTGCTCTTGGGTGTCCACCTACTTTAATTGCTTTTTTAAGAAGACTGTCTGATTTTATATCAATAACAGAAACCGTATTGCTTCCAAGATTAAGAACATATGCTTTTGAATATCTTTTGTTAATTGCTATGCTAAAAGGGTTTGAACCAACAACGATAGGTTCACCTATTATTTTATGAGAATAAAGATCTACAACTTCTACGATGTTATCGCTAAATGAAACCACATATGCTTTTAATCCATCTGAGCTAATTGCAATTGCCCATGGTACAGGACTAACAGGGATTGGATTTCCGATAACCTTATTGGAACTTAAATCTATTATTGATAGCGTCGAGTCATAAGTATTTGTAACGTATGCTCTTGATTGGTCTGGAGTAATAGCAATCCCTCGTGGGCGTCCCCCAACAGAAATAGAGGCTAAAATCGTAGAATTTTTTTCAGATGAAGAAATAACAAAAACAGTATCGTTTTCTGAATTTGTTACATAAGCAACATTATCTGCTAAAGCAATACTGCTATGTTCAAATCCAAGACATAAAAAAAAAGAAAATGTAATTATTATTTTTAAAAAAGAGCCTAGCAATTGATCCCTCAGCAGCCATTAAACCCTCAATGTATAAATCCTTATCATTTGCAGAAAAGAAAAGCAATGAAAGCAGAAAAAATGAAGCCAAAAGGGAGAGGTGAATTTTTTATTTAAATATGTTACTTTACTAGATAAATATAATTTCTGAATTTTAAATTTATAATTTTTTATGCTTATAGGTATAAAGTAATGCTTCTCTCGGTAGATGAATTAAATAAGCGTTCTCTTGAAATTTTTAGAGAATTAGTAGATGCGTATGTTGAAACAGGAGAGCCTGTTGGTTCACGTACACTATCACGCCGCTTAAATATACCTCTTTCTCCAGCAACCATTCGTAATATTATGGCAGATTTGGAAGAGGCAGGGCTTCTTTATGCCCCACATACTTCTGCTGGCAGGCTACCAACTGACGATGGTTTACGTTTTTTTGTTCATGGGCTATTAGAAGTAGGTGACCTTAGTGAAAAAGAACGTGATCACATTGACCAACTTTGTAATGGTTCTGGACAAAGTGTATCATCCGTTCTTGAAGAGGCAACAACAGTACTTTCTGGTTTGTCAAAATGTGCAGGTCTTGTAATGGCTCCAAAAACTGAAGCACCTTTGAAGCATTTGGAGTTTGTAAATTTAGGCCCAGAAAGGGCATTAGTTGTATTAATTAATCAAGACGGTGTGGTTGAGAATCGTCTTATTGAAGTTCCAAAAGGAATAACGCCTTCTATTCTAAACGAAGCTGCAAATTATATAAGCTCGCGTCTTTTGGGAAGAACATTAAACCAAGCTAAAACTATCATTAATGAGGAACTAACTCACCATCAAGCTCATTTAAATGAATTAACAGCGAAAGTTGTTGCAGCAGGACTTGCAGTATGGGCTGGTGGAGAACAAGGTGGGTCTTTAATTGTTAAAGGACAATCTAACCTTTTAAACGATGTTACTCAAGTTGATGATTTGAATCAAATTAGGGATTTGTTTCAAATTTTAGATACAAAAGAAGTTCTTCATCAATTACTTGATGCTTCCATTAAAGCTGATGGTATACAAATTTTTATTGGAGCAGAAAATAACCTGTTTAAGCTATCGGGCTGTTCCCTTGTTGTATCGCCTTACCATAACTCGCGTCAGCAAATTGTTGGCGCAATCGGTGTTATTGGGCCAGCCCGTATGAATTATGGAAGAATTATTCCTCTTGTTGATTACACAGCCAAAATGATTGGCAGATTAATCGGTTAAAGTATCTCTTTGTAGTTTATAGGGCTTAATTAACGATTCAGCAGGTACAGCCCAATTTTTACACAACTTCCAAATCATAGGTAAGGTCAAACGACGCTTTTTATTTAATACTTCAAAAGCATATAATGGTGATCCTAATAAAACTCCTAAATCTGTTAAATTCAAATCCTTTTGCCACATGTGAAATTTGATAGCAGCTACAGGGTCAGGCAAATCAATTGGCCATTGTTTGCGCTCATAGGCATCAATTAACTCAGCTAATACTTCAAAATAGTCATACTCAGGTGTGTCTACTTCTGCATCCCACAGTTCGTCAATACATTCTATGGCTGCTTCGTACTCTTTTTCATTACGGATGCATCTAATTACCATTTTTTATGCCCTTTCTTTAATGGAAGACTCTTTTGGAAGGATCGGGATAAGAACTATCATCTATTCTCTGTATAGAAAGAGTTTTAGCTGGATATTCTACAAAGGCCATTACATAGTAACGTCCACGAACAACCTCAAATACAACACTACGACCAGCGTTATGTAGTTGTGCTTTAGGAAAAGATTTTAAAATATCAGCGCCACATGTCCATTCTGCAGATCTAACGGCACTTAACCATGTTTTAAGCGGTTGTTCAGCATCTGGATGTTCCGTAAGGAATCCTTCTAAAAGGAACTTTTTTATTACCCGCATCATTTTCATCATCCCCGCAGATTAGCTCTAAAATTTTATGTCGTTATCTTTGAGTACATAGCTTGTTACTTTATTAGAATAATCACTAAATATCCTAAATCACGATGTAAAACAACGGAAAAAAATACTGTATTGTCTCAATTGAGTTGAAAGTTTATCTAGAAAGCATATTCCTAGTGAAAAATATTATTTTTTTTGGTATTACAATAAAGCAGGTTTCTATCTCATGGTTAAAAACTTCACTTTCATATGAAAATCAAAGCTTTAAAAACACTTCTATTTTTGGCTGAAAACGATTGTAATTTCAGCGGACATAAAATTTTAGGCATTCCACGTTCAACAATGTGGTCTCATATCAGCGAATTAGAAGCTGAAACAGGACTCAAGCTTATTGAAAGGCGTAAACAGAATTCTTCATTTACTGAAGAAGGAAGAACATTCATTCCTTATGCTGCAAGAATAGTTAAAACCTACGAAGAAGGCTTAACTCAAGCGAAGTCTCCTGATAATGATCTTATAGAAGGAACAATAGTCGTTTCGATGACAAATGCCATTGCATTCACTTGGTCGATGCAAAGCATTAAAGATTTCCATTCTAAATATCCTAACTTAAGAGTTAATATAATTGCTGAAGATTTAGTTTCAAAACACATAGAAAATAGTGCTGACATTTTGTTAAGACCAATTGGAAATAATCCTAATTTAGTAAAGAAATGGCATATTGGATATCACCATGGACTTTATGCAAGTAAAGATTACCTTGCAAGAATGGGTGTTCCACAAACTCCTGATGACCTTTTGGGGGGGCATTCAATAATGGGCTATGGTGAACATGAATTTAGCTATTTTGAAGATATTAATTGGCATTTAAAAGGAAAATGGGGGCTTCCTAAGTTGACACCAACTTTAACTATAAATTCAACCTCAGCACTTTTCTTAGCTGCAGCGGAAGGAATTGGGATTTGTTCAGCTGCGGTTGAAGCATGTCAGTATTATGGTATGAATTTGGTAAGAGTGTTACCTCAAGTTGACGGGCCTGTTTCCAAAACCTATTTCTGTACTAAAGCCAATGTTAGTCCTTCAATGCAGCGAAATATTGATATATTTAGAATTTTCTTTGAGCAGTACGCAACGGCAATGGGAATCAAAATTCATTATGAATCCAATTAAAAATCTAAATTGGGCAGTAACTTTAGGACATGTAATTGAATGTTTTGATAGTACGCTCTATGGTTTTTTTGCAGTTATGCTTGCACCTATATTTTTTCCTTCTACATCTTACACAGCCGGACTATTAGCATCTTATGGTGTTTTTGCAGCTGGATTCTTAGCACGTCCCTTTGGTGCCATTATTTTTGGTTCCATCGGAGACAAATATGGCCGAAGAAAGACTCTTTTGTGGACAATTATTCTTGTCAGTATCCCAACAATTGGAATTGGCCTTACCCCTTCTTATGAAACGCTTGGCATTGCTGCTCCTATCCTTCTTGTTACTTTTCGTCTTCTACAAGGATTGTTATGGGGTGGTGAAGTAACAGGAGTCAATCTTTATAATGCCGAAAGTCGTTTTAAAGATAATTTAGGTTCTCGTTCTGGTTTTTTAATCTCAGCTGGTGTTTCAGGAGCCATTTTAGCTAGCGTGGTTGGCGCTTTTGTCTCTATGAAAATAATGCCCACTTGGGCATGGAGGGTTCCTTTTATTGCTGGTGGTATCTCAGCAATCTTTGTCTATTTTCTTAGGAAAAAAATTGATGAAACAGATGCTTTTCTTAAAGCAAGGAAACAACAAAGCCTTGTTGTTTCTCCTTGGAAAGAACTGTTAATTAATCATAAAATATCTATTCTTGTTGGTATTTTAATCGCAGGTTTGGATCTAATGCCTTTATATTTTTCGAGCATTTTCGGTAATCGATTATTTAGAGAAGCTGGTTATACAGATTCCCAGTGTATGCTTTTCAATGTTTTAGCTATGGTAACCTGTGCCTCTCTAGTTCTTTATACTGGCAAATTAGTTGACAAAGTTGGATTTGAACGTCAGGTACTATGGGGGAGCTTGCTAATAGGAGTTGTTTCTCTCCCTGCATTTTTTCTTATTAGTAGCCCTAACAACTCAATGTTTCAAATTATTCTTTTTATAATAATTTTAGTTTCTGCAGGGACTATTATTAATAGTTGTTACATACCTTATGTCTCAGAATTTTTTCCGACAAATTGTCGTTATTCTGGTGTTGCGATTAGTGTCACATTAGGCCAAACTTTATTTGGAGGAACTGCTCCTTTAATAGGGTCATTTTTGACAGATGTTACTGATAGTAAAATAGCGCCGGCATTTTGGATAGCAACGATTGCCTTCATAACAGCATTTAGTATTTTTAGCTATAGTAAGAAAAGAACTTCTTTATTGTTTTTTTAAGCTTAAAATTTATATCTTTCGCAATTATTAAAGAGTTGACATGAAACAAGAATATTTAAACAAAACCATTATTTTTGGGCACCTCATAGAGTGTTTTGATACCATACTTTATGGTTTTCTTGCTGTTATGCTCGCCCCAATTTTTTTTCCTTCAGTTTCTCCTGTCGCAGGTATTCTAGCTTCTTATGGTGCATTTGCAGCTGGCTTTCTAGCTCGTCCCTTTGGTGCCATTTTATTTGGTGCTATAGGTGATAAAGAAGGTCGAAAAAAACCTCTTCTACTTTCAATGGCGCTTGTTGGTATTCCAACTCTAGGTATGGGTATTACTCCCTCATATGAATCAATCGGGATATTAGCACCTATATCATTAATAATTTGTCGAATTGCTCAAGGATTTTTTATTGGTGGAGAATTTACAGGCGTAATTTTGTACGTTTATGAAAACCAGTCAAAAGGCAATTTAGGATTAAATACTGGTATACTAATGATGGCGGCGCGTATTGGTGGATTTTTAGCAGCCGCATTAGCTGCACTTGTTTCTTTTTCCACAATGCCCAATTGGGTATGGCGTATTCCTTTTATTGTCGGTGGACTTGCAGCATTATTTATTTATTTTTTTCTCAGGAAAATCAAAGACACCGATGCGTTCACAAATGCCCAACATGAGAAAAGTCTTTTGGTATTTCCTTGGAAAGAAGTTTTTTATTTTCACAAAAAACCTTTAGCTGTTGCTTGCTTACTGACTGGCCTTACTATTATGCCACTCTATTTTGCAACAATTTTTGGCAATCGACTATTTACTGAGCTAGGATTTTCTCACACTGAAAGCTTGTTGCTGAACATGCTTGCACTTATTTTAGACGGAATACTTGTTTTTTTCTTTGGTTTTTTAGCTGATAAAATAGGATTTCGCTTTCAAACAATTCTTGGATCATATTTAATTGCATTCGCAGCTTTCCCAGCGTTTTATTTTATTGCTGGTGAGATTGTAACATTAACGCAAGTGTGTTTATTCATAATTGTACTTATTGTCACTGGGGGTGTGCTGAATGGTTGCGCCATAACATTTTCAGCTAGCTTCTTTCCAACAAATTGCCGGTATTCTGGATCAGCGTTAAGTGTAACTTTAGGGTACGCACTTCTTGGTGGCACATCTCCACTTATAGGTTCATTTTTGATGGATATCACTCAAAGCCGGATGGCTCCTGCATTTTGGCTATTTTTTATTGCGTTAATTACAGCTCTAAGTTCTTATTTTTTAAAAGAAAGTCAGGATTATAATTAGTTTTCAACTTTTTTATGCATTATATAGATAATATAAGTGAACAAAATTTATCATTCCGCTTTTTCTCCGGCTAGACTTGAGCATGCGGACGCTTTGGTCAAGCTACTGGGAAATTTGATAACTAGATGTTTTTTGAAACAACTTGTGCTATTTATCTGTTTTACCTTGTTGAGATTGTGTTTGTGATAATTTTCGACGATTTATAAGAGATCTTTCGCTAGATTTTCATTAATTCCATGAATGATAAGCGCTGCGTCTTCTCTTCCTTTAATGTAAAAATTATTTGAGGTTCTTAATCGATAGTTTCTGGGCTTTTCATTACTTTGAGTTGGATCATCGCTTGCCCAAGAAGAAACATTATAAATCGTTAATATAACTATCATAAATAAATAATTAATCATATTATTTGCTTTCTTTAACAATACTCACAATATAAAGATAGTGTACATTTGTTAATTAAATATTAATTTCCATGTTGACTTTAACAATTTTAGGGTAGTAGATATTTTCGTGTTGTTAAGAAATTTTTTTAATTTAGAGGAGAAGTAACAATGAGATTTAAACTGATATTATTAGGTGTAATAAGTTTGTTATTTTTAAATGCTGTTTCAGCTTGGGCTGCAGCCCCGGCTGAAGATGCTGTCGATCCAAGAGAGCTAGCCAGAAAGCTTTTTGCTCGGATTGTTAGATTGGAGGAACAAGGGAATGCAATTGCTGATATGATTGGTGATGGTAAACCTTATAAAGGCTTAGCAGATAAACCAGTTCAAACGGCCTTGACTGTTTTGGCGGAAGCAACAGAGGGTGAGGATGTACGTTTTCTTGGAGCATTAAATGACTGTTTAGAAATGGATGCAAGAGCAAGTGTACCTTTAAATCCTAAAACAATAACTTTAGAAGCTTTACTGCGAGTTAAAAGAGCCAATGTTGATGCGATTGCTCGGTTCTTAGAATCACAAGGCGTTAATGTTGCTCAGTTAAGAGAAGAAGTTGAAGCTGAAAAACTTGCAGCAGCTGCTAAGGCTATGGATACAGCACCAACAAAAGAAGAAGTTTTTGATGGTGATTTCTTTGCGCATCCAGATCTTGGAAAATATCTTCATCTTTATTTGACATTGGATAATGTTAGAGAATTCTTTGAAGCCCAGTCTCGTCGTGATGTTAGTTATGGTTGGGGTGAAATAGTTGGTGACCAAAGATTCCCAGCTCTTTTTGCTGTTTGGGGTAAAACCTATGAACGAGGCAATCAACAAAATATATGGTGTACCTTGATTGAGGGTATTGCACACCATTTTGCGGGTGGAGATACTAATGAAAGTAAAGTTGATCCTTATTTAAAACAATTCAGATATCAAGATACCTGGGCAATAAATGGACATTTAGCAGATACACATCATAAACGCACCCATGATGCTTTTAGTTACCTTTCCAGTAAATCTGGAACTAGAGCGGTTGTTAGAGTACTGCGTGGTTTGGGATTAAGATAATAATTTCAACTTCCTCATCATTTGACCTTTTGACTTGCCCCATATTATAGTGAGGGCAAGTTATAATTTATAAATTACAATTTCATGACTGTTCGCGTTCGTTTTGCCCCAAGTCCAACGGGAATGTTACATATTGGTAATGCCCGTGCTGCTTTAATTAATTGGTTGTTTGCCAAAAAGCATAAAGGCGTTTTTATGCTTCGCCAAGACGACACAGATTTAGAACGTTCAGAAGAACGCTATGCTAAGGCCATCATCGATGATATGGCATGGCTTGGTTTAACCCATCAAGAATTTGCCAAGCAGTCAGATCGCTTTGATCGTTATAAACAAGCGATGCAGAAGTTAATTGATGCAGGGCGTCTTTACCCCTGTTACGAAACCGCAGAAGAATTGGATTTCAAACGCAAGCGTCAATTGGCTAAAGGTCATCCTCCTATCTATGATCGTGCTGCTTTAGAGCTGACAACTGAACAAAAAGCTGAATTTGAAAAACAAGGGCGTAAACCCCATTGGCGCTTTAAGTTAGAGCCTGGTGTTATTACTTGGGATGACCTGGTGCGTGGGCATGTAGAGTATCATGGTGAGCGTCTAAGTGATCCTGTGTTGGTGCGTGAAGATGGTGCCTATCTTTACACTCTGACCTCAGTTGTTGACGACCTTGATTTTAAAATCACCCACATTTTACGGGGTGAAGATCATGTGACAAACACAGCTGTTCAAATTCAGTTGTTTACAGCTTTAAATGGCGGTAAGCCCGTTGATATCCAATTTGGTCATACAACCTTATTAATGGATGCTGAAGGTAAAGGTTTATCTAAACGTTTAGGTAGCCTGAGTTTAGCGCAAATGCGTGAAAATGGCGTTGAACCTATGGCTATCAATAGCTTAATTGCACGCCTTGGCACATCTTTGCCTGTTGAGCCAGTTTTGGATTTAGAAACTCTTGCTCAGAATTTCGATCTTGGAACATTTAGTCGGACCCCCCCCAGGTTTGATGAACAAGAGTTAGCTTTGTTAAATCATAAGCTTTTCCATATCATGCCTTATGAAATGGTGAAAAATCGTTTGGATCATATGTGTACAAATAATATGGGTGCATGTATTTGGAACGTGATTCGGAACAACTTGCAAACCTTAAAAGATGTCAAAGAATGGGAAACTGTTTGCTATGGTGATTTAAAGGGTGCAATTTCATCCGAAGATAAAGATTATATAAAAACAGCTTTAGAGTATTTACCTGCAGCACCTTGGTCGATCGAGACTTGGAGTGTTTGGACAAATGCTTTGAAAGAAAAAACTGGTCGCAAGGGAAGAGATTTGTTTAAGCCTCTTCGTCAAGCCTTAACAGGTATGGATCACGGCCCTGAGATGAAAGATTTGTTGCCGATTATTGGGTATGACAGAGTGAAGAGTCGTTTAGAAAAAATTTAATGGCATACTCTACGCACTTGGAAAAGTCTATTTCCTACCCCCCCCTCAGTTTCCCCACGGCTTAACCGTGGGGTCCATGGATCCTTATGGTCAAGCCAAAAGAAAACTCGAATACATTGTTTTCTTAGATCCTCGGAACAAGTCCGAGGATAACTATGTTCCAAGTAAGGTGGAGCAGGAAATATCACATAACATTATGCCATTATCAATGACACTCATTCTTCGTCACTGTGATGACGGCGGTTGTTATCATTTTATGTTCATTCTGCTATATAGAAATTTCCCCTTCCATTAAGGAAGGGGATTTTAAGTCTTACATGAACATACCAGCTGGTGGCTCTGGGTGATCTAACATAAATCGTTCATGAGTGCCAAGTGGTGGTTTATCGTCTTTTTTAACTCTTACGACCTTAGGTATAGACCTTTCAATATAAGCTCTATCAATAAGGATGGTTTGGCTACGTTTTGCTTCTGATTGAGCAATAAGTGGTCTTAAGGCTGCTTTGACTATACTTGCAAGGCCTCTGACACCTGTTGAACGTTCATAAGCTCTTTCAGCAATGAGTTTCATTGCCTCAGCATCAAAGTTCACATGTATGTCATAGCCTCTTTCCAGCAACAAAAGGCTTTGACGAATTGGTGATGCTGCGGGTGATGTTAAGATTTTCTCAAATTTTTCTTGAGTCATACCTTCTAAAAAGATCATATGACCAAAACGACCTAATAGTTCCGGTTTGAAACCTGCATCTACAAAGTCGTCAGGGGCATAAACGCCATCATCTTTTTTAGAAAGCCCTGTAAACGCGCCACCACCAATGAATAGGATTTTTGATGTATCTATTTCATAAACTTCTGGTGAAAATGGACCATTTTTGATTATAACTGTAATTTTTTTACCTTCACTGAGCTTTAAGAGTTCCGCTTGAACATCTGAACCGGCAATGTCGCGTTCACTTCCCGATTTTTTTGCGGCAATTTTATCAATTTCATCCACAAAAATAATACCTTTATGAACAAGTTCCAGAACTTTCTTAAAATATTGTGGGGAACCATGGACTTCATCTGTTACCATGTTTTTGGCTTCATTAATCAAACCTTCAATTAAAGAGGCAACACTTTCTCCAACATATCCAGTTCGAGTTAGACTGCTGGCATCACCTTCAAAAAGAGGTCTATTTAGTTTTTTTGCAAATGCCCTAACAGATGCGGTTTTACCACATCCAGTTGGCCCACAGAGTAAGATATTTTCTTTATCAACTCGTTCTTCGCTTCCTTCACCTGCAAGGCCTTCATTAACTTCCAAAGTTTTAAAATGAGCATGAACACCAACAACTAGAGTTTCCATTGCTTTTTCTTCGCCAATTATATGAGAATTCAAATGGGTTAATAAGTCTTGAATAGACGGTAAATCATCAACAGGGGCACTTGCTACAGCTGCTGCAACCGCCATTGTACCTGAAGGGTGAGCTGAAGAATCGTCTGTACTGACATCTTCTAATCTAGGTGGTGGAAGTGGAACCCTAAGAGTAAGAGGGATTCTACCTCTTCTGCTTTCTGCAATTGATTTTATTGCTCTTAGTAAAACTGGATCAATAGTATCTCTGTCAGCAGTAGTATTTGTAATATCTCTTAAAGCACGCCTATGATAGGTGCCTGCCCCACCTGCTGCTGGGGTTAGAGAAAGTGGCGTAATAGTTGAGTCAGAAGAGACTGCTGATCCTAAAGTTGGCGCTGCAATTGAAGTTGGTGCTGTAATGTATGTTTTCCAGTCGTTTAAAGATTTATCAATACGAAGTACCGCATCTGAAGAAAGACCGTGTTTTGTTTTTGCTTCTTCTAGGCGTGACCAAAACTCACCAAGATTTTCAAGAGTAGGGGTGCCTTCTTTAAAATTTTCTCTTATAAATGTCCTAACAGCTCTATCTATTTTTAAGTTCTGTGCCCCAAGCGCTTTAATTCCTTCAAAAAAAGAATCATATGTGGCAAGTCTTTTTCTTGAGGTTGGTGTTAATGGAGGCTCTCCGCCATCGTCTGCTGCTAAGGCTAACGTTGTGGTTGCTAAAAGGATCGATGTGCATATTGCGAGAAGACGGTGGGATTTTACAGTAGCAGTTTTCATCTTCGTACTCCTTAACTTAAGGGGTGCAAAAATGGATTTCGAAGACGAAAAATTGCTAATTTATTAACAGGTATTCTATACTTAAATGCTCTATATGACATATACTTTCTGTATAGTTTATAGTTTTGCAACAATTATTCGTTTCACATTCCATAATGACACCTTTGTTCTAAAATTGGGGCATTTCCCCATATTTGAGTATCTCGGAAAATAGTTAATGAATTATTAATATTAAGTATTAAAATTTTAATTTCTAAATAAAGAAATAAAAAACATTTTAATTGATTGTTAATGTTAAAATTATGTATATTTACGTAATTTTAAATCATACCCATCGTTCTTTCCGAGAATCCAGTAAATACATGAATCACCACAGCCATTTGATTTCTCGGGGGGTCAGACGTGGTATCCTGTAAACTTAATTTTGGGACTTGATATTAGTTGGCACACTTTATGCATCATTAAAGTTTAGGAATTTTAAAGAAAGGTATAAATATGGCCCAAGTCCAAATGAAGCGCGATATTCCTATACAAAAACCAGGTGCTATTATGTTATCAATGCAGGAATTGCAATGGTATAAACTATCCATTGCTGCAAATAACTTATCAAATGCTTCAACGCCTGGTTTTAAAAGTCAAATTGTTCTTGTTGAAGAAGCTAGACTCAAAAACAAAGATCATAAAGCTGTTTCTTTTGTGAAGAGTGGGGGTATTGTTCGTGATCTCACTACTGGGCCAATTAAAGGTACGGGCAATCCACTTGATGTGGCTATATCGGGTAGTGGATATTTTATGGTCGCAACACCATCTGGGCGACGTTATACCCGTAATGGTCAATTTTTAGTTAGTGACCAAGGGATTTTAGTAACATCTGCTGGTCAGTCAGTGTTAAACCAATCGGGCAGTGAAATTTTGTTACCTCGTGATCTAAAACAAATCAGCATAGCCGAAGATGGAACACTATCAAATAATGGAGTTACTTTTGGTAAATTGGGTGTTGCTAGCTTTAAGGATGAAAATGCTCTTAGTGCAGAAGGTAATACACTTTATAAAACGGATCAAGATCCGGTTCCGGCTGTATATTTTAAGCTAACACAAGGCGCTATAGAAGATTCAAACGTTTCTCCTATGCAAGAGAGTATCCGCTTGATGGAAATTTTACGACTTTTTGAAAATGCACAAAAAGTTATAGAAGACTATGAACAAATCCTGAAAAAAACAATTAATGCTTCATCAAGGAATTCCTAATTATGTCAATTGTAAGAGCCTTTCATATAACAAGAACAGGTTTGCAACTTCAAGAAACAAACTTGTCCATTAAATCACAAAATATAGCGGCACAAGGTGTAGATGGCTATAAGCGTCAATATTTGGTAGCAACTGATTTACCTTACCAAGACTTTGGTAATGTTGGAACAAATACTTCAGATGCCGGTACCATATCTCCAACAGGTTTACAAATTGGATTAGGTGTTCAGGCGGCTGGTATTTATCGTATTTTTACGGCTGGTGATCCTATTAATACTGGAAACCCTTTGGATCTTATGATAGAAGGTGATGGCTTTTTTGAGGTAACGCTTCCTGATGGAACCATTGCTTATACGCGCGTAGGGGCTTTACAGCTTGATGCAACTAACAGACTTGTTATGCCAAAAACTGGTTACCCCATACTGCCAGTTATTACTTTGCCGGCTAATACAACTTCTCTTTCAATCAATCCATTGGGGGAGGTTTATGCATTGGTCCAAGGGCAGTCGACTGAACAATTGGTTGGACAGATTCAACTTGCTACATTTTTCAACCCTGCTGGGTTGAAAGCTATAGGTGATAGCATGTTTTTGGAGACATCGGCTGCTGGTGCGCCAGACATAGGTGTTCCAAATACAAATCGACGAGGAACTATAAAGCAAACCTGGCGAGAAGGGTCAAACGTTAACGCTGTTGAAGAAATAACGGATCTTATCAAGATTGAAAAAATCTATGACATGTTAACAAAAGTACTAAAAACTGGCGATGCTATGTTGCAGGCAGTTAATAGTGTTGGAAGGTAAAAGGATGCGTAAATTTGTATTTTTTCTTCTCTGCTTCTTTGTTGAATGTGAGGCAGAACCTTTCTTTATTTCTAAAGAACAGGTACTTGAAACTCTAAAAGCAGAGATTTCACAAAAAGTTACAACAGATGATTTTCAAGTTAGTTTAGACAATTGGTTAGATGCTTGGGGAAAAGGCAAAGATTTAAAAGAAGCATCTTCAATAAAATTAACTAATCTATCTTTAACGGTAGACCAGCGTCGATTTACTGCAATTTTAAATATAGATGAAGGAATTTCACGCAAACTGGTTGGCAAGATTGATTGGCTAGTAGAGGTTCCTGTTTTAAAAAATCCAATTAATTCCAATCTTTGTATTACTGAATCAGATATTACATGGCAAAAGTTTCCAGCTGATAAAATAACCTCTACAATGGTGACTAAAAAAGAAGATCTTCTTGGTAAAACTTCAAAATACAGTGTTTTAAGATTAGGTGTGCCTGTCAGCTTAAATGAACTGCAGTCTCCTGTCGTTATTAAACGCGGCGATACTGTTCAAGTTAGTTATCGAAGTCAAACACTTGAAATAACAACCAGGGCTTTGGCTAAAAGTAATGGTAGCATTGGTGAGACAATTTTTTTTGAGCCTATTACTCAGACCAATAACCATGAAAATAATAGTTCAAAAAAAACCATACAAGCTAAGGTAGTTGGACCCAATTTGGCCGAAATTGTGAGGCCTTTATGAAACTGTATGTGTATTGTACAATGCTATTACTTTCTCTTGCAGGGTGCAATCTTCCCCAAAAATTATCAACAATCGGGGAACCCCCGCAATTAAGTCAAATACAAAATCCGACTCAAGCTTCGGGGTATCAGCCTATTTCTATGCCTATGCCATCTCCTGGTACTTATCAAAATAGAACAAATTCTCTATGGGAAACAGGATCGCGCGCCTTTTTTAAAGACCAACGCGCTAATAAAGTTGGTGATGTTGTGACGGTTACGGTCGATATGGATCAAAAGCAATTAATTCAAATGAATCCTACAATCCAACGCCAAACAATAGGAACGACTACGGTTACGAGTGCGCTTGGGCTTGAAAGTAAAGCAGAAAAGTTATTCCCGAAAAAACAACATCCTGCAGGTAGTCCTAACCCATCCTGGTTGAATTTTACGAGTAATCCACAGCTCATCACAACAGCTCAATATGGAGTAGAGGATAAATTACAAGTTAAAATTGCTGCTATAGTTATTCAGATATTGCCGAACGGTAATATGGTTATTAAAGGTCGCCAAGAACTTCGACTTATAAATGAAGTTCGAGAAATTGAAGTTATGGGTATTGTTAGAAAAGAAGATATTAGTTCCTCTAACACGATTAAAGGTGACAAGATTGCCGAAATGCGGCTTGCTTATGGAGGTCGTGGAGATCTCACGGATATGCAATCATTCCCTTGGGGGCAGCAGGTACTTAATAAAGTAATGCCGTTTTAGATAAGGTATTTTTTTAGATATCTAGGTGTTGTCTAATTTTCATTACACTAAATGCTTCTAGCCACATCCAAAAACGTTCAAAAATGCAACACAAAGCACCATTGGCAATCACATTACTGCTGGTAATAATGGGATCTAATAAGACATTGAAAGCTAGTATGATAGCAATCATTTCAGGCGTAAAGTTGAGATATACCTCATAAATAGGCAACATTATAAAAATAGCACCTCCAATTACAGCAGCTGTTGCAAAGCGAGCAATTGTAAATGCAATGCTGAAAGTAAACCAGGTACTTATATCAGGCGCATGACCATTAAAATGTTTATAAATAACAAAACACAAGAATGTGTTAGCTATACAATCTCCGATTTGTTGAATATTTGTTGTTGCGGGGATAATAGCTTCTGCAAGTTTTGGATTTTGCAAATTTTTCGATGTGCCCTGAATTGTCCACGGCATGGTTGATAAGCTGCAGCCGGATGTAAGAGCAATTCCACCAGCTGGAAGTAGATTTTTAAATTGATTCACGGTGCGCTTTGGATCAAAGCCTGCTGCAACTGCAAATAAGAAGGTAATATATAAACATAAAGCGATTAACAACCAACTAAGCAAAACGCTATATTCTAAAAAAATCTGCTGTAAAAGCCGTGTTTGGTGCAAGTGAGCCGCAAATCCTAAAATAAACAGAGGTATTAACCTAGCAAAAAAGCGAGTCAGGATGAACTCCATGATTTTTTTGCCCTTATAAAGGATTCTGGATAGAAAATCATTTTTACGTAAAGCTGCAATACAACCAATAATCAAGCCAACAATACATCCTTTGTCAGCAGCCCACCATGCAGGTTTTTGAAACGGCAAACGCCAAAGCGCTGTAAATCCTGTTTTTAAATCGGCACCTTGGAGTAAAGGCATGGAGTCAATTGAAAGGCTAGCGAAAGAGAAGGTATACCAAACACTGCTTAAATTGGAAAAACCTTCAAAACAGATAAGAGACAAAATGAAAGCAGGTGCTTTATTTTCAAAGGAAGAAACGGTGTAAGCAATAAAGAACCCAACTGTTAGGGGCATGATCCAGATAAGAATATCCTTAATAAAAAGACTGCTAGTGTAAAGTAGCTGATGAGCTGTTGGTGGTAAAAGAGATGCTGTTAAAATATATAGACTTAAAACCAAAATTGTTTGAACACTTCTTTGCTTTAGAATTGTATAGATAAAATGCTTTGTCATTAAATTGGTTACTCTTTTTCAGGTAGCTGCATCCATTCAGGCACATAGGGTTTTAAGGTTGCGTCACCGCATTTTAAAACAGGTAAAGCATTTCTTATTTGTTCTAGTCGTAAAAGTGCTAATCCATATCCTTTAGCATTGGTGCGCATTTCCCCAACTTCTTCTTCATTTAAGAAAATAGGCGTATATGGTTCTGGCGCGTTTCCTTCAATTGAAACAGGGAGTAGACGTTTTCTAACTAAACCACGATAACGTGTACGAGCAGTCAATTCTTGCCCTATGTAACATCCTTTATTCCAATCAATGGCATGCAGTTCATCAAAGCCGCATTCAAGGATAATACCTTTATCAATTGGAATATCGCGACTACCGTCTGGAATACCTAAGGAAAGTCTATAGGCATCGTATTCATCTAAAGGTAATGATGGAGCTAATTCAGGATCAATGGGAGCGTAGATACGTTGTCCAAGCTGAGGTAGGCGTGGGTCGTTTATAGCTATTCCTTCACTTGTAGAAGTAAGGTTTTTTCCCCAGTAAGCAAAAACGCGATAAGTTGCACTTAAATCTAATAACTCAATTTGTGAACGAAGCTTGTATAGAGTAAGACGTTTTAATAGCTCGTTGACACGTGCTCGTTCGCAATCAATCCACCAGCTATCTTCGAATTGAAAAATAAAAAGATCAAATAAAAATTTGCCTTGAGGCGTGAGAAGGGCAGCATAAATAGGGCTATCTTGACCGATCTTTGTTACATCATTTGTGACCAAACCTTGTAGGAATAGGACTTTATCTGGTCCACTTAATTGGACCACTGTCCGATGAGAGAGTTCTGTTAAGAAAGTCATGTACAACCTACCTTCGTCATTGCGAGGAGCGAATGCTCCGTGGCAATCCAGAAAAAATAGTAGCGACTATCTGTTTATAACTCATTTAACTAGCTGCTTCGTCCTTGAGTTTGACGTAAGACACAACCTTTTTAACACCTTTAACGCCGCTTGCGTATTTTGTTACTTTTTCTAATTCTTCCTGACTTTGTGCTAAGCCCATAATATAGACAACTCCACCAACCGTTTTTACACTATAGTTGAGTGAACGGATATCACCATCAAATAGTAAATTGGCTTTGACTTGTGTGGTTATCAAACCATCTGCTGCAATGCTACCTAACCCAGCGCCTTCTGAAACTTCGATATGGTTATCAACTTGTTTCACGCCGTTGACTTCCCAAGCCATTTTTTCAGCTTCAACTTGCCACTGCGGATCTGATACCGAACCTGTTAGTAAGACCTCAGCATTTTGAACATTGACTCCTACTTGTGCGTGCAAATCAGGATTGAACTGATAATATTTTGCTTTAATAGCAACTGAAATTTGGCTATCGCTCATTGTTCCTGAAACACCTTTTTCCCGTGTTGCCAATGCTCCAACCATGGCTCCACCGCCGATGATAACTGGGGCACATGAGCTCAAAACAGGAACCAATAAAAGAAGTGTAAATGAAAACTTAAATTTCATACAAAATAATCCTCAATTTGCCAAGCATTTGAAATATGGACAATAGCTTTTGAAGTGCATAATAAGACAACATCAAATTGAATAAAAGGATATTCGGTAACTAATTCGGGATGTTGCCCAAGAAAACATGATAAAGCATTTTGGATTCTTTGTTTTTGACGAGGACTTATTGACTCAGCGGCTGTTGTTAGAGCGCGTCTATATTTAACTTCAATTGCAATTATGGTTTTGTCTTTAACCATTAATAAGTCAATTTCTCCATAAGGAGTTTTGTGACGATTGGCTAAAAGCGTATAACCTTTGTTTTTTAGAAATTGGCATGCTTCAGCTTCAGCCAGTCTTCCTTGTTGATCGGCGGTAATTGACATCGTTATACCCTTGCAGTTGGGTTAAGAGAGAAGAGAATGCTCTATCTCTTTTATACATTTTAGTATTAGCACGGGGATTTAAAGGTAAGCTATCTTCTTGATAAAAAAGAGCAAAAATAGTTTGGTACTGTCCAAATACTTTGTCTGTGTTTTCTAAAATGTATTTATGCTCTGCTTGTCCTTTCGGAGCTCTGAACTTTCCTGAAAGATGAGCAAAGCTGGTGACCAGTCCGAACAAAAAATCTTCTTTTTTTCCATTAATAGTTAAGGTTACAAAAACAGGTGCCCCACTGGTCCCAGGTAACGCAAGGCCGTAAGGTTTTCTTCCTTGAGCTATCCAATTTTGTGTTGCTTCATAAGTTCGAGATGTAATTTCATCTGCGTTGATTGTTGGTTTTTTTAATGTTTCATCGGGTTTAAAAAAGAGAGAAGAAATCAATACAGATCGGTTTAATTCTAAGACTTCATCATCAAAAGGACTGGAGAAAAATGAATCCATTTCAAATAGCATGAAAGCACGTTTGGAAAAGTATCGATCTGATTGATCAATATTACCAAAAGTAACAACGTATAAAGGGCTGTTTGATGGAATTTCTGCACTGTTAAAAGTTTTTGCAGGAGAAATTTCTTTAACATTTTCTTTTAGTTTGACAAGAGCAATGTCATATTTTGCTTCGATTCCAAGGATATTATTCAAATAGCGGCTATCGATTAGAACACTTTCAACTTCATAGGATGGATGATAACCATTTACATCAAAAGTAACTCGGACACCATTGACAGAAACAAGAGTGGTTGCAGAAGAAAGGGAGTCAGTTTTGTTTAGTATGGATGCAATGCCATGAGCTGCTGTAGCAACGATATTGGGAGCAATTAAGACTCCACTTTGGGATATATTGGTACGACTGTCATAAATAGAGCAAGCCGATTCAAAAGCGGAATGCTCTCGTGCTAAGTTGACATAATCTTTGTTACTATGGATGCCATCACTGACCATGGCATTTGAGGGAGAAGAAAACAAAACGCCAATATAGAAAAATATGTGTACAAAAGAAAAACCAGCGCCGTCATCACGAAGCCCGAAGGGCTGTGGTGATCCAATGTGTTTTCTGGATTGCCACGTCGCTATCGCTCCTCGCAATGACGCCAGGCTTATGCTCATTTTAAGTGCTCTTGTTATAAAAAAAATCATTCTCCCTAACTTATGTAGGGAGAATGATTGTAAAATCAAGACCTTAAACTTGACTCAAGCGATCTAACATTTTGTGAATGGTTTCAATAGCTTTCAAGTTACCTACAAATCGTTGTTGATCTTGAATCATTTCAACATAAACTTTGGTTGAATCAACTGATGATCCCTCATACGTACCGGTAACAAGGCTGCCTGTCCCTCCTTGTCCTGGGAAAAAGAGCTGATAACTACCAGAGTTAACAGATGGAGAGAAAACCCCAGTTCTAATTTCACTTAAACCGTTTACATTATTGAAAATAGCCAATGGTATCCTGCAATATTTAACTTGAGTGTTATTTGAATAAGTTACTATACCATATCCGTCTGGCCCGAAAGCAATGCTTTGGAATACACCTGGTTGAGAACCATCATATGATGTTTGACCAGCTGCGAAAGTATTACCATCACTGACAACGCCTGTATTTTTACCAACAGCTCCTAAGTTTAGTGTAATTGCCGAAGCCACAGCAGGTGCGCCCCAAGTTATGTTAAGAGTGGGAGGAGTTGCTGATCCAAGAGCAGATCCTTGTGTGTTGAAAGCTACAGGATTTCCGCTACCATCAAATTCAATACGTGAACCAGTAGCATATGGAGCTCCAATAGTTGCACCTGTTGGCCCTGCTATTGTTAAATCCCATGCTTGTGTAGAAGTAGTGTGTGCGGCGTTATAAGCATCTGCAGTACCTGTGCCAATGGTTGTTGCATCAACACGTGTCCAAGTAAAGGTTAGGTTTCTTATATTACCCGTTGAGTCAATGACTGGTACGGTCTGAGTTTGTGTCATTCCAAGTGTAGTAGCTAAGGTAGACCCAGGGGGAAGTTGAGAAGGTAACTGCACAGCTGTCAGTGAAACATTTGCTGTGGCAACAGCAGTTGATGCTAATCCATTTACATTTAATGGTACAAGGTTGCTTGTGGATGTTACATCAGGGTTTTTAGGAGTTCCATCTGGATTAACCAAAAAGACCTGAAGATATTCACCAAGGTTGTTTACAAAATTAAGATTTGCATCGGGCGAGAATGTACAGTCACGTGCCCAGCCAGAAACTCCATTCGAAAGTGAATTGGTAACAGGAACAAAACCTGAGCCACCAATTGTAAAATTGGTTGGTATTGATGATTGAACAGGCAAACCTACTTGATCTAAGTGGCGAAGAGTTGTTGTCTCAACACCTTTAGTACCAGAAGCTAGCTCAAAGGCTGAAATAAAAGTTTCATCTGTACGTCCTGCAACAGCACCTGCTGCTGCTAAATTTTGCGTATGAGCACCAAAACATTGGGAATACGCTTGTGCACCAAGCAGTGCTGTATCAAAACCAAGACCTGGCATTTTTTATTCTCCTATATGACGTAATCTAGAACTTCACCATCACCACCAATACTCGCAGTATTGGTTGCTTCTGACCTCATCATCGGTCTGGGAGCTACTTCATATGGATGGTGACGCTTTCTTTTGTGGCCAATAATTTCTCTAATCTCAATATTTCCTGATTTCAAAACAGGACGATGATCTTTGTCGTAATAAGTGGATGTCACTTTGCTATTTAAACTTAATTTTGCTTCTACTTGTTTTCCGTCTTTATTTAATGCTACAAGGAAAACTTTATAATCGGCTTTTGGTGCATCATTACCTTTAGCATCTTTTCCGTCCCAAGTTACTAATCCTCCCCTTGGATCTACCACTAGGGTTTGAATTGGTTTACTTCCAGGTGCCGCATGAGCATCAAAGATTTGTAAATACGTTTCTGTTGCTGTTGGAGCGAAAGAGCAGAACATTTCTTGAGGGTCACCATCGAATGTAAAGATGTTGCCTGAATGCTCAACTGTATCGCCTTCAAATCGTGTGAGTCCGGTTGCGTATATGGAGGAATTAATTGCATTTCCTTTTTCCAATAGTTGATTGGAACGGGCTTGTTGAATGGTTGAGGTCATCTGCATGAGTGTTCGAACCATTTCATCTGTATTTGTTTCATTTCCTGGGATTTGGTTTTTCAAACTGGCCAGAAAAATCTTCATACCAAAGTCGACTTGTTCTTCAGCGGTATTACCAAGAAGACCATTCATGCCCGACATTTTTCCGGATTTAGCAGCTTTTTCTGCCTCTGAACTAGCCCTGTATTCATCGTAAAACTGTTTTGCTTCTACGCTGTTTTTTAGAAATTTTGGCTTTTGTTTTTCAAGTGGACCACGAAGGCCTATTTGATCATGTGATTTTGAAACTTCAAATGGCATATGTTAAATCTCCTTAGTCTTGTAAAATTGAAGCGTAGGGTTTAATTTTGTTCCTTTAAGGATGTCTTCAATTTCTGAACGTTGTTGAGTTAGCATTTGAACCATTTCATCAGAATCAGCATGGAAAACTGCTGAGACTGTTTTATCTCTTTCATTAAAATCAATTCGTACATCCACATTTCCTAGTTTTTCATTTCTAACACTAATTTTTAAATTAACAGGACGGCCTGTGATTTTGCTTAATTGTGAACGAAAATCTTGCATAACCTGTTGTAAGGCTTGCACTTTTTCGGCTTGCTGTGTGGAGGTGTGACTTAAGCTTTCAGTCGTTTTTTCCAAACGAGTGGTTGCTGTTTCTGAAGAACTTTGATTGCCTGCAAATGATCCAGAATGATCATGAGTAAATTCAGCACCACCATTCCCTCTAGATGAAGATTTCTCACCTTCAATCGCTGTAACAGCAAGATTTGGATGCAGTTGTGCATCGTCTGAACTCAACGTTTCAATTTGCAAAGGAACAGCAGAGGCTAACAGAGGCATTGGTGTTACAGGTTGATTTAGAATTTCTACGTGTGCGATGACAGTTGGTTGAACGGTACGGCTCAATGCATGAATAATCGTGGGGTCAGTCACAATTGCATCTGCGGGGGCATTATCTCTTAAAGTTAATGAACTATCTGATAAATGAATCTGTCCTTTTTCAGTTGCAAATGTATCCTCCTGAATAGGTGTAGATCTGTCTATAGTTGTTGAGCCTGTTTTCGTTCCTGGCTGAGTTGTTATTAATAGCTGAGGTTCAACATCATCAGCGACAGTTTCTTCTTCAACAACCTTTTCCTCAACTGGTATTACTTCTTCTATAGATGAAAAAGAGAGGTCTTCATTAACTGTTTGACTTTCATCAGTTTTAGTTTTTGCTACTGCTGAAACAACTATTATTTGTGGTGTTTCCAAATCAGTAGTTTCTGGTGGTAAAGTCGAGTCTGCCCGAGCTTGTTGTTTTGATGCCTCAACTTTTTCTTTTACTGTTGTGTGTGCTGGAGTGCTAGTTTTTGCTTTATTACTGGCTTCGTTATTATTTTTTTTTCCAGAATTGGTTTCTAAACGAGAGCCTGTTAGTTTTACATCAGTTTGTAAAATCTTATTATCTAAATCCAATTCAGGAAGAACAGAAGACAAAACTGTTTCAAAGGAAATTTCACTGCCTTGTGTATCTTCAATAGTTCTTCTTTGATTGTTTTGATAATTCGGAAGTTTTACAGTATTTGCTATATCACTTGATGTGACTGCACTTGCCATTTCTAAATTTCCATCTTATTCATTTTCAATTGCTAAGTAGATATGCAAGGTCTGTGCCAAGAAAATACTTTAAATTCTATTAATAGCGGTTTAGAATGAATTTTATGTAATTTTTAAACAGGTTTTATTATGGAAAATTCCCCAAAAAAATCTCCTTTTTCAGTTGGTATGCTGGTTGGAGTTGTCGCTATCATTGCCTTAGGTTATGGTATTTATTCTTATTCTCATAAATCTGCTCCAGTTGAAACGAAACAAGCTGAAGACAAAGAAGCTGTTGCTCAATCTGATAAGCCAGCGACTAAAGTTTCCTCGAGTTTTACAGACCAGCAAAAACAAGAAATTCAAAATATTTTCTTAGAGCTTATTCGTGAAAAGCCCGAACTATTTATGGGGGCAATGAATGATGGTATGCAAGCTCAACAAGATAAACTTCGTATTGAGATGGAAAAAAATGCAACAGATATGAAAGACAAACTTATAGCCACAGGCATAAGTTTGGGTTCTCCTCAAGCTGAGGTTCATATAATTGAGTTTATGGATCCAATGTGTCCTCATTGCCATGAATTTCATAAGATTATTAATGTGTTATTACAAAAACGCCAAGACTTTGTTGTTCATATAATTCCAATTGCGATATTGGGGCCAAATTCAGTTGCAATGTCTAAGATCTTGCTAGCTAGCGCAAAACAAGGTTCAGATAAGATGAATACTTTCTTTACTAAGTTCATTAATAAAACAAGCGATATTGATCGTGCTAAATTATTACAAATGGCTAAAGACTCAGGAATTGATGTAACAAAAATGGAAAAAGATGAACTTTCTGAAGATACAGAAAAAACATTGATTACTCATACTCAGCTTGCTGAACAACTTAAAATCCCTGGTGTTCCAACTATATTTGGGGTTCAAAAAGATAACAAAGTGATTATTATTCCTCCAATGGATTTGGATGGGTTCAATAAGGTGATTGATAGTCTTAAAGGTGTAGAAACAACTGCAGAAGCGGTAGCTAACAGTCCAGTAAAAAATGATAAAGGTGAACACTGAAAAAGTTTTGTTAAGACTTCATTCTAAGTTTTCCTCCGATCGGAAGAATTTTCCACCCCGGTTACAAAAATTGCCGGGGTTTTTTATTTATACACGTTTACCTTTAAAGAAGATGTTTTGCTTGATTTCTTGCATAGCTCGACTATAGCAAGTGTATTAAAAATGATTGCAAAGGGATCTCTTAGCAGAGAGAATACGACTGGATCGCTGTAGTCATTTGGGCTTGCGATGACGATGGCAAGTACATTTTTTTGTAAAAAAATTTCAGGTGACCTATAAGCCGGGTTCTGTCCAGGAGCTGTCTCCTTGGATGATCATTCCTCTGGGATGATTGTTACCAATCACCTCTAGCAACCTACCCGAACAAAAGTGTACAAACTCACTCTTCATACTCTTAAGCTTAAAACTATGAACCTTTGTTCCTATTTGGTCTTGCTCCGGGTGGGGTTTACCATGCCGCGTCTGTTACCATCCGCGCGGTGCGCTCTTACCACACCTTTTCACCCTTACCTTTTAAAGAAATCTTTGAAAGGCGGTATATTCTCTGTGGCACTTTCCCTAAAACCAGCCTTAAGGCTAGCCTCGCCGGATGTTATCCGGCACCCTGTTTGCCTGGAGCCCGGACTTTCCTCTAGAGCAAAGCTCCAGCGATCATCCAGTCACCTGATTAAGTAAAGATATTATAGTGTTGATACAAAAAGTCAAGTTTACCTTTCAGAGAGCTTACCACCCGACATTTTCTTTTAGCGTCATTACAAGCGCTTGATAGAGGCATAGGTACTACACAGGTTTAGTCAATTTATCTAAAATTATTAAAGCAAACCCGCCGTCATGGCGA
>DAHVSZ010000149.1 GCA_027328625.1 Candidatus Paracaedibacteraceae bacterium | reverse complement strand
GATAAATTGACTAAACTTGTGTAGTACCTATGCCTCTATCAAGGGGCGTGTGTGACGCTAAAAGAAAATGTAGGGTGGTAAGAAAATCTACAGTTTTTTATTTCCAGTTGAAAGGTTCTATGATATAAGAATTAGAAATACGTAAGAGCTCTTAACTGAAAATTAAGGAATACCAAGAGTGAAAAGAACATATCAACCGAGTCGAATAGTTAGAAAGCGCCGCCATGGTTTTCGTGCAAGGATGGCAACCGTTGGTGGACGTCGAGTTATTAATGCCCGTCGTGCTAAGGGCAGAGCAAGATTATCAGCTTAAGTTTTAAGCTAAGCTTCTCATATAAATGGCATTGACCCGTTTAAAAAAGAGAAGAGAGTTTTTGCAAGTAGCTGCGTCAAAAATTGTTGCTAAAAGTCAAACAGTAATAGTCCAATGTCTTCCTATAAAAGGAAAAGTAGATGGAGCAGCGGAAGTTAGAGTTGGCTTTACAGCAAGTCGGAGGGTAGGAAATGCTGTTTGTCGAAATAAAGCTAAACGCCGCTTACGTGCATGGGTAGACCAAAATTTAAAGAAGAAGATACCAGATGCTGCAATGAGTTATGATTTTGTTTTTATTGCTCTTCCCTCAACTGGTAATAGTGCGTTTACTAAACTTTCTTTTGATCTAGAGCAGAGTGTTGAAAAATGTCTACAACAGGCTCTAACAAGTTTTAAGATAAACAATTTTTTCTAAATATTTAAGAGGAACAGATGTCACGCTTGGTAATTTCTCTAATTTATATTTATCGCTGGACTATTTCTCCTTTTCTTCCTCCAAGGTGTCGCTTTGAACCAACCTGTTCCAGGTACGCAATTACTTCAATTGAATTTCACGGCTTAGCTAAGGGGACGTGGTTGACTCTTAAGAGGTTAGCACGTTGTCATCCTTATAAAAAATTTGCCGAGAAAATTGGGTCTAGCTGGGGATATGATCCTGTACCTGTCTCAAAGCCTGCTAATTCAATTTCCTCAACACGCAAAACAATGCAATCAAAAATTTAATCTCTTTATATTTCAAGGTTTTTTAT
The DNA here is from genome assembly GCA_027328625.1 of Candidatus Paracaedibacteraceae bacterium. Classification (GTDB taxonomy): domain Bacteria; phylum Pseudomonadota; class Alphaproteobacteria; order Paracaedibacterales; family CAIULA01; genus CANJLN01. The sequence goes on along the minus strand of DAHVSZ010000149.1, from coordinate 2,496 downwards.
GTCTGAGCAACGGAACTTAGTCCTAGCTGTGGGTTTATCGCTAGCGATTCTAATTGGTTTTAACTATTTTTATGAAAGGCCAAAAGTAACAGAGCTGAGCCATCAAGTTGAGGTTGAGAAAACTCAACAAAACAAACAAGTTCTATCGGCTAAACAACCGAAAGAGCTAATATCTCAAGTTGAGAAAATTGCTCGTCCTGAAGCAATTAATGCAACAAGTCGTGTTGTTATTTCAACACCAAAGCTACGTGGGTCTATTAATTTAGAAGGTGGGCGGCTTGATGATCTAACCTTGGTTGGTTATCATGAAACAACCAACTCTAATAGCCCTGAGATTACCCTTTTAAATCCTAATAATGCAGCAGATTCGTATTTTGTTGATTTTGGTTGGGAAGGGGAGGGAAGACTTCCGGATGCTAATTCGTTATGGAAATTAGATACATCTAAAAAGGTTAGTACGCAGTTAACTTCATCGCAACCAATTACAATTTATTGGGAAAATGGGATGGGGCTTCGTTTTGAGAGAACTTTTTCAGTTGACGAAGATTATTTATTTTCAATCTCAGATCGGGTGATTAACAATAACCAAAATGAATTCAAGTTATCTTCAACTGCACAGATAACTAGAATTGGTACACCTAAGACAAGTGGTTATTACATTTTGCATGAAGGTGCAATTGGTGTTATTGAAGGTCGTTTGAAAGAATTTGATTATCAAAAATTAACTAAAGAAAAAAATATCGAACAAGTAACGACTGGCGGGTGGATTGGATTTACCGATAAATATTGGCTTGTTGCTTTAATCCCAGATCAAAAAACTGCTGTTCAGACACGATTCAAAGGTGATCAAGTGCATGAAATTTACAGCAGTGAATTTGTAAGCCCCGAGCAAACATTGAAACCTGGTCAATCAGTTGAAGTTAAACAAAGCGTTTTTGCAGGTGCTAAGATTTTGCGACTTTTGGACGCTTATGAAACAAATCTTGGTATTGATCGTTTTGATTTAGCGGTTGATTTTGGTTGGTTCTATTTCTTAACAAAGCCACTTTTTTATGTTTTAGAGTTTTTGCATCAGCTTTTTGGTAACTTGGGCGTAGCAATCCTGATTCTAACAGTTTTTGTTAAATTATTATTTTATCCACTTGCCAACAAGTCCTTCAAATCAATGGCTCGTATGAAAGCAATGCAACCAAAGATGGAAGCTTTAAAACAACGCTATGGCAATGACAAAGTGCGTATGAATCAAGAGCTGATGGAGTTGTATCGCAAAGAAAAGATCAATCCAATGTCTGGGTGTTTGCCAATGTTGATCCAGGCTCCTATTTTTTTCTGTTTATATAAAGTGTTTTTTGTGACAATTGAAATGAGACATGCTCCCTTTTTCTGGTGGATTCATGACTTGTCTGCTCCAGATCCAACTAGTGTTTTCAATCTGTTTGGTTTATTACCTTTTGCTGCTCCTTCTTTCTTAATGATTGGTGCTTGGCCGCTTATTATGGGGGCAACGATGGTTTTGCAACAAAGAATGAATCCACAACCAGCTGATCCTGCACAAGCTAAAGTCATGATGATTATGCCCATCATGTTTACTTATTTGTTTGCCTCTTTTCCGGCAGGTTTAGTTATTTATTGGGCGTGGAGTAACATCTTAACAATTGCTCAGCAGTATTTTATTACAAAGCAAGCGGTGATTGAACCAGACACGGTTAAAACAAAGAAGAAAAAATGACAGAAAGTCTTGACCACCTTAAGGAGTTATGGGAGTGGGGGCAGTGGCTTTTTACTCAAGAGTGTCGATTTCTAAGGGGTGTTGAAAGGATAGAAGATTTGCCAGAGTTTGGGTTGCCAGAAATAGCCTTTGCTGGCCGTTCAAATGTTGGTAAATCAAGCTTGGTCAACAGTTTAACGGGGCAGCTAACCTTGGCTCGAACCTCAAATACACCAGGGCGAACTCAACAGTTGAATTTTTTCTCGCTAGCCAATAGGTTGTTGTTGGTTGATATGCCAGGCTACGGTTATGCTGAGGCACCAAAATCTTTAATTGCTAGATGGCAGAAGTTGCTTAAGCATTATCTGCGAGGACGACCAACACTTCACCGTGTTTTCTTGCTGATTGATAGCCGACATGGTTTGAAAGAAAACGATTTAGAAATGATGAAAATGTTGGATGAGGCTGCTGTTTCCTATCAAATTATTTTAACGAAAACCGATAAAATTAAATTAGATGCTGCTGCGAGAGTTCATCAAGAGACAGTCGATATTCTGACAAAACATCCAGCCGCTCATCCTCATGTTATTTTGACAAGTTCGCAAACAAAAACAGGTATGGATCATTTGAAGGCTGAGATTGCTCAGTTTGCTAATAGATGAGTTTTTACTATTCCTCATGAGAAGTTAGCTATTGCTGCTTTTTATAGTTAATGTTTAAAGTTATATGAAACTATTTATTTTCCACTCAACTTCTTAATCTCAACCATTTCATAAAAAATACGAGAA
>DAHVSZ010000148.1 GCA_027328625.1 Candidatus Paracaedibacteraceae bacterium | reverse complement strand
TTCTCCGCGAGATCGTCCGTGAAACCCGCGCCTATCCGGCAGAGCGCTTCGTGGTCCTGGCCTCTCCGCAGGTGATGGAGAAGCTGTTGGACGAAGAAAGCACCAGCCTCGCGGCACTGGAGGAGTTCATCGGCCGGCCCATCAAGGTGCAGGCAGAAGCGACCTATACGCAGGAACAATACGACATCATTCTGATGTAGCACTACATGTTTAAACATCATATTGTTTTTATTATATTTTTAATATCTGCGATTTCTAATATTTGCGGATTGGTCCGGTTTTAGGTCCGGTTCTAGCTGGACTCTTCCGCGCAATATCCAAAAAGAAATAACGCTAAAGAAAAATTGTTACTTGAAGACCATGCGCTATCATGACCACAGATAACACATTAGGACATGGTGCAGATATGGAAGAGCGATTGATATTAAGAAAAGCTGAACTTGTAATTATGCTAAATATTAGTGCATCTACAATTAGACGAAAAATAATAAATGGAACATTTCCAAAGTGTATTAAGCTAGGTCCAAAAGCAAAAGGTTGGCGAACGTCGGACATACAAATTTGGCTCAAGAATTTGAACAGTTGAGCCCCGCCTTACCCACAGACCCCACAGCCTTGTGGACGGCTGACCTACGGCCACCAGTCAGCGCAAGCGCCAACTTGCCGACCACAACCCAGACGGCCAACCGACCCCTTGCAGGGGGTCTCCGTTGTCTAGGTGAAGGCTTTGGATTTTGCGGATAAAGCTTAATTTTTCCTTATACGTTTTTTAGGTAATTCTTTTGTTGATACTGTTCCTTACAAAACAAAAAGTTGATGCTTATTAATAATTGCTATCATTTGCAGGAATATTTTTCTGCGTTTCGACCACTAAACCGTCACGGTGACACCGAAACGGTAGGTCTGCTACGCTTGTATTTGTGAATTGGTCGAATGTAGTTAAAAGTAATTAGATCATCCTCTTCTTCCCCATCTTCATCTTCATCATCATTTAGATTAATCAAATTATCATGCTCTTCTTTCATCGCATCTTTGAGCGCTCCACCCGTAGCAATAAATCTTAGCCCTTTTATCTGATTAATATATCCAACTAGAAAATTATCATCACAAGCTAATAAGTCACTTGATTTTGTCGCATATTTACTAACTTCTAATACCGCATTCATCAATCCATCATTTGTTGGCAAAGTGCTATTGTTGTAAATATCTAAAACTTTTTTTCCATCAATATTTTCTATCCTTGGCTTTACGCGCCGAATATCAACTTGCGTGATGCTAGGATCATTAGTGGCTTGTTGCCATAATTGAAGCCACCTATCTCTTTTTATATATTCATCACATTTAAAGTAAGTAGAACTCACGAGCAAGATAACGTGAAAATGTGGGTGAGCATTTTTATATTTTTGACTGTAGGTTATTTCTGTGGTTTTGACCCATCCTTTAATTGATTTTAGCTCCTTGCGCTTCATTAAATTATTCCATGCCCTCGTCATATCCTTTGATTTATCACGTAGATTATCAACTTCTACATTAGGAACGGTCAAAGTCAAAAATAACGGTACTAGCTTATCCTTTTCCACTGCCTCCTTTATTCTTGTAAATATTAACCAAAAGTTTTTCATGCTTCTTCTCCAGCTACAAAGCGGGCAAGTTCTTTTTTTACAGAAAAATGCTTTTTTCAGCTTGATCGTAACTTCTCCTGTTTGCATATTTGTTTGTGGTTTATACTGCAAAGTTAAAGCGCAAGAATCAATTTTCTCAGAATATTTTAACAATTCGTTATTACCGCGATCATTTCCAATATCAAATAATCGACACGACAAAGCATCACGATTGTTTGCATGATTATCCCATTTTTTATCTCGATCAGAATAATTTGATAAATAATCATTTTTATTGGTTGAAATACTATAGTTGACAAATCCTGACTTCTGAATTAATCTCGTACATGTGTCACGTGGTTGCATGGCGCTGGCCCTTATACTGTGAGTTCGACACCCCTCAGTATAGGGCCTTTTTTTATACTTTCAAGTTTCCCTGAAAGCCTTATTGGTGCTGGCTTAAAGTCATATTTTAACGGCGGGAGTTGTTTCTAATGTATCAAGATAAGGTGTCCGTGAGGCAGCCCACCGCCATCTTACAATTACATTACCACATTTTACGTATCAAATAGAAAAACAACCACACAACAATTTTTAGGAAATCTTCCAATTAATAATTAATTCCGTCTCTAGTTAATAATAACCCCACGTTTCAACGTTTTTAAATCCGTGCCTACACTTACTTACCCTAACCCTTTCATGCCTCTTCCTGCCCATCCTCGCGCCTCTCAGCGATATTCACGCAGCAACTTTCTATTGCTCATAAGTCATTACGCACCCGTTCGCGTGTCACTGTCATAGCATTGGAATAAGCTGAAACCCTCGCGTTTCAATGTTTTCAATCCACCCGCGCACTTTCACACCTTCGCCCTTTAGTGCCCCTTCCTGCCCACCCTAGCACTTCTGGTAGTCCCTGGGTTTCATCCTCGTGATCTGTAAACAAGCCAAGGAAAAAATTTTTGCAAGAGGTAGACTTTTTGGGCGCTGCCCAAACCCCTTAAAAACTTTGACGCCAGTTGCACCCCCTTCGGGGGTACAAAAAAGCGTGCATGCTACTGATTATAAACAGTAAAAACGGTTAAACGGCGCTTTTAACGGTTGTCAAAAAAATCGTTAAAAGGACAATACAAAACAAAAGGTTAAGCGGTTGAACGGAAATGGCAAAACGGTTAAACAGGAGGATTTTGAAATGGCAAGGGAAAAATTTTTAGGATTGAAGCTAACTTTATCGGAAAGTAATCAAATTGAGAAAGAAGCGCTGGCGCTGGAATTGACAAAAACTGATTATGTGAAGTTTCTGATGAAGAAAGGTAAGGATCATTTAAATGATGACTACAGAAATCACAATTAAAAAATGGCAGCAGAACTAGAGACACAAAAGCTGCAGTTAGCAGCAATTATTAGTACGATTTTCAATAATTATTCATATCCGTCACTTACAAATGCCGGAGCTTATCAAACAGGGCTTCACAATTAGCACTGTTCTCCCTTTTTAAATTTAACTTTTCAGCAAATTTCTTTATTTTATCGTGATTATGAATTTCAATGAATTCCATTTCTATATAGATTGTTTGATTAGTTTTCCGCTTTCTATTCAGGGTTATTAACCCGCACTCATCAAGTTTTTCAAAAATTAGTTTAATATTACTTATAGATACGTCCTCGCTGTTTATTTTAGAGCCCAGAGTATTGTCTGGCCTTAATGACCATAAAAATAAGCACAACTCGTCGTTGTTGAGTTTTTTTATTTTTTTTATGGTTAAATTAAGCTCGACATATCCTTTTATGAAATAAAATATAAACGTCGCCGCCTCTTTAAGCCACCCTATAATTTCCTTTATTATGTTCCATATCGGAGTTATTACATCTATTTTGAAATCAAACACTATCTGTTTCCTTTTTATTTGATTGGTTGAAAAACCAAAAAATTATTTTCGCCGTAGCTAACTTGCTTTTCATCATGCTCCAAATAGAAGCTCTTCG
>DAHVSZ010000147.1 GCA_027328625.1 Candidatus Paracaedibacteraceae bacterium | reverse complement strand
CTTGGTAACATTGATGCAGCCGAGAGGACTTGAACCTCCAAGGGTTATTCACCCGCAGGGCCCTCCATCTATATTCATAAAACTATTGCTCAGTTGTCAGCATGTTAAGTAAATTACGAATTTCCTTGTTATAACTTTTAATTTCTTCTTCATTACAACCGGTTTTATCAAATACTGCATTAGGTATCATTCACGATTTCGTGATGCTCAACGCCTTAGCTAAAACTGAAGCTGCGCGCGGAGCAATTGATCTTGCCGCAACTTGGCTGCGTAAAGGGTTTTAATTCATCTATTGTTTCGTCACTTAGAGACTGCTGCAAATAAATAAAAAACAAACAGATCCACTCAAATAATTGAGTGGATCGTATATTGATTCAATAACTTATCGCAAATATATTAACGTTGGAATAATGGAACTTTTGATGAGCTTTTTAATCGGGCTGGTTATTATTTTGTTGTTGAGATGTCCCTAATTGAAAAGCTAACTCCACAACAAACTCCATTTTTTCACCAGTTCACCCTCTTCATATCCAAAAAACCTTTGTTGATAAAAACAATAGGATTATTAGTTAGCGTACAAGTTCTCGTTTTCTGCTTTGGGCCCCATATAGAAAATAAAAAGCCAGCTCTCCTTCGGGAGAAGAACTGGCATAACAAAGCTTCTTATTTCTTATTTTGCTGTATTGCTCGGACCTTTTAATTTCTCTTCGTTCTTGCGTCAATGTTTTATTATTAGGACACAACCAATAAAATAATGACGATCGAGAATAGCAACGCTGCTTTTGCAAAGCAGTAAGCCCTCCAGAATATAAAAGAGCTGCAGTCATTGCTGCTCGGATAATCCCAGCTTACTCTGAGTCTGTATTTCGAGTAGCCGGTCAATTAAATGGATGTTTTTTTCATTCCTTTTCTGTTTGTTCCATTTTCCACCACAGTGAATCTTTTGGATTTTCAACAGCTTCTTGAAACTCAGCTTTAGAAGCAACTGTTGGGTAAGAACCTTTTAAAGATTTACCTGAAGTATCTTTAAATAAGGTTAACACAACTATTAAGCCAATTAAACTAACTGCTAATAAATAGAAACCCGGCGCCAAATTGTTTCTTGTCACATGGGTTAACCAAGAAGCAACTAAAGGTGTTGTTCCGCCAAAAATAGAAACTGATAAGTTGAATGTCCAGGATAATGTTCGATATCTAATGTCAGTATGGAACAACGTAGGTAAAGATCCTGGCATAGTACCTTCGTATACAGATAATACAATACCTAACATTAAAAGTCCTATAAATAAGAATATTAGACTCCCCATATTAAGAAATTGAAAAGAGATAATCGAAAATACAATTCCTAATACTAATCCAATTGTTATAACTTTTTTATTTCCTAATTTATCTCCCAATTTACCAAAAGTTAAAGCGAACGGTACCATAATAATCAATACAATTGCTGTAACCGGTGTACTTATATTATCACTTATACCAAGGTTCTCATCTAAATAAGAAGGCATATAACCTAACAATAGGTAATTGGTTATATTGAAAAATGCCACAAATACGATACATAAAAAGATATCTTTTTTATATGTTTTAATGACTTCTAATAAACCTGGTTGTTGTTCTTGGTTTTCAGAGATGTCATTTTCAAAGATTGGTGATTCATCTAAATGACTTCTCAAATATAAACCAAATAATCCTATTGGAATACTTAAGAAGAAAGGAATTCTCCATCCCCAACTATTCATTTGAACATCAGATAAAGTCCAGAAAAGTACTGTAACTAAAACAGACGCTACTATATAACCAGATAATGTCCCGATTTCTAAACCGCTGCCTAACCTTATACGTTTATTATCTGGAGAAGATTCTGCGATATATACCATTGCACCAGCGTACTCTCCACCCACAGAAAAACCTTGCAGAATACGAGCTAAGAGTAATAATATAGGGGCCCATACACCAATCTGGTCATAGGTAGGAAGCACACCAATTATTAAAGTAGATAAAGCCATCATTAAAATAGTAATTGTTAATACTATTTTCCGACCAAATTTATCACCCACTTTACCAAAAATAATTCCGCCTACCGGTCTAAGTAAGAAGGCAATTGCAAATGTAGCAAAAGTAAATATTAACTTTAATTCATCGTTTTGAACCGGACTGAAAAAGTTTTTACTAATAATAACTGCCAAATAAGAATATAAAGCAAAATCAAACCATTCCATCGCGTTTCCTATCCCTGTAGCAAACACGCTTTTCTTCGCTTTTTGAATGTCTACAACGTTAATTTTTTTCTTGTTAAACTTCATTTAATAATATCGACTCCTTAATTATCAAATCCACATTATACAAGCGTATAAACGGTCCAAGCATGCAGTCCCAGAATGTATAGCGTAATGCTTCTCTAAAGTCTGGGGGTTTCTGTTTCACCTGATGGAGAGCTAACGGCATAGTGGATGATTGGTTCAACTGTACCTTAAAAGACTAGACGAATATCCATACCAGCGCCAAATAACATTGTAAACCAGGAAAGAAGGATGAAATTCAGTTTTTTCGCTGGTTTTCGTTACGGCGACTATCGACAAATAAGAACCAAGCAAAGTATTGTCCAGATAGTTTGAGTATTTTGATCACTTTGCAAATAAGTTATTGAAAATACACTACCTAAAATCACTGCAGCCAATAGACACCGGCTGATTTTCATCATTAATCTCCCCTTTTTTAATTTTCGTAGAGAGCATTAAGCTTCCTCGTTCATGAAAATAATCAACGACTTCAATCGAAAAATTTTCAACATCAGCAAACATTTTCCTCGAAGTCTTGGTATTCTTCCTTGCTTAGCAGCACTTTCTCTGCTTTGGCAAATTGGAGTTTGAGGCATTAGTAACTACCTATAATGATGAAAATATTTGTGCGATGTCTACTGCAGATGACTTACTTTAGGTAAGTGGGCAGTAGATCTTTTAAAAATAAGCACAAAAAATACCAAGGATCTCTTTATTACCCTTGGTATCATTGATGCGGCCGAGAGGACTTGCACCTCCACGGGTCATTCACCCGCTGGTCCCTCAACCTAGTAAAAACCTATCATGAGTTACAAAAGCTTTTATTCAAAGCATCTGTTTATTTTATTTATACTTATTTTCATCATTTTTCATGAATTCTGAGCACAAACTGGGCACCGATTAGAGACCAAGGAAATCTACATTTCATCAAGAAATATGTACTCATCGCCCTGCTGTAATTAGTTTCACATCATTTATTTCAACTTCCCTCGCGAATACCGGATCAATGCTCAGCTTTAAGATAGTCAACCAATTTCTCCGCACTGTTCTTAACATCTTCTTTTGAAAGGTGAAGTGTCCCATATTGTGTAAAGGCAGGAAGAAAACGCATTCCTATATAGCTAGCAGTGACTTGAAACGGTCTGATAAGCTCGCTGATCGTGATATTATATTCTCCGCCTGCTTGATAATCAGATTCCTGTGCGCCTAAGGAGATAGCTAAGAGTAGTTCTTTTCCATGCAATTTAGTACCTCCAGTTCCATAAGCCCAGCCATGTGTTAACACATCATCTTCCCATTGTTTGAGTAACGCGGG
>DAHVSZ010000146.1:2092-3604 GCA_027328625.1 Candidatus Paracaedibacteraceae bacterium | reverse complement strand
CACAAGCGGTGGAGCATGTGGTTTAATTCGATGCAACGCGAAAAACCTTACCTGCCCTTGACATGTGAGGAACCTTCCAGAGATGGGAGGGTGCCCGCAAGGGAGCCTCAACACAGGTGCTGCATGGCTGTCGTCAGCTCGTGTCGTGAGATGTTGGGTTAAGTCCCGTAACGAGCGCAACCCTTGCCCTTAGTTGCCATCATTTAGTTGGGCACTCTAAGGGGACCGCCGGTGACAAACCGGAGGAAGGTGGGGATGACGTCAAGTCATCATGGCCCTTATGGGCAGGGCTACACACGTGCTACAATGGCCGGTACAGAGGGTTGCCAACCCGCGAGGGGGAGCTAATCTCAGAAAGCCGGTCGTAGTCCGGATTGGAGTCTGCAACTCGACTCCATGAAGTCGGAATCGCTAGTAATCGCGAATCAGCATGTCGCGGTGAATACGTTCCCGGGCCTTGTACACACCGCCCGTCACACCATGGGAGTTGGTTGTACCAGAAGCAGGTAGCCTAACCGCAAGGAGGGCGCCTACCACGGTATGGTCAATGACTGGGGTGAAGTCGTAACAAGGTAGCCGTAGGGGAACCTGCGGCTGGATCACCTCCTTTCAGTACCAAGACTCGTGCTCGCTTAAGCGTCCACACTAATTACTTGATCCAGAAAGCCCAAGCCCGGGTCTGTAGCTCAGGTGGCTAGAGCGCACCCCTGATAAGGGTGAGGTCGGTGGTTCGAATCCTCCCAGACCCACCATCCCTTACGATAAGGGGCCATAGCTCAGCTGGGAGAGCACCTGCTTTGCAAGCAGGGGGTCGGCGGTTCGATCCCGCCTGGCTCCACCAGTAGGGTGGCGTGAGCACGAAGCGAGGGGTCTGATGTGAGCGTATTGCGGTACGCTCACATCTTGTCCTTCGGGCAAGAGGGTAATGGCGTTCTTTAAAAATTCGGATAGTGATGTAACAAGGCGCGAGACAATTAGTTTTGTCTCGAGTAAGGCCGGCGCGCGCCGCAAGGCGGGTGTCGGTCAGGGTATGTCGCATCTCAGAGAGCAATCAGCACATATAATCCTAAGACTCCTTGGGGTTATATGATCAAGTGAATAAGCGCATACGGTGGATGCCTTGGCGATAACAGGCGATGAAGGACGTGGTAGTCTGCGATAAGCCCCGGGGAGCTGACAAACAAGCTTTGATCCGAGGATTTCCGAATGGGGAAACCCACCCGCAAGGGTATCGGTACCTGAATACATAGGGTATCCGAAGCGAACCTGGTGAACTGAAACATCTAAGTAGCCAGAGGAAAAGAAATCAACCGAGATTCCGTTAGTAGTGGCGAGCGAACGCGGAGCAGCCCAGTCACATCAAATCGGCGTCTTTTAGTGGAACGGTCTGGAAAGTCCGGCGATACAGGGTGATAGCCCCGTACACGAAAAGAGGCGTCGGTGGGTGACGAAGAGTAGGGCGGGACACGTGGAATCCTGTCTGAATATGGGGGGACCATCCTCCAAGGCTAA
>DAHVSZ010000146.1:0-2082 GCA_027328625.1 Candidatus Paracaedibacteraceae bacterium | reverse complement strand
ATCGACCGATAGTGAACCAGTACCGTGAGGGAAAGGCGAAAAGAACCCCGGAGAGGGGAGTGAAATAGATCCTGAAACCGTATGTGTACAAGCAGTGGAAGTCCCGTGCCTCATGCACTCCTTCATGGAGTCCATGAGGCACGGGACGACTGCGTACCTTTTGTATAATGGGTCAGCGAGTTACTTTTCGTGGCAAGCCTAACCGTTTAGGGGAGGCGTAGGGAAACCGAGTCTGAATAGGGCGAATGAGTCGCGGGAAGTAGACCCGAAACCGGACGATCTATCCATGGCCAGGTTGAAGGCGGGGTAACACCCGCTGGAGGACCGAACCAACCAATGTTGAAAAATTGGTGGATGAGCTGTGGATAGGAGTGAAAGGCTAATCAAGTCCGGAGATAGCTGGTTCTCCCCGAAAGCTATTTAGGTAGCGCCTCGTGTATCACCATTGGGGGTAGAGCACTGTTACGGCTAGGGGTCCATCCCGGATTACCAAACCGTTGCAAACTCCGAATACCAATGAGTGCAGCACGGGAGACACACGGCGGGTGCTAACGTCCGTCGTGAAGAGGGATGAAAACCCAGACCGCCAGCTAAGGTCCCCAAATTACAGCTTAGTGGGAAACGATGTGGGAAGGCTTAGACAGCCAGGATGTTGGCTTAGAAGCAGCCATCATTTAAAGAAAGCGTAATAGCTCACTGGTCGAGTCAGCCCGCGCGGAAGATTTAACGGGGCTCAAGCTGTATACCGAAGCTGCGGATGTGCCTGTCCTCGGACAGGCACGTGGTAGGGGAGCGTTCTGTAAGCCTGCGAAGGTGACTCGGAAGGGTTGCTGGAGGTATCAGAAGTGCGAATGCTGACATGAGTAGCGATAATGCGGGTGAAAAACCCGCACGCCGAAAGCCCAAGGTTTCCTGCGCAACGTTAATCGGCGCAGGGTGAGTCGGCCCCTAAGGCGAGGTCGAAAGACGTAGTCGATGGGAAACAGGTTAATATTCCTGTACCGGACGTTACTGCTATGGGGGGACGGAGAAGGCTAGGCCGGCCGGGTGTTGGATGTCCCGGTTTAAGCGTGTAGGTAGATCCACTAGGCAAATCCGGTGGGTTATTACTGAGGCGTTATGACGAGGTCCTTAAGTGGACCGAAGTGGTTGATGCCATGCTTCCAGGAAAATCCTCTATGCTTCAGGTAACGAACGACCGTACCCCAAACCGACACAGGTGGGCAGGGTGAGAATCCCAAGGCGCTTGAGAGAACTCGGGTTAAGGAACTCGGCAAATTGACACCGTAACTTCGGAAGAAGGTGTGCCTCCGGTAGGTGAAGGGCCTGCGCCCGGAGCCGATGGAGGTCGCAGAGAAACGGTAGCTGCAACTGTTTAATAAAAACACAGCACTCTGCAAACGCGTAAGCGGACGTATAGGGTGTGACGCCTGCCCGGTGCTGGAAGGTTAAGTGATGGGGTCAGCCGCAAGGCGAAGCTCTTGATCGAAGCCCCAGTAAACGGCGGCCGTAACTATAACGGTCCTAAGGTAGCGAAATTCCTTGTCGGGTAAGTTCCGACCTGCACGAATGGCGTAATGATGGCTACACTGTCTCGACCCGAGACTCAGCGAAGTTGAATTTGCTGTGAAGATGCAGCATACCCGCCGCAAGACGGAAAGACCCCGTGCACCTTTACTATAGCTTCACACTGGACTTTGAACATGTCTGTGTAGGATAGGTGGGAGGCAACGAAGTGGGGACGCTAGTCCTCATGGAGCCAACCGTGAAATACCACCCTGACCTGTTTGAGGTTCTAACCGTGGTCCGTCATCCGGATCCGGGACCGTGTGTGGTGGGTAGTTTGACTGGGGCGGTCTCCTCCCAAAGAGTAACGGAGGAGCGCGAAGGTACCCTCAGCGCGGTCGGAAATCGCGCTTCGAGTGCAATGGCATAAGGGTGCTTAACTGCGAGACAGACACGTCGAGCAGGTGCGAAAGCAGGTCATAGTGATCCGGTGGTTCTGTATGGAAGGGCCATCGCTCAACGGATAAAAGGTACGCCGGGGATAACAGGCTTATACCGCCCAAGAGTTCATATCGA
>DAHVSZ010000145.1 GCA_027328625.1 Candidatus Paracaedibacteraceae bacterium | reverse complement strand
TTTATTTTTGAATAGTGTCAATGAGATTAATGATATGAACAAGAAAGAAAATATATAAGCAATATGTATCCAATTTTCTTTGATAACTTCTATGATTCTATATAAAACTTTTATTTCTTTTTGATTGGATTCTAGGACACTATCTTCACATGGCAGTATTAGATTTGTTAAAATTGGAACTTCTGTAAAAGGTTCATTTCTTATTCTTTTATGATCTCGTTCAAATTCGGCAATAATTTCATTCAAATTCTTAGTTGGAAAAGTTCTTTTTATAATTTCAAAAACTGTGAAAAAAGGATCACCATCAATTGCAAAATTAATATATTCAAAATTACTAGTTAATTTTGAAAGGCTAGAAGTTTGCTTTTTGTTTAAGACAAGCAGGGTTAACATATTAGGAGTTATATGAATCCTTTTAACGGATTGGATGATCTCTTTTTCTAACTCTTCTATTTGTAAGTGGTTTATTAATTCTTGTGGTAATATATAAAAAACTTTATTGCTATCATTGAGTTCAAGGTTTTCCAAACGATCATTGGTAATGTGCTCTTCTGTCAATTCAATAACTTCAATTCTAGCAAGCTTTAGGTATTTTTTAAGTGTTTGAATTTGAAGAAGTTCTTCTTCTTTTTTACACCAGAGTGTTAAAAAATATATTGTGGTTCGATTTTCTATAAAAGATGCTATTTTTTGTAAGCATTGTTTGAAAAAGATTTCGTTTAATAATTGTAAATAGTGATTTTTGATCTGTGAAAATTTATCTGATTTCTCAACAAAATTAATTATGCCCTCTTTTGAGTTGCATTCTAATTTCAGCATAATATTACGTGTATGTGCTTCGACAGTTTTTGGAGATATATCTAAGTAAGAAGCTATAACCTTCCCACTTTTTCCGCTTAGAAGGCAAGTAATAATATCGATTTCCCTTTGGGTAAATCGTATATTGTTAATTGTCAATAAATGCTCCGCAAAACTTTCATGCATAGTATTAGAAATCTTGTCTAATTTGATTTAACCTTTGAGAGCTTTTTTTGCTCTCTTTTGTTGCGAGAAAATATTAAAACTGGTATTCAAAAGCAAAAGTTTCAGAAATTTATTGGATTTTATTTTTCTTTTTTAATCTTTTATAATTTCTGACCAGGAGCTTTTTTTGCTTAATAGTTCTTTAATAAGCGTTTTTGCATCTTCAAGATCATGAAAGACTGGTTGACCACAATCGCTTTCTTTGCGATAAGGCACTTCTTCTAATGTAAGTGCTCTCTCAAGAATTTTTTCCAAAAGGACATTCATTTGATGCGGTTGAAGTAATCCTATAAGAATAATATAGAATCCTGTTTGACACCCCATAGGAGCAGCATTTACAAACTCTTTAGGTGCAAAATGTCGAAAACCCTCGATCAGAATATGTTCAACAGAGTGTAATACTCGAGGTTCAAGTTTTTCAAAACTTGGTTTTCTGCATCGCAAGTCATAGAGACTGACAAAGTCACCTTTAGGTGTTTCGATTTTGTGAGCTAGCCTTATAAAAGGAGGTGCCATTTTTAGATGATGAATTTCTCCATAAGTATTTTGAGACCATTGATTTAACATTTTTATCTTTCCTCCATACAATTTTTTAAATATTTAAAGCTTCCAGGAAGAACATCCTTCCACACATCAACATGGTTATAGAGTTCTACGGTTATATAGCCTTGATAATTCTTATCTTGAAGAGCTTTAAAAATAGCTTTAAAGTCAATTTCTCCTTTTCCTGGAACCTCGTGATAATGAACTTTCCCGCGTACAGTACTACATAAAGCGTGCTTGATAATTTGCTTATTAAGAGCATTCGTTTTGCTTCTTAAAAATCGTAAAAAGGAAATCGATTGATTCAGAACATCAAGGGGAATCTTGGGTACTGATTCAATATAAGCCTTGATTTCTAAATCTATGTCTTGCTCAACTTTTGCAATATTTGTATCTTCTTCTTTTATGTATTTAATGCTGTTTTTTTGATTAATTTTAGAAGATAACCTTTCTAATTCTTGTTTAGTTTTGTCATCAATTTGATTTTTACAAAAAACGATGCTATTTTCTTGATCAATAAAAAAATATGTGCTGATGGAATTAATGTAGAAAATAAACCCTGCAAAACTAAGATCAATATCTGCTTTGAAAGCGTCTTCTAAAGATGACACATATAAAAATTGTAGGTTATAGCCGTCTCTAATATCAGCTAAGTGCATATATTTTGTATAAGGAATTGCATTTGCTATATCTTCAACATAATTTTCTTGAGTACAAAAAGCATGTCCAATGTCTAAATGTAATCCAAACGAAGGATGAGAAATTTCTGAAACTAATTCAATGCCATCTTCTAAACTTTCAATAAACATTCCTGGTTCTGGTTCAATAACGAGAGTAACGTTGCCTATGTCATTTAAAAGTTCACGGATTCCTTCTATTAATTGAGTGCGAGTTTTGTTGAGATCACTTAGGTGTTCAGCTCTTAAATGACCTGTTTGAAAAGTTACAATATCTATGTTTAATTTTTTGGCAATATCGATTCCTCTCTTTATTAAATGAAGTCTTTGTTGTCTTCCTTCTTCATCAGTTGAGATAATAGATGGTTCATGTGGATAATCATCAGAGAGAAAAAATGCAGTTCCTGTAGAAATTCCAACGGGAACAATTTTATTTTTTATAAAAAAGTTTTTTATTTGAAGCAATTCTGCATCATTGAGTTCATAAGGATGAAATTGATTTTTCTGAAAAGAAATTTCAATACCCTCATAACCGGCTTTAATTATTTCATTAGCAGCCTTGAAAAAATCAACGTTTGTAATACCATTCGTGCTATAACTTAATTTCAACATCTATAGCTCCTTTATGATTCTGCATGCATTTTGCACTTCTTGTTTTGTTAAATCGTCAATAAAAACACATTGTCCAAGAGGAGAGGGAAGAGGTATTCTTTGGTGTCCATCTCTATGCATTTTACGCTCAAGAACACTATCCCAGAAAAGATCAGCGTCAATTGCTTCGTGTTTATAAGGGATTTTCAACTTTTTCATTAAGCTAATGACTCTTTCTGCATCAGCATCGCAAAGGAAATGCCTAATGTGGGAAAGCAAGACAGAAAAAGCAACATCGATAGCAACGGCTTCCCCATGCTTTAAGTTGTGAATTTCTTGCATTTCTAATGCCAAACTAAATGTATGCCCAAAATCAACGGCCCTACTCAGATTTGTTTCGTAAAGATTAGGTTCTAATTCTTCAATCATCATTTCAATAGAGCGATCTAATATCTCTTCTCCTGCTTCTTGAAATTTTGAATGGATTGATCTTTCTCCGATATTTTCTAAGAGTTCTAATAAATGTATGTCCTTAATAATGGCAATTTTTATAATTTCACCAACTCCATTGATGATATCTCTGGTTTCTTGAGTTTTTAGGAACGTTTTATCCAATAAAACAGCAAGAGGAGGTTCAAATGTTCCCATTCTGTTTTTGCCTTTTTCGAAATTTACGCCTGTTTTAATTCCTACAGAAGCATCGACATATCCCATTAGTGTTGTTGGAACTTTTATATGTGGGATACCGCGCCGGTAAGTACTTGCAACAAATCCAGCCATATCTGTCAAAACCCCTCCTCCAATAGCAATTAGGGGTTCATTGCGGCGATTTAACCCAAATTCATCAACTTCTTTAAACATATGAAGGAACGAATCAATACTTTTTTTTGATTCATCACAATGAAAAGCAACAATTTTTGCTTCTATAGATTTTTCTTTAAAATAATTTTTAATTGC
>DAHVSZ010000144.1 GCA_027328625.1 Candidatus Paracaedibacteraceae bacterium | reverse complement strand
CAATATTGATCAAAGAAGGAGTAAGCGATGATACCACGATATTTAAATCCAAGAAATGATATAGCATTCAAGAAAATTTTTGGTACTGAGAAGAACAAAGACATTCTGAAGCATTTCTTGAATGATGTAATAGTAACGCATGATAAGAAAGTAATAAAAGAAGTAACATTGCTTAATCCGATGCAGCATCCTGAAATAATTCACAGCAAACAAAGTACAGTAGATGTATTATGTGAAGATGAAGATGGTATTCAGTATATAGTTGAGATGCAGGTAGCGAAGGTAGGTGGTTTCGAGAAGAGGGCACAATATTATGCGGCTAAAGCTTATTCATCGCAACCACAAGAAGGTGATTCTTATAAGGAGCTCAAAGAGGTAGTGTTTTTAGCAATCACGGAGTACATAATGTTTCCTAATAAAGAAGATTATAAGTCAGTACATATAACGTTAGATCAGAAGACATACGAGAGAGATTTGAAGGATTTTTCATTTACATTTATAGAGCTCCCGAAGTTCAAGGAAAAAGAAATTAAAAATCTCAAGACTTATGAACAAAAGTGGTGTTATTTTTTTAAGCATGCAGATGATCCAGATGATGTAGCAGAATTACTTAAAAACAGTGATGAAGTGATACAGAAAGCTTATAGAGAGCTTGAGGCACATAATTGGACTAAAGAAGAGCTAAAACAGTATGAAGCAAATGAGAAGCGAGCCAGAGATGCAAAAGCTAGAGAGTCTTATATAAAAGAAGAAGCCAGAGAAAAGGCTCTAGTTGAAGGAAGAGCTGAAGGAAGAGCTGAAGGAAGAGCTGAAGGAAGAGCTGAAGGTGAACAAAAAAAAGCTTTGTCTATAGCCAAAAAATTACTAGAAAAAGGAATGGATCCTGGTTTCGTATCCGTGACTACGGATTTATCTCTTGCGGAGGTAGACGCTTTGTTAAAGAATAAATAATAACCTCCTAAGTATAACAAATTAACTAATTATATATTAAACATTGTTCTTTGGTTTTATAGTCCAACAAACGGTGGTTTGTGGGTGTAACATTAAACAGCAAAAAAAAGATCTAGATGTTGTCAATTTGATATAAAAGTGTTTGATATTTTTAATTTTTAGTTGGTTGATATTGTCACATAATTATTTTTTTGTATCGTTGTCATGACATAGAAAAGGTGATGGATTAAGTGACTGAATATATGTATTGTTTGAGTGTAGATAGGAGGTGTCCATAAACGAACGTTTGTGTGATGTAAAATTTTACAATATATTTATAATATTTGTGGGAATATACTTGTAGTGTTATTTTCCACTTTTGTTTATTCTTAAATAACAGTAGTAGCTTATATACTTATTATAGTATTGACTGTTAACTTTGTTGTCGTTATACTTATTTGCATAATAAAGAAATTATAAAAAGCAAATATGACAAACGTAATATTAAGACCTGATTCAAAGGGACGAATTAATCTAGGCGAAGTAGCACGCAATATTAGTAGTTACAGAATGACAGTAAAATCAGATGGACAAATTACCTTAGCTCCATACGCTGAAATCCCACTAGCTGATAAATGGATATTTGAAGATAAGGAACTACTGAAAAAACTTAAAGAAGAAAATCAAGAAAAACAACCTTCAGAATAAAAATGCTAATTGGATACGCAAGAGTTTCAAAAACAGATGGTTCTCAAATTTTGGATCTACAAAAAGATGAACTTTTAAAAGCAGGTGTTCAGGAAGAAAATATATACTGTGATTATGCAAGCGGTAAACTTGATGATCGACCACACTTACTTGCGTGCTTAAAGGCACTGAGAAAAGGTGAAGACACGTTAGTAGTATGGAAATTAGACAGACTAGGCAGAAATCTGAAACATTTAATCGAAATAACGAATAATTTACAGACTAGAGAAATTGGCTTCAAGGTGATAACTGGTCAGGGGGCGCATATAGATACTTCTACAGCTAATGGAAGATTAATGTTTGGAATATTTGCTACTCTGGCTGAATATGAGAGAGAACTTATCAGTGAAAGAACAAAGGCTGGACTTGTGTCGGCCCGCGCTAGAGGAAGGCTTGGAGGTCGCAAATGTAAAATGACCCCCACAAAACTTTCTCTTGCTCAAGGTGCATTGGGTAATCAAGATACTAAAGTATCGGAGTTGTGCAAAGAACTTGGAATAAGTCGCCAAACCTTATATAGGCATGTTAATCCTCAAGGACAGCTTAGAAAGGATGGGTATAAGTTAATTGAAAAAAATAACAGCAAATAAACTACCAAGGTTATTTGATATAATTCTTAGAATATATATGGTATACTTTAAAAGTATTTAATATAAAAATATAACGTCATGGAAACAGCAAGGGTAAAAGTAGATAAACATGGGAAGTTGTTATTTCCATCAAAGATAAGAAAAGAGCTAAATATAAAAACGGGTGATGTTTTTGTAATGCGTATTATTAATGGAGAAATAACACTTCTTAATCTTGATCAGGTTGTTGAAAAAATGCAAAAGCTTTTTCGTGCTAGAAATCCAAATGCTACAAATGTAGTTGAAGAGTTTTTAGAATCCAGAAGAGAAGAATATAAATTAGAACTAGAAAGAGAAAAGAGATGGCTGAAAAAAGTGTAATTATAGATTCATCAGTTTTAATAGCTTTAATTAATGGAGAAAAAGGCGCAGAGTTTGTAAAACGATTACTTTCCAATGCGGTAATGTCCAGTGTAAATATTGCTGAAGTTATTGGAGTGATGACTAGTCAATATTCGTGTCCTGAGGATGAAATTATAGATTCTATTCAGGAAGCTATAAAGACAGTAATTCCTTTTACTTTAGAACAAGCTAAAATTGCAGGAAACTTAGAAAAAGTTAGTAAAGAGCAAAAATTAGGATTATCGTTGGGAGATAGGGCCTGTATTAGTTTGGGGGTCTTGCTTTCTGTTACAGTTTATACTGCTGACAAAATTTGGCAGGAGTTAAAATATGACGGTTCTAGAATTAAACTAATTAGATAAAATATGTTAGTAAGCTATGCACGGGTATCAACAGAGAGTCAGAATTTAGGTATACAAGTACGGCAACTTGAAGAAGCTGGTTGTGAAAAGATTTTTAAAGAAAAGGTAACGGGCACAAGATCAGATAGACCAGAGTATCAGGCAATGAAAGAATTTGTAATGGAAGGTGAAGATACAGTGGTTGTATATAAATTAGATAGATTTGGCACATCTAATATATGAAGGGCAAAACTTTAAAGAGATAAATATAGGATTTAGATATGAAGATTTTAGCATTAAACAACGTTGATACCAGATCTTTTTGTAGAGTTATGGACACTGATATAGAAATTGACATTCCATTTTTGAGTTTGAAAGTTCCGGCTGGTTCACCTTCTCCTGCTGATCAATATATAGAAGAAACTGTCAATCTTAATAAGGTTTTGATTCGAAAGCCTCAGGCAACTTTTTGTATTAGGGTAATAGGTGATTCAATGATTGGTGCTGGAATAAATGAAGATGATATTTTAATCGTTGATAGCAGTATAACTCCAACGCACAATAAGATTGTTGTAGCTGCGGTAGATGGAGACCTTACAGTTAAGCGTTTATATTATCAAAAAGGGAAGGTACTATTATGTCCTGAGAATGAGAAATATTCTCCTATAGAAGTAAAAAATAAAGAATTCAATATTTGGGGAGTTGTAACTTTTGTTATACATCAAACATAGCCAAAGGGTGAATCAAGATATTTATTATTATAAAATGCTATTTTAGTATTCTAAAACATGATATATTCTCATTATATTA
>DAHVSZ010000143.1 GCA_027328625.1 Candidatus Paracaedibacteraceae bacterium | reverse complement strand
TATATAAATAATTATAAGCTCTTGAGATATTTGAATCCTTAGGCCGATAGGCAGAAGTTTTCTTTATTATATTATTAAATTAAAAGATTAATTTTTAGTGAATCAAAATAAATTTAAAATAGATTCTTAATGTCTTCCCAAATTATTTTTTGAATATTGTGTGGCGATAAGGAAGCATCAATAATTTTGCATCGCATTGGATCTTCTTGTGCGATTTTTAAAAAACCAACACGAGCACGTTCATGAAAATCAAGCCCTAAAGATTCAAAACGACCTTCAATCATGGCGTGATGTGTTTCTTCTAATCTTCTGTGAGATCGCTCTAGGCCTATTTTAGGATCGAGATCAAAAATATAAGTTCTATGTGGTTTTTCAGAACCTATTGTATTTTTATAAAGCGTATTTAAAAAGGAAAGATCGAGCCCCCGTCCATATCCTTGATAAGCTGTACTTGAATCGGCAAAGCGATCGCAAATCACCCATTTGTTTTCTTTTAAAGCAGGTTGAATTAAATTTTGCCAATGGTCTGCTCTGGCAGCATACATTAATAAAACTTCGCTCATAGGTGCCCAACGGTCGGCAGAACCTGTAACGAGAAGATTGCGAATCAGTTCAGCACCTGGGCTACCACCTGGCTCTCGCGTTTGAATAACATCTTTATTTTGTTGTTTTAAATGTTCGGCTAGAAGCTTGGATTGCGTACTTTTTCCAGTTCCTTCTCCACCTTCAAATGTAATAAAAAAACCCACTTTAATATTACACAGCCATTCTTTGCGCAATAATTGCTTTTCGAGCTAAAGCATCAGCTCGTTCATTTTCAGCATGGCCATTATGGCCTTTTACCCATTGCCATTCGATGCTATGGGATTGGACTAATTCATCCAACCGTTCCCATAAGTCTTTGTTTTTAACGGGTTTTTTCTCGTAGGTTACCCAACCATTTTTCTTCCAATTTTTCATCCATAAAGTAACTCCATCTTTTAGATATTGGCTATCAGTATGAAGAACAATTTGAATTGATGATGGAAGTGCTGCAATTCCGTTGATAGCTCCAAGCATTTCCATGCGATTGTTCGTTGTTTGGATATGACCACCTGATATTTCAGCTTGTGCATCTTCATAACAAAGAAGAGCTCCCCAGCCTCCTGGACCCGGATTACCACTGCAAGCTCCATCCGTATAAATATTGACTCTGGCATCGATAGGGAGGAGTTTTATAAACTCTTCAATTGGCTTTAACATTTGACTCATAACTTTCTAAACAATGGCATTTAATATCATTTCTAAAGGTATCCCAGTTACGCTGCTTCCATCAACATTTTCGGTACATGAAATGTAATATTTTCTTGGGTGACACTTTTTTCTTCAACTGAAACTTCGAAATATCTGCGACACGCATCAATAACCTCATCGACTAAAACTTCAGGAGCAGAGGCACCAGCCGTGATACCCAATCGCTTTACGCCCGTAAGCCAATCCCAATCTAAATCTTTAGCACGTTGGAACATTCTGGCATTTTCGCAGCCGTATTGCTTGGCAACTTCAACAAGGCGCATAGAATTTGAGGAATTTGGGGCTCCAATAACAATCATAGCATCAACAGAACCAGCAATTGTTTTAACAGCCAACTGACGATTCGTTGTGGCATAGCAAATATCTTCCTTACGCGGGCCCAGTATATGTGGAAATTTCTTTTGTAAAGCTTCTATTATATCCTTTGCTTCATCGACAGATAAAGTTGTTTGGGTGGCATAGGCAAGTTCTTCTTTAGATAGATCAGGCAAAGCCTCAACCTCTTCTACAGACTGCACCAGAATTACACTGCCTTCTGGAACTTGCCCCATTGTCCCAATAACCTCAGGGTGATTTAGATGACCAATTAAAATAATTTTCCGACCTTTACTTTGATGGTGCTCTACCTCTCTGTGAACTTTGCTAACTAAAGGACATGTTGCGTCAACATAAATCATTTGACGGGCCTTGGCTGTGTTGGGAACAGACTTTGGCACTCCATGTGCTGAAAAAATAACAGGTCTATTATCGGGAACTTCATCCAATTCATCAACAAAAATAGCGCCTTTTGCAATCAGACTTTCAACAACGAAACGATTGTGAACGATTTCATGACGGACATAAACGGGAGCTCCAAATTTAATAAGTGCTTTTTCAACAATCTGTATAGCGCGATCAACACCAGCACAGAAACCTCGGGGGCTTGCAAGTACTATTTTTAGAGCAGGTTTCATTCGGTATCCAACTGATTATAAGGAATACAATACCTATAGAAGTAGGCCCTTGCTTTCAAAAATTCAAGAAAAGTTTTTTGTGGATTATTTTTTTCTTGCAATTTAATATTGAATTATTGTAATTCAATAATTAGATGTTATTTATCGATAATATGGAGTGTTTATGAATTTTAAAAAACCCTATTCATTTAATGAAAGATTGACAAAGCTGAGCAAAATTCTTGCCGGCATTTTTGCTAGTATGATAGTTGGCGATCTTATTGCCGAGAGCATTTTTTGGATTTTTGCTGACTTAAAGACGCAAACCCTATTTTCTGTGCCTCGTTCTGTTATTGGAATTGGTTCTAGTTTTCCAGATGTGCAAATTCTGGGAGAAATAACTCCCTTAATGCGATTTTTAGGCTGGGTAGCTTCTTTTATTTCAACCAGCATTTGGATGTATATCTATTATCATATGAGCACATTGTTTTTATCTTTTAGCAAAGGTTACGTTTTTACATTTTCTAATATCGCTTGTATCCGAAAATCTTCTAAAGCGTTAATTATCTATGCTTTTGCAACAGTACTGACAAATAGCCTTTTAGGCCTTGTCCTTACGATGAACAATCCTATAGGACAGCGAATTTTAACGATCAGTTTCGGGACACCCAACTTGACCAACATACTTATGGCGCTTGTGATTATGGTCTGCGCTTATATTATGGAGGAGGGCTTGCGACTTGAAGAAGAAAAACAGCTAACAATATAGGATGTAATTATGGCGATTATCGTGAACATTGATGTGATGTTGGCAAAACGAAAGATGTCTTCGAAAGAATTGGCTGAAAAGGTTGGCATCACAGCACAGAATCTCTCTATTTTAAAGACGGGTAAAGCAAAAGCGATTCGGATATCTACACTCGAGGCTATCTGTGAGGCTCTTTTCTGTCAGCCAGGAGATATTTTGGAATTTAAGAAGGAGTTAAGTAGAGGATATTAACTAAACGTCATTGCGAAGAGCCCCAAAATGTCTTGGGGCAACGTGGCAATCTAGCGCATATTTTCTTTATATTGCTTCGCAATGATGGTGAAGTAAGTATGTAATTTTGTCTATTTCTTGCCTTTTCTTCCTTTTCCAGGTAAATGTTTGCTTTCCACGTTTGAAAATATAGTAACTGCTGTAGCATTTCTTGCGAGGAAAGGTTCTTCATCTGTTTGGCCTTTCCAGCTTCTAAATACTTCTGAAGGATCAACAACACCATTCAAACCAATTAAACCGCCAGCGCTTTGGAAATGAACCTCGCTAACATATGAAGAGGCTTTATTATCCATTACCACAGCAAGTTGATTTATACCTTTGAACCAAATATTATCAAAAACTGTTGGACCGCCTTCAGCAATCGTCAACGTAACATTTAAATTACGCCCATCTTTTTTTCTTCTTACATCAGAAGCTCCAACAGGCTCCCATTCTAATACTGTGTTATTTTTCTTAGCAATTGCCGTCCTATTAGCTTAACAAAACGAGCATAATGAACAAGTTTTGGAAATAAAGATCTTTGAGTCCGCTGTAATGTCAGATA
>DAHVSZ010000142.1 GCA_027328625.1 Candidatus Paracaedibacteraceae bacterium | reverse complement strand
CCCCTATAAATGCTAATATGAGCAGTAACTACTCCTAATATAAACTTCCATGTCATATATGGTACATGCTGGTTTATTATGTTTTTAATTATCCCTTGAGTTAAGACATTCTCTTGCAGAGATTTGTTAATAATTGTTTGAATAGCAGCATTAATATCAACTTGATTTTTTATGGCTTCACAAACAATCTTCGAAAGATTATGTGGCTCAATATCATTTTTTAGACGCTTTAATTCATCTTTTGTATTTGTGAGATCATCTTCAATACTAGACATATTTTAACTCTTTATAGAATGATCGGCTGGAGCAATGGGGATAGGTTTTCCATCTGATTTTATCCATAATCCTTTATCTTCAGTTTCAAGCAAAACGCTAACCGAAAATCTCCAAAAAGACTGAATATCCTTGAAATTCCATCGCTGTAAAACTTCTTCCATCTTTGTAAGATCACCGTTATCTATCTTTAACGTTATTTCTTTTTCACTTTTATCATTTATAATGACAGACATGATTTCTTATCCTATTAAATTAGCAATTTCTTCTAATTTTAGAAGGTATGTTAATATTCTTAATATGATACGCTCTTGATTAAATTTCCACATGTTTTTATTAGAAATTAAAGCTGATATATGTGCAATAATGCCATCTCGGATACTAAGTCTCACTAGCGGCAAGCCACAGTTTGACTAGATTCTGGGATGATACTAGGATGCTTGGTAGTTACTATTCTTTGGCATTGTTAGAAAAGTAATTTGGAGTTGATTCTCTTTAATTACGAAGATTTAATTCTTCTTTAGAAAAGTATTCTAAAATAGGGCTTGTAAATTTGCATTGTTGTTTCTATATAAAACTCAGAGGTGTCGTTTAAAAATAAACAACCAGTTAAATTGTGGGAGGAAATAATGAAATTTATAAAAACAATAATGACGGCTGTTCTTTTAACAACCGCTGTTACAGAGGCATTTGCGAGCGGTGTGGCTGACCAGGAAAAGGATGATCTAGGGGCATTGGCTCATCCTTATGGTTTTCAACAGCCTAAGGATCGTAGAGTTGATCTTGGTTCCGCAGTTCGTGATGTTCTGCTAGATCTTGGGCCTGACTCATCTAGTAGCTCTAAGAAACCATCTCCAGCATCGGTTCTCAAGGCAGACCTAGAGAAGGCAGTCAGGGTGGCATTGGGAGCAACAGGAAGCGATATGGCCGCAGCAGTGGTATTATTTAATCATGCGATTGGAGGTCGAGATGTTCGTATTGTCGATGGGCGGGCAGTGTCATGCTCAGTTAGTAGTCAGGGTGGCGTAGGGACAAGCGAACCGCTCGTAGCTGCTGTCGAACGAGTAGTTGATGAACTTAGTGCGCCACCTGTTCGTGAGCTTACTGGAGACCGCATGGACGTTGAGTAGGCGTTTGGGGGTAAGAAGTCGTTTGGAAAAGTACTTGGCGCAATCCATAGATTTATACGTTTTCAAACAGTCTGTTGCTCTGTTAATTTTGTGCAGATCCTCTGGTCAAGTCGGAGGAAAACTAAGGGAAAAAGCGAAAACTTGCACAATGCGTAAAGTTCATTATATCTGGCAAGAATCAGAAAAACGCTAAGCACAACAATACTTGAACTTATACAGATTTCTCTATAACCTTATCTGGTATTTTACAGTTTTAAGCTCGTTTCTATTTAACAAGAAATCCTATGGTAAGAATAAATTCTATCGAACTTGATATGCCGGTTATTTTGGCACCAATGTCAGGCGTAACCGATATGCCTTTTAGGCGTTTGGTAAAACGAATGGGGGCAGGGCTTGTGATATCAGAAATGATCGCCAGCCAAGCCATGATTCGTCATACTCGTCAAAGCATGAAGATGATTGAAAAGTCAGCGGATGAACAACCGATGGCAGTGCAATTGGCTGGTTGTGAACCTGAGGTTATGGCAGAAGCAGCTAAGCTGAATGAAGATATGGGGGCAAAGATCATCGACATTAATATGGGTTGCCCTGTCAAGAAAGTTGTTAATGGTCATGCTGGTTCTGCTTTGATGAGAGATGAACTTTTGGCTGCACGTATTATTGAAGCAACGGTTAAGGCTGTATCTGTTCCCGTGACTTTAAAAATGCGCACGGGTTGGGATGATAAAAATCGAAATGCGCCAAAGTTAGCTAAAATTGCTGAGGAATGTGGCATTCAAATGTTAACCATACATGGGCGTACAAGGTGCCAGTTGTATAATGGTCGTGCAGATTGGTCATTTATTCGTCGTGTTAAAGAAGCTGTATCTGTTCCTGTTATCGGCAATGGTGATGTGGTGACCTTAGAAGATGCGGAAACTCTTTTAGAAAAAAGCGGGGCTGACGGAGTTATGGTTGGTCGCGGAGCCTATGGTCGTCCTTGGTTTATTAATCAAATTGGCCATTATTTAAAACATAAAACTGTCTTGCCAGATCCATCGATAAATGAGCAACATAACATTATAGGCGAACATTTAGATGCAATTCTTACACATTATGGTGAATCAACTGGGATAAAGATTGCCCGTAAGCATGTGGGTTGGTATAGTAAAGGTCTGGCAAGTTCAGCTGATTTTCGTGTTGCCGTTAATCAGGCTGATACTGCTATTGGAATGCACCAATTAATTAACAACTTTTATGGATCGCTCTGCTAGAGATTATTAAAGAAAATTGAGATAGTAATGAAAAATAACGGACAAAATTACCAAGGCTTAGCTGGAGCTATCTATTCATTCTTAAAGAATTATTTTGATGATCATGAAGGTGATCTACCGGTAGGGGGCCTTTATCAGACTGTCATTAATGAGGTTGAGCGCCCTTTATTGGCTGTGACTTTAAAAGCAGTGGCTGGTAATCAAAAGAAAGCTTCAGAGGTTTTGGGGATAAATCGCAATACCTTGCGCAAAAAAATCCAAGAATTAGGTCTAAATCCCAAAGAGTTTGTTTGAACAAGGGGTATTGAAACCTCTATAATCTGCTGTTTTCCTGACGAATATGAAAATTGTCACCTCTAGGAGCGAGCCCTGCAGAGGTGTGGCCAGGGAAGATAATACAATAACTTCTTTAAGAAGAAAAGAGATTTTATCGTCTTTGAATAGGCCGTTGTGTTGGCAAAAAGGTTCTGCATGTTCTCATACTATTTTGGATTTTTATTACAAGTCTATCTTCTTTTGATGCTTTAGCATAAAGTAACGCGGTTTCTAACTCTTCTAAAGCACCTCGGTTATTGAAACCTCCCTCTCTTCCTCTTAGAACATTTGCTCTTCCAAGGTGGCATTGAGCTAATTGTATATTTTTTTCAGTGCTTTCGGCCCATAATGTAAGCATGTTTATCGCTACATCAAAATGCTGAATGCCTTGATGGTTCATTCCTAATCCAATATGGCAAGATACGATTCCTTCTTGGTTGTTTTTTGAAGTAAAAAGCTTCAATGCTTGTTGATAAAGCGGCGCACAAATTTCATGGCTTCCATTATTGAATTTTGCTTGTGTTAGTAAATCCCATGGATTAGTAGATTTTTGAGGTATTTGTGTTTGTTGTGCTGGAAATGGGGGATTATTTCCATCATTAGAACCTTCTACGTCTGAAACACTCAATAATTCAACTAAAGGTGGTGTTCCTTCCCTTTTTGTAGCAGTTGGTTGTGGATCTAAAAAAACTGATCTATCAGAAGGTTCATAATTATATGGGTCATGTCGGCGGACTCTTCTATTCCCTTTTGTTTCTGACTGACATGGTCCAAATCCATCATCCATTGCATACAAAGTTGATGCGAAAAATAAAAATAATAAAATTACTCTCATTGTACTTTCTTGATTGAAGAATCTATATTTTTCGAAGACTATTATAACTATAGCAAATAAATCAACATCTTTTTACAAGACTTCTTAAAAACTGTGTTCGCTTTCCTTACCACCCGACAGAATTTTGGAATCTAGAAAAACAGCCATTTCACGTCACCTCGAGAAGGGACGTAGTCCCGACG
>DAHVSZ010000141.1 GCA_027328625.1 Candidatus Paracaedibacteraceae bacterium | reverse complement strand
GTTTGATGTTGTAGGAAAACGGATTACACCTGAACAGTACAAGGAAATAACGGGGGATGAATATATTGAAGGTTCACCTCCAACGGAAACTACACCTGTAAGCGAATAGGTGTTTTCATTTTGCCCTAAAAGGGGGTGATAACTAAATGAAAGGAATTGAATTGGTGTTGAATATTGAGACTTTGGAAATTGCAAAAGCTTATTTGTTTGGGGGTGTAAAATATCTTGATTTACTGCTACTTCTAAGCTTTATTGATGTGTTTACGGGAGAAGTTAAGGCTGTTAAAGACAAGACATTAAGATCAAGAAACGCTTGGTTTGGATACGTGCGGAAGTTCATGAGCTTTGTTGTTGTCATCTTGGCCAATATTATAGATCAAATTTGCAATTTAAATGGCGTTTTGGTGTTTGGAACTGTTTTATTTTACATAGCCAATGAGGGGTTATCTATTGTAGAGAACCTTGCACAAATGGGAGTTAAAGTCCCTGGATTTATCAAGGACAAGTTACAAGTAATTGAAGATGAAAGTCAAAACGAAAAGTCTGCTGAGTAATCGGCGGGCTTTTAAATTTAATTAAAACGGAGGAATTTAATATGACAATGTATTATTACAAACGGAACATGGACAATATCAACAAACTTGGCGATAACACAAAAGCAGCTGCTAAAAAGTTGATGGATTACGCTGAGAAAAACAAAATTGGTGTACTTATCTATGAAACAACTCGTTCTGAAGCACAACAACGTGAAAATGTTCGTAAAGGTGCTTCGCAAACAATGAAATCTTACCATCTTGTAGGACAAGCATTAGACTTTGTGCCAACTGGTGGTTATTCTAAATCTGATACTAAATGGAATGGCTATGGTGCATCTGATATTCAGAAATTCATTGCATATGCCAAATCAATTGGTTTTGAATGGGGTGGAGATTGGACAGGGTTTGTAGATCAGCCACACCTTCAATTCAATTATAAAGGGTATGGTACTGATACATTTGGAAAGAAAGCATCTTCTGCACCTTCTAAAAACACTAACTCAGGCATCAAATCCGTTGGTAAGATCAAAATTGTTGGCGTATCAAACGCTGCAATTATCATGGACAAACCTGACCGTATTAAAGCTAAGAACGTAGGTACAATTGGGCTTGGTAAGACAATTGATATCGCTGGGTCTGTTAGAGGTTCAAACAACTCTAGAGGATACTGGGAGATCATTCATAACGGTAAACGTCGTTATGTGTCTGGTCAGTATGGAAAAATGGTTTAAGTAAATAAATAGTTTCCTCGAAATTTTTCGAGGGAATTGTTTTATTTATTTGAAAAAACTTCTTATAAACTATAGACTCAAGTACATAGTTGTGTTATAATAAATGTATAAGGAGGTGAGGAAATGCTAGACAATATGATAAAAGTCCTTCAAATTATCTTCTACGTCGTCTCTATCGGATGGATTGCACAACAATCAAACGATAGCAAGAAGAAAAATAAGAAGGACTAACCAGAGATTAGGGAAGCGAGCCACTAACTCGCTTCTCAATATCATTATAATCAGTCTAGCATAAAAAATGAAGAAAAATCAAAAGTTTATCTTTTCATTAATTTTATTGTCTGTTGCAGCAATTAGCATACGCTCTTTTTGGACAAACTCATTTACAACTGCAGTAATGGCTATTGTGGTTTTGTTAACGATTTATGCCATCATTAAAGACATGATGTTAAGGAGAAAATAACATGGAGTTTCATTTAAGAGGTCGCAAGGAAGTTGAGAACTTCATCAAAAACGAAGTCCTTAGCACTACTGAAGTTGCTGAGATATTGAACGTCAATAAGCAACGAATGAGTGCATTGATTAACACAGAAAGAATAACACCGGTTAAAAGGATTGGACGATCAGCCTTGTTTTTAAGACAGGATGTAGAGGTCTTGAAAAAGGAGCTTGAAGCTAATTCTAAGCATAGACCACACAATAAATAACCCCTCACAAATAACTGTGAAGGGGTCTTTTTTATTTGAATATACTTCTAAGTAATTTATTTGTTGCTCTTCCTGCTGCACGTCTTGCTACACGTTTACCTAATGTACCATTCTTGGCTGCTTGTACGTCTCCTAAAACACGAGCAGACTTATAAAAAAGGCTTCTAATCTTACTGATACTCATGTTATCCCATCCCCTTATGTTGTCACAAAATGCGACGTCGTCCGTTTACTCAGTTATTCAATCTCTCTTCAAGATCATGGATACGTCTTTCTAACCCAGAGAATTTCTTGTCATTATAGCTATGATCATGCTCAATATTTTTGTTAATCAACTTAAGTATAGACATGACTTCTTTTGGTTCATTTTGTTCAATGCGATCTAATTTCTTATCAATTTCATTTAAACGCTTATCTACTGCATTAAAGCGTTCATCCATTTTTTTATTAACGTTCTTAATCTCATCTAATATTGCTTGAAGCATGTTGTTTTCCATCCATCTCACCTTTCACAAACGATAATCAGTTTTTCAATCGACTTTCAACATCAAATAATCGCTTATTCAATAGCTCTGTTTTATTATCTACGTTCTGTATGTGTTTAAGGTGAGCAGTGATATCTTTTGGCTGATTCTCTTCAAGGCGATCTAATTTAACGTTAATCTGATTAAATTCCTTCTTTGTTTCTTCTCTGAATTCGTTCATATCCTCTTTGAATTCGTGCATCTCTTTTTTAAATGACTTCAAATCAGAAGCCACGCCATCAATTTTGTTATCAATTTTCTTAATCTCATCTAATATCGCTTGAAGCATGTTGTTTTCCATCCCGTTCACCTCTCCGTACAGTATAACAGCTATTGTAATACTTTTGATTGTCCACATTATGGACAATCGAATATTTCAATGGTTTTGTTTAACGAATTTGAAAAAAATAAAAGCAATACTTTTGCTTAAGAGTCTGAGTCTTCAACCTCAACTAATTCAACAACATCATGCAGGTCACATTCAAGATATTCGCAAATTTTTATTATAACAGCAAGGGAGACAGGTTCATTTTTAGACATTCTAGCTAGGGTAGATGATGAAACATCAATACTGTTTCGCAGGTCTACCTTTTTTTTGTCTTTTTTTATCAGAGTTATCTCCATCGGTTTATAGCTAGGTCTTAATTTCATAATACGCACCTCTTACGATATCCATATCTTTATCTCAATTATACCACAAAACACGGTTCTTGTTTCACATCCAAACATTTTTTTCGAAATAATGTTGACTACGTGTTTTTTCTGGTGATATACTATGTTTACAAAGCAAACATAAAATACCGAAAAAGAACCACCTGTTCTATATAGGGAGTTCTAGTGTCGGAAAAGGACAAGAGGTGATAGTGATGAAACACATAATCATCCACAGAAATGACTTAGGTAATTTACCCGCAATACTCTTTTATAAGCAGTTCGCAATAGCTGGTGAAGATGGTCAAGTTCATCTATATCAAGTCTTAAAAAGAGGGGATGGGCTGTACGATAGGCTTCATTCAGATTTCTTGGCCGAAGATATTCAATACAAAAGTCTTGTCACTCTGACTAATGCAGTAGTTGATAAACTGCTTCACACAACCTTATGGGATGCACTTATTGATAATCGAGAGCTAATTACATTAGAAGGCTTTCAGTTGTTAGACAAAAACAAAACATACTAAAGGGGATACTGACAATGCAAATTAACCGACACACTGTAGGAACTAACGTAGCGAAGTTAAAGGCAATTACAAACGAACAGCGTATCGAGGAAATGACGAATCATTTCAATTACTTCAGAGGGAAAATGTTCGAAGAGGAAAACAACTTCATTGAAACATACGACGATGGGACGCCTAAAAAGCGTTTCAAAATCTTCACAACTATGACAATACCAGTTTGTGTTGAACTTGATGCGAAGGATGAACAAGATGCAATTGAAGCGTTAGAACAGACAGGAGAAATGGGCGTTGATTTCCCTCATATCATGTTGGAT
>DAHVSZ010000140.1 GCA_027328625.1 Candidatus Paracaedibacteraceae bacterium | reverse complement strand
TATAAATATTAACTATACGTTCGGTATAGCTAGAATTTTTCATCAGGGCTGGAGGCAATTGATGGGAAATTCCTAACTCATAAAAATAATTAAAATGAGGGGTCATTTATGAGTAAACTAAAATCATTTCATCATTTATCAAATAAGCATTCGCTTAAATTAAAGTTTGTTAACAAGGAAGTTTTTCTGGAAAATAAAAAGTTACTTCCAAGACAAGCTTACAAAAGACGTCACCTTCTCCATATCTTTATCACACAAGCTTTAAAAGATCAGATGATCGGAGCTAGATATCCAACTCTTCTTTCAACTGAAGAGCTTGTAAAGCTTCTGAACCTACCAATAAACTATGACTTAGAAACTCATTTGCTAAAACCCATTCGTTCGCTCTCCCAGCAGCTTGATGGCGCGCTTGTTTCCATTAAAATGAGCCACACAACTTTGTTTTTTCTAGATTTAGAAAATACAAAAATTGAAATTAATTGACGTTGTTTAAAAAAGGGGTTGAAGAAATGAGATAAAATTGTGTAGTGAACGGTAAGATAGGTACATAATTGGACGGATGCGGTACGCCCTCAAGATAACTATTTGCCTTAAGTTTTAAAAATTCTATCTTGCCTAAGCAAAAAATAAGAGGAAATTCTGCTACCACTTCTCATATATACAAATCATGGAGGGAAATTGACAAAAATGCGGCGATAAGATAAGTGAACTCGATCTTCAATTACGTAGCAACGATGTTATGTGTTTGCATTCATTGCTGCGAGCATATCATATTTTAAACTTGGAAACGAACAGCTCTCAGACACAATTTGGCAGAGTATCTCTACTGAGCGTTAAAGATCTCAATGTAGAATAAACCTCAATCCGCCCACTAAAGGGGAATAACAGAGGACTACAGCAAAGCTCTTGCAAAAGTTGAAAGTGCCTAATAGCTTGAGCAAAACTGTTTGAAAGTTAAACCAAAAAACTGATCGAGGGCGTTATGCTCAAGGTAGGGTTCAGTTAGGAGCATAGGAGTGTCTCAATGAAAAATATAATTCAGGTCGTTCTTTGTTATGTATAATCCCTATTTCTTTATCGTAAGCAATGTATGATGGTAAAAATTTCAACGCTTCATCACCAAATTTTTCAAAGGCAGGCTCAAAGTTCAGTTTTAGATATTCAAAAAATCTTTTTCGGAACTTTCCGTACCATGAATTGTCGTCTTTTTCAAACAATGACAAACCGAATATACATAGCAAAGGACAAGCTATAGGAGGATAACCATTACTCTTAAAATTGTAATCTAATCTTTCAAAAATTTTTTCTTCAAGTTTGTTAAGGATTTGTTCTGCTGTAGGTGAGTTTTGAGAATACATATGAAAAATCATAAAAAGTAGTTTATCTAATTTATGATGATTACCTCTTACCCAAGAAAGATTTTCCAAGAATTTAAACATTGATTCCACAAGCACGTCATGAATAATTATTCCGTCTTTTACACTATTGATGTAGTCATTATTTCTTTCATTTAGAGACGTGCCTTCAAATTTTTTAACGTAATCATCTGTCCCCTTAACAATCACTTTGAATATTTCTGTGAAAAATGAATCTAATTCATGAATTAAGCTTGCAGCATTTTTTTGCTCTATTTTTTCATCACTGAATATTAAAGTTTGCAAAACCTCATTTGATTCGCTAAAAGCGTGTCCTAAATTCAAAGTCTTTAAAGAGTTATGAAAGAAAAACAAACTAGATGAAAAATAAGCCTTACAAGCTATTTGAGTTATGTCACAAAGTTTTTTAATTTTTCGACTAGAATTTCCAGCTGAATCTAAACTTATCGCCCCCATTGGATTAAAGCTACTTTCAACAAATTCGATGTCTTCAAATACAAGTTTTGTAAACTTTTGCTCAATTCCAAACCCACTAAATTCAGCCTCTCTATATAAAATGGATTCTTCATTAATAAATGCTTGTTTTACAAGCTCTTGAAGGAAGGGGCGAGCCCAAAAATCTTGTTGTCTTTCTGAAGCGTGAAATCCCTTTTTTTTAATTGCATCAATACAAAAAATCACAGTGCTTGAGTTGTGCAAAACAAGTTGTTTACAAAAAGCAGGGTCTGACAAGACACTAAATATTTTTATACAATTTCGAGATTGAAGTGAAAGTTTATGTTTTTTCTCAAAAAGACGTCTTTTCCTATTGATACACTTTTCAACATATCTCCTATTTTTGAGCTCATCATATAATCCAAAATTAAATTCTCCTACATGTGTACCTAGTTCTGTTACACTACTGAACAACTCTTCTTCTCTTTTTTGAAAAGTCGGACGAGATAAAATGCTACCTATCTTTTTACAATTGTTAACTTTATATAAAAATGTGTTTTCTCTTTCAACCCAACGTTTCTCTGCTTCGAACAATCCAACATCCAGCTCTCCTGCATAAGTAACTATTGCTTGTATACTACACTCTAACTCCTGACCTAATTCTCGTAGTTCTGTCTCAACCCCCTTGGATATAATTTTGTCAGTTTCTTTCAAATATCTTTCAGAGTTACGCTTGGCTAATTTATGCGGACGATAGGTGATGAGTGCCATTATTAGAATAACAATTGGCATGATAAAGCAGGTCAATATTTCTAAAATTGTTGGCAAATGTTTTAGCCACCATACGGATATTGAAAAGAATTGCCATAACTTAGATACAAAAACCATGAAAAGGGCAATACTTAACCATATAACAAATGATTTAATTCCCTTTTTAAATCTTACATGAAGCCTAAATTTTATTATCGGCGTCATGTACTGAGTAAAAGACAGAAGCAATGCAAATGCTGTTAGCGCTTCACCATAAGTGATCAAATTTATCTCTTCCACCCTACCTCATTCCTTTATAAGCCCTTTAAACCTATTATTTTCTTGTATCCAAGAAGCCATGACAGGGGAAAGCCACGAAATTAGTTGTACGGAATTCTTGTACTGTTCTAACAGATTCATTTTCAGAATACATTCATGATGAGCTATGCGATTTCTTAGTTTTCTGAGATCTTGCAACATAACAGAAATCTGTTTTCTCATGAGCGGTCTATTATCAGTCTGAAATATACATCTAAGCTCATGCCTCCAAAGCTCTTCATATTTACGGCCAAATAATGCTGTCCAAA
This sequence comes from Candidatus Paracaedibacteraceae bacterium, assembly GCA_027328625.1. Classification (GTDB taxonomy): domain Bacteria; phylum Pseudomonadota; class Alphaproteobacteria; order Paracaedibacterales; family CAIULA01; genus CANJLN01. Next base: position 903 of record DAHVSZ010000140.1, on the reverse strand, counting down.
ACCCAAATCTTAAGCCCGCGATTATATCCCCTGACTTCAGCTGATTTCTCTTGGAACAATCTTTAAGTGTTTCTCTTAATGCCATTTGCTCACTTTCTTGCAAAAAATCATTATTTGATTGATACCAAAATTCTCCCTCTTTGCTTTTAAAATGGTTATGAATTTTATTACGCAGCACAACTTCTACGACGTGAAGAATACTAAAAAGGCTTTCTGAAAAATTCATATTCTTGAGATAAAGATTGATAGCATATTGTTTATCCCCATTTGCTAAATGGACATAAGTGGAAAATCTATCGCTTGATAAACACTCTTCTATTTCTTTAAGCGCATCCGATGTATAGACAAAAGCATAAGACATTTTCTTGACTTTTTTCAAATTTGAGGTATATTTATTTTATAAACCTCGGTAGTGCCTCTGCTTGCAAGCGCCCGAGGTTATTTTTATCTTCTTTCTTATTTCGCTTTAATATAAATTCCTTTATCCTCCATCACAAGGCTAATTAAAATTTAGCGATACACAAAAAAGAATAAAATTCCTAGAAATCCCCATTAGGTGGTGTGGACGGCAACAAGGACATATAGCTGGACGGATACAGTATCGTCTCTTCAGACAGCTATTTATCTTGAGTGTGGACGGATGGACGGCAAATACGGCATTTTCAGAGGGTGTGTTGATAAAATATTATAACGCTTCCGCGATTCTTAAATATATACCTTCTCAAGTCCTTTTCTTTGTATTCCTCTAACTTCTATGCTCTAGGTGGTTTTTTTAATGGAAACAAGCTTAGTTAATTGGCGTAATAATTTATGAGTTTTAAAAAGAGAGACGGTATGAATAGATTGTTCGGTTGACACTTTTAGCTCACATTGTGGGTTAAGAGTAAATAGGTGGCAGGTTGG
>DAHVSZ010000013.1 GCA_027328625.1 Candidatus Paracaedibacteraceae bacterium | reverse complement strand
TGAACTTTTCTTTCAACAGAAGTTTACCTCAATACATCCCTTTCTTTAATAACCTTCCTTAAACGCAACTCGGGTTAATTAGATTCCTATAAGCAATCCATAGAAATAAAACACTATATTGTGGCCGAACAACTCCAAGACTTCCTTGTGCGTATTCTTTTAAATCAACATAGGGTTTAGTTATGTCTCCATAAGATGTATATTTATCACCTCCTGACTGCCCCCCATCACGACTGTAAAATATCGGAACAAAACGTCGAGGCCCACATGCTTCAATTGATGATATGAAAAGGCAACTTACAAGAAAAATCCTTAACAGCTTATTCACAGCCTTCTCCTCAAATAATTATATGCTTCTGGTGTCCATGGTTCATCATTAAAGATAAATGCTGTCCAACCTTTCGGAATTTTGACAAAAAGATCCTTTTGATGAAGACCTATGTAACCATAGCATTTACAGGCTTTCCATTGTTTTTTATTCAGAAAGAGTCTTTTTACTTGTTTTGAATCTTCTCCTAAGTTGTATAACATTGGTACGGCATAATCGATAGGAAGATTTTCAATCCAGATATCATTTAAGCACCAAGATGCTAAAGCTGTTATAGAGAGTTTTATATTTGGTAAAACACAGCGAAGCTGGTTTAACAATTTTTTATAAAAAGATCGTTGTGAAACTGTTGCATCAAAATCAATTTGAATAGTGTCAGATTTGAAAGGCACTGTTAAAGCAAGGATGTGAAGAATTATTTTTTCAAAGGTTTCGTCAGCAACAGAAAAACGAGGGTTAATTTCTAATCTTATAACCGGAATGATTTTAGATGAAACTTTCAGAGTTAAGTGATTTGAGCGAGGGAAAACTTGCAAATTGTTTCCTCTGACCGAAATAGTCCCAACCAATGGCGCTATAAGGGTATTTTTATTAATATACGAAAGATCTTCTTGTCGCTGCCAAGACCAGAGTATTAATTGCGTTGGAGAAGACTTAATTAAAGTCATAACTCCAGCAAAGATAATGATAAATATAAAGATTGATGGAAATATTTTTCTCAATTGAGTTTCAACTTCAAAGGTTCAAGAAGTGTTTTGCAAATATAATATTTAAGATATCCCATATTCTCTTTTTTGAAAGCGCTTATCAGAACTTTATTTCTGTATCCTTTTAAAGTCCTTTCTAGCCTCATTATCTCTAAAAAAACTCTTGTTTTTATTTCTTTATCAAGACTGTTATCAAATATCTCACAACAAAATTATTCACAAAGACTTAAGCTACAAAATTTTATTGATTTTCCTTAATATCTCTCCTACATAATGAAAATAGAGATAGTATAATACAGTGTGCAAGTTATTAAAAAAGCTCTCTCAAGCATAGAGTTTCGCTTTGCCTCGATCAAAGGGTCTCATGGATCCTCCAGTCAAGCTGGAGGAAAACTAAGGGTTACAAGTGGAAACTTACACACTGCGTAATAAAGTTTAGCAGAAAGGAAACAATTAGAATGAGTACATCTACCTCAACTCCCTTAACACTTTTACAAGGTAGATTGGTTCAGTCCCCTTTACTATTTCGCTTTTTAGCTAAAGTGATTTCTGGAAGCCTATTAATTGCTATTGCAGCACAAATTGCTATTCCTTTTTGGCCAGTACCAATGACATTACAAACGACAGCTGTTATGGCTATTGGTCTTGTTGCATCTCCTTCTGTCGCTGTCGGGTCTGTAATTGCTTATATCATTGAGGGAATGATTGGAATTCCTGTATTTAGCGGGTTTTCACGAGGTATTTCAATCCTGTTTGGAACAACAGGCGGTTACATTTTTGGTTTTATACCAATGGTGCATATCATTAGCTCTTTAAAAGATAGATCTGCTAGTTTATCTTTCCGTTTTGGTATTTGTTTACTTGGACAAACTATGCTTTACACCATAGGTGTTAGCTATCTAAGCTTATTTCTTGGAGTTTCTGCTGCAATTCAACTAGGTCTAATCCCTTTTATCATCAAAATTCCTGCAAACATTTTGTTTGCTATTTTTGGTGTTGATGTACTTCAAGCAATTAAAAAGGGCTAATGACAGACACGGAGAAAATAAATTTTAAGGTGTTTATTTTCTCTTACATCTTTTAAGCTTTTATTCATCGATAGAATAAGCAGCAATTTCTCTTACACTTCCTTTGAAAAATACAGAATCTAAGGGGCATATCTCAAACTCCATAGGAAGTCTGTTCTTCTCAATTTGCTGGAAACCAACCTTTTCGTAAAACTTTTGCGCGGCCTTTAGCAAAGAAACAGTTCCTAGGTAAAGTGTATGAAAACCATTTTTCCGAGCTGCTTGAAGCATTTTTTGAATAAGTTTGTTGGCTGTGCCTTTTCCTCGATAATCTTGATGTACAAAGAATTTTTTAACCTCACCATTAAACTTATCCATTCTTTTCAAACCAATCGAGCCAATAATGTGTCCATCTGCATTTGTTGCATACCAAAAATTGCATTGGTTATTATAATGAAAAGTCTCTTCAGCTTTTGAGATGCATACATTGATATCGGGAGTAATAGGAATAGAAAATTCATTTTTTTGAATGGATTCAATCATATGAATAATTTGATTTCGAATCGGCCTTGAACTTGGTAGAGTGTGAATTTTGATATTTTCTCTTTCAAGACGGCTTTTCTCAAGAGCATTGGCATATTTTCTAATAACCTCTGGGATTATTTGTTGATCTTCGAGACTTAAATAATCAAGAGCACCAATGATTCTAGGATTTGAAAATGCATCAATGTGATTGATTTCTTTTAATCCCTGAGAAGTTATTATGAGACTTTTTTCCCTTTTATCACTTCTTTCTTGGATCTTTACATACTCTTTATAGCTAGACGCGTATAGTTTTGCTACACTTTGTAAAAGGATTGAGAACAAGAGTAAAGGACATGTATAGTCTTGATTTTCGGAAGCGCGTATTAGCACTGGGAAAGAAAGAAGACCTTAGTATCCGTAAACTAGGTGAACGATTTGGCATAGCGAGCCGCACCATTGTCAATTGGAAGCAACGGCTTGAGCCGACTGTAAAAAGGAACAAGCCGCCTACAAAGATTAATCATGAAGCTCTATTGAAAGATGTGGAACAATATCCCGATGCTTATGGTTATGAGCGAGCAGCCCGTCTAGGAGTCAGTAAGAGTTGTATACGTTGGGCTTTAAAGCGCCTTAAGATCACTTATAAAAAAAACCCTCAAACATCCCAAAGCGGACGACGAAAAGCGATCTATGTTTTGCCGGACTCTTCAAGAACATAAAGAAGCGGGACGACCCATTGTTCCTCTTGATGAAAGTGGTTTTTCCCATGACATGCCTCGGACTCATGGATATGCTGAAAAAGGTAAGCGATGTTATGGAAGTCATGATTGGGGAGCAAAAGGAAGAACAAATGTTATTGGAGCTCTTCTGGAAACAACTCTTCTAACGGTCAGTTTGTTTTCTTCTTCCATTAATACAGAAATTTTTACAAGCTGGGTTGAGCAGGATCTTCTTCCAAAGCTCCCTCCTAATAGTGTTCTTGTTTTGGATAATGCTACCTTTCATAAGGGACAACTTATGCAAGAAATGGTAAAAAAAGCAGGACATACTTTGCTTTATCTTCCCCCTTACTCTCCTGATTTGAATCCAATTGAGAAAAAATGGGCGCAGGCCAAAGCTAGACGAAGAAAAAACAACTGCTCTCTCAATGCTTTGTTTGTTCATGAAAATCTGTAGCAAAATTATATGATGTCAGCTATATTTGTTATGTTATGAGATACATATTTATGAAGAATCTTCCATAATCGTTCTATAGAATTTAAATTAGGACTTCGAGGCGGTAAATAATGCACGTCCACCCTGCTTGTTTTTAAATAGTCTTTCACCTCTTGGGACGTATGATATCCAGCCTGATCCCATATGAGATGGATCTTTTTATAGTGGGGATAATGGGCTTCGACTTTCTTTAAAAACTCAACAGATGCACTCCCATTAATCGTTTCAAAATCTTGATAAACAAGCTTCATATCTTCTAAGTTAAGGGCACCCATAAGATTCACTCTTTTGCGGCCTCCATTGGTTTCAATCAGCTTCTCTTTTCCTTTTTTTACCCCAACCATACCCAGCCTGTGTTTGTTGACTGGGATGGACTGAATCCCCAAACAAAACCAACTCATCCTCTTGAACAGCTCGCGTCAATAACGCCTCATAATGATCGATAAATTCCTGTTGAGCCACCGGATCCACTTTTGATGGAATTAATTTGGGTTTTTTATAACTGAAATTATGCTTCTTCAGCCAATTATAAATGCAGGCTCGGCTGAGGGTTTTACCGTAAGTCTTTCGAATATGATCTTGAATTTCTTTAATGGTTGTGTAAAGGGTCTCTTCCAGGGGATTGGATAACCTTAAGGACTCTTGCTTCCGTCAATAACGGTTTTGATCCTTTGTAATCAGCCTTAAGACGCTTCTCTTCTTCGTAAGCGTGATAATGGCGACCCACTGTACTTTCATCTAAAAATAAAGCCTTCGCTATCTTTTCAAAAGACCAACCATCATCAACTAAAAGCACAACCTTGATACGATCTGCTTCTTGCTTCTCTCGGCTTTTCTTATGCCGGACAAGCAATCCTTGACTTTCTATTTCTGTTAAAACCTTCGTCATGCTCTTTATATTAACACACAACTTTATGAATTTTAATCAAATTCCTGCAAATTCACCTGATCGGGGTATAGCATACACTAACAATGGTTATAGATCACAGTTCACTAGTGGAGTAGAATGCTGTGTGAAAACAATATCTTGTGTATAATAAATATAAAATACTAAACCAAGGGTTATAAAACTAACACTTATTTTTTTCTTAGCAACTACGTCTTGTAATTTTTTCTTGTTTCTATTTCTTATTATCCTGATAAGAGGAACTGAATCTCTTCAATACACTCTTCAGTCCAGTTCCCTTATGCACGTTCTCCGTTCCTGCTATTCAAACGCAGCATGCAAATTCCCTGCATTACGTTTTCTTTCCTTTTCCATATTGTTGCGAGCTTCTTTCTCTTAGAGTGGATGTCGCCATGTCTTAAATAAGTTTTAAAAAACTGATTTATTTTTCGCTTTTTTGTCTTTCCCACATAGCGGCATAGATTCCTTTTTTTTTGATAAGTTCTTCGTGATTTCCTTGCTCTGCAATCTGCCCAGCCTCGAGGACTATAATTCTCTTACAATTTACGATAGTTTGCAGGCGGTGAGCAATAATAAGTGTAGTAACACCTTTCGTCGCTGCTTCAATATCTTGTTGAATAAGTTTTTCTGTTTTTGAGTCTAAAGAGGAAGTTGCTTCATCTAATATAAATATTTCAGGTTTTTTTAATAGGGCTCTAGCAATTCCAATTCTTTGTTTTTCTCCACCTGATATTTTAAGTCCCCGCTCACCAACCACTGTTTCAAGGCCAGATGGCAATTGCTTAATAAGAGAAGTTAAATGGCAAATTTCACAAACTCTAACAACTTCACTTTTTGACGCATTAGGGTTACCGTAAAGAATATTCTCGTATAAAGTCGTGTTAAAAAGAACTATATCTTGTGGGATAACGCCAATAATTCTTTGAATCTCCTTTTGCTTAATGTATTTAACGTCCTGGGAATCAATCAGAATCTTTCCTTGGGTTGGGTCATAAAGCCGGAAGAGTAAACTGGCTATTGTTGATTTACCAGCCCCTGAAAGTCCTACAATAGCTGTTTTTTCTTTTGCAAGAAGGGTAAAAGTGACATTATGTAAAATGGGTCTATGATTTGAATAGGAAAAAGAAACATTCTCAAATGTAATTTTTCTAGACCCTTTCAGTAGTGAAGTAGCTTTAGGATCATCATGCATAATATCGTCAATTTCTAATAAGGACAAAGCACTTTCAAGATTAACAAATGCTTGCCAGCTGTTACTAAAAATTAATCCAAAAAAACTTAAAGGTGTTATAAATTGAAGAACATAGGTGTTAATCAATATAAAATCACTCACATCAATATTTCCATGGAGTCCTTCATAACCTGCTAAAAACATAAGAATTGTTAACCCAGTGCCAATGGTAAGAAGTTGTAAAATTCTTGCTAGTTCACAATGAATAACAGCCTTTGAAACTAATTTTTCTCGCTTACTAAGTATTTTATTACAGCGGTCATATTCATATTCCTCATTATTGAAATATTTTACAGTGGCATTATTTAAAAGGATATCTAAAATAGTAGAGCTAGATTGCGCATGTTCCTTATTACTTTCAGCTTGAGCAACAAGAGACCATTGGTTTCCTTTAAAACTAATAATTACAAAGACTATGAACATTGTTAAAAGAATAAAACCATACCAAAATCCACAGAGCTTCCAAAGGACAAAAGTGGAAAGAAAAAGCTCAATAATAGTTGGTAAAACTAGAAAAAGAAGCCCCCAAAAACTATCAATAAGGTTATATTGAACTTTTTCAATAGCGCTGGTAATCGCCCCAGTTTTACGGTTAAGATGGAAATCTGTTGATAAGCGAAGAAGATGAGAAAGTATATCCAAACAGATGTTTTTTACTGCTCTTTCCCCAACTGGCCACATTAAAATTCTGCAAAGGTTAATCATACCCTGATGTAAAAACCATCCTGCACCATAGATAAGAACAAGGAGAAACATTATTTGGTAACTCTGCGTCTCAGTATTGGAGAGGACATTAATAAGATGCTTTAGTATTAAGGGAACTCCAAGCCCTAAACTTATAGAGGCTACAATGACAAAGAATGCTATCGCCCATTTGAGTTTGGTAGAAAAATCATCACCAATCAAATACGGAATAAGCATTTTAACATAATCTAAGTAATTTCTTGTGTTATCAAAATTTTGAGTATTCACTCTTGTCATGTTCACGCCTATCAAGTTATTGTCTAATTTTGAGTGAGAAGATTTAGATTTTTCATTTATGTATCCCCATTAAAAAGCGTGGACATCCCACAAAATCCCCAGTGTAAAAGGGAAGGAAGCATAAAAAAGTTTTCCAAATACAACCTTGAAGAAAGTCATAAACTTAAAAAATTCTCGGTCTATGATTTTTAGAAGAACTTGGATTTTGCTTATCTCCCCAAAAAAGGGATTTTCCTCAATTTTTTATATTCCTTTGGTAATATTTGCAACTTTTGAAGACTCTTTTTCCCTCAAGCGTGATTATATCAGATATTGTTAGTTAAATGTCTCCTATAAGTTTTATAAATAAGTTTTTCAGACTCATTACTATCCGGATCTGAAATTATTTCTTGAGACCTTAATAGTTCATCAATAACTCTACTGTAAATTGGCTCAAGCTCTACTGCTTGTTTATATGGGGTTGGTGTAAATGCAATTCGCGAATAAAGAGAAAAATATTCTGATGGAAACAATAGATTCATTTTTCTTTCGATTCTTTTTCTTAAAAGAAAATTCGGATCAGCTACAAGATGCCTGATTTCATTAAAGTGATTTTCAGAAAGATCAGCAATAGTGTTAATATCAGCTTTTCTCTTGTCTTGAAATTCAATAAATGAAGCTAGCATATTATCAGGATATTGTTCCATACACTTACTTAAAATTTCGCAATCTTCAAAGCCGGCGTTAGCGCCTTGTCCATAAGAGGGCCATATACCATGTGCTGCATCCCCAATTAGAAGTATCTTGTCCTCAATATGCCAGGGTGAACATCGAATAGTCATCATGGGAATCTCAGGATTTTGAAAAAACTCTTCTACAAGTTTTGGTATCAAAGGAATTGCATCTGGAAAGAGTTTCCTAAAATGATAAAGCATCTCTGATTCCGAGCTTAGCTTTTTAAAAGAAATATTATTATCATCAGCAGGAAGTTGTAATGTACAAGTAAAGCTGCCGTCACGGTTTGGAAATGCAATAATCATAAATTCATTGCGTGGCCAAATATGAATATAGTTTTGTTTGAGTTTGTACTTTTTTGCATTTTCAGTTGGAATAGTGAGTTCCTTATTAACGTGCTTAGAATAAAGCTGAGAATAGTTAAATCCAAAGCTTCTCTGCATTTGATTCCGAATTGCTGAGTGACCACCATCTGCAGCTATCAATGTGGTAAAGGGTAACTCAGTTTGATACTGATGTTCGTCTATCAAAAAAATAGTTGATCGTGATAAGTCATACCCTACGCATTTCAGTCCAAATGCAATCGATACTCCCGAAGTTTTTTGAGCAACTGAAAGCAAAAGTGTGTTTAATTCTTGTCGTGATACAGAATAAAGAGCTTCCCCATAATTACCATATGGTTGGATTTCAATTTGAGATTCACTTAAATGAAGGCAACGACCATATACTGGAACCCATAATTTTTGAACTTCGTTTCCAAGTCCTGCTTTTTCAAGAGCACTGATTCCTCTCTTACAGAGAGTTAGGTTAATTGATTTTCCAAGCTTCGCAAAAGTGTGCTTGGGATCTTTGTTTCTTTCGTATATTTTAACTGAATAACCTTGCTTACCCAAAAGAATGCCTAACAATGGGCCCGTTAATCCTGCCCCGATTATAGTGATTTCTTTCAAACAATCCTCCTTAGACGTTTATCAGTTCCAGAATTTAAAAAGTTTTGAAGTTTTTATTTTTCTTGAAAATCAACATTCACAATAGATTAACTCTTTCCATTATTATTATATATAAGTGACCAATGACGGTCAGAGGTTTGCTTAATTTCAGCATTTGCAAGTCCTGCAGCTTCAACATTTTCTTTTACTTCATCCAACGTTAAAGCAGCGTGAAGAGAGTTTCTAAATAATATTCTTTGATAATCATTGACATCGTGGGCATATTTGTTGACTAAATGTTCAAGTTCGGGCAAGCTTTTTGGCCTTAGGAGATCCTTAAAATAGATAGCTCCTCCATTACTTACTAATCGTTTGGCTTCGGCAAATAACTCGATAGGATTATGGATATGATGAATACAACTATTTGATATAACAATATCAAAGCTTTTTTGCTCTAACATTGTATGCTTAATATCTTGTTTCTTTATTATGATTCTATCTTCCATTTTAGCATTTTTAATATTTTGTTGGGCTATCGCAATCATGTTTTCGGCTAACTCTACAGCGGTTATTAGGATCTGTGGTCTTTTTAATGCAAATAATATAGGAATATGAGCAGGTCCAGAGCCAAGATCAACTAGTCTACTTGCATTAACTGGTGAAAATTTAAGTACTTCTTCTACAAAAGCTAAATTTACATCATTATTTGGAATCGAATTATATTGGATTGCATCTTCTTCTGTATCCATTATTTCTGGTTCTAATATCCTAGCTAACATTAAAGCTCCATTGAAATCTTCTAAAAATTAAATAATAAGTTTTTATAATTCTTCGTTTTCTATTTCCATGTACTCATAGCTCATTTTTTTGATTTGATTTACTTTACCTTAAAGCTTAGGCAAGCAGTGGAATAAAAAAGATAGCTTTATTATTTAAGTTCATTCATCTGCTTTCTTAAGCTCAGAGGTCTCATATCTGTCCAAACTTCTTCTATATATACAACACACTCCTCTTTTGTCCGCTCTTTGCCTACCGCCCTCCAACCAAGGGGGATTGGTTTGTAGCTTGGCCACAAAGAATATTGTTCTTCTTGATTTACAAGAACTAGGTACATTTCTTGGGGTTTATCTGTTACTTGTGATTCATATTGAGACATATTATTCCTTCATATAGTTAAGTTAATAAGTAGATGCGGTGGCAAATATTCTATTTTGAAAACAACTCTAGGTATCCCAGCCCCTTTTTGGTAGACAGATCAATTTCAGCAATGCAACGCACTTTTTGATAATTTAATTCGCATGTTCCAACCACATAAATGTTGCCAGTTCCCTTGGTAAAATCAGCATTCTTGGTATCGGTTGAATCTATGTCAACGTTAATACCTAATTCTGTACCCCCTTTTGTTTCAGGAAAAGTAATAAAAACAAATTTCAGGTCTAATAATCTTTCCTTGAGTTCTTCTAAATTACTCGTTCGTGATTCGAACTCTATAGGCTGCTTGGCTAATAGCCTCTCCACTAACTGATCCAAAATTTCTAACCCCATTATATTTCTTTTAAAAGGCTACTTATCATAATTTGTTTCAATTGACTAGTATAATTAAATTCAAAAATTCTTGTTGGAAAGCTTTCTAATCCACGGCCACCTCATTATAAAGAATGTTGAAAAATGTGTTAGAATGCTCGACCAAAGGACATTTATGAATAAGCCTGCCTTATGCAAGAAGATACAGATTTAGAGCTAAGAGGAACATTTGTAGATTTTTTTAGTTCAATAGAAGCCTCTCGGATTGATCGTTGTAAACTTCACCCAATTTCAGAGATTTTACTGTTAATGTTAGCCGCTGTGATTAGTGGTGATGAAGGTTGGATTGATGTTGAGAGGTATGGCCATTTAAAGATCGATTTTTTACGATGATTTTTTCCTTATGAAAATGGTATCCCTTTTGATGATACGTTAAGGCGGTTTTTCCGTCGGATTGACACGAAAGTTTTTCAAAAACGCTTGTGGAATGGGTTAGATGCTTAAGTTTTGCAGACGAAGAGACATTAATTTCTATTGATGGTAAGGTTTCTCGTCGAAGTTTTGATACCCATCAAAATGTTCTTCATATGGTCAGTGCCTTTGCAAGTGGATCTGGTTTAGTATTAGCGCAAACAAAAGTTTCAGATAAATCCAATGAAATAACAGTTATTCCTGAATTGTTAGTATTATTAGACTTGGGGGGTCAATTGTAACGATTGATGTAATGGGTTGCCAAAAAGAAATCACCAAGCAGATTATTGAAAAAAGAGGAGATTATGTCTTATCTCTCAAAGGTAATCAAGGAACTCTTTAATGATGATGTCAAAGCTCTTTTTAAGTCTTTTCCAATCTTAAGAGACCTTAGGGTGGAGGAACATCAAACAATTGATGGGGAGCATGGTCGCATTGAAGAAAGAACCTATAGGGTTATGAATATTCCTAGGTTGTTTGTCAAAAAGCATGATTGGTTTGGTTTATCAACAGTGATTGAGGTTGCAAGCAAGCGGGAGATGAAAGGCATTGTTCAAAAAGAAAAACGATATTACATCTCTTCCCTTCCTAAAGATGCTCAAAAGCTAGGGCGTGTCATTCGCAGTCATTGGGCGATAGAGAACACCTTACATGGATTATGGATGTTAGCTTTCATGATGATGAATCACGCATTAGAAAAGGGTATGCTCCAGAAAACATGGCTCTTATCAAACATGCAGCTTTAAATCTCTAACAAAAAATATAATGAGTTCCTATGCTGACTTAACAGGCTAAGCACCTCCATTTAAGATTCAATTGTTTAAAGTCTTAAATCATTAAATGGAGGATAAAAAATGGATACCAAAAAAGATTACACAGGGAAAGAAATTTATATGGGAATAGATGTGCATAAAAAAACTTATTGCTGTATAAGCGTGTGTGAGGGAGAAATTGTAAAGCGTGATACCTTACCTGCTAATCCAAAAGGATTGCTTGCTTATATGAACAAGTTTTTTCCTGGAGCCAGCATAAATAGCGCTTATGAGGCAGGATTTTGTGGTTTTCATTTGCATAGATACCTTTCTTTCAATGGCATTAATAACAAAGTGGTTCATCCTGCTTCCATTGAAATTTCTTCAAGAGACCGTGTTAAAACAGATAAACGAGATGCTAAAAAAATTGCTGTTCAATTAGCCAGTGGTCGTTTGCAAGGCATCCTTGTCCCCAGTGAAGAACGAGAATCAAAACGAAGCGTCAGCCGCTTACGAGCACATTTTTGGCAGCACCGTACTCGTATTGGAATGCAGCTAAAAAGCTTATTATTTACGCAAGGATTGATTGACGAAAATGACAACACAAGACTCTGTCAAAAGTGGATTACCCAAAAGCTTTCAGAAATTGAGGAGGAGGGAGTATCCCTCCAATTTTTGTTTACCGTTAAGCAATATGCCCAAGAATGGACAGATCTTACAAAAAAGATGAAGGAAATTGAAGGGCAGCTGAAGACACAAGCTGAGTCTGAAAAATCCATTCATACTATTTATGAAAGTGTTCCTGGCATTGGGTTAATTCATGCAAGAGAATTAGCCAATGAATTAGGGGATATGAGGCAGTTTAGAAATGAAAAGAAATTATTCAGTTTTACGGGTTTAACTCCCACACAGTATTCTTCTGGCGACAATATTCGCTTGGGGCATATAAGCCGCCAAGGAAGTTCTGTTTTAAGAAAAATTTTAATCGAAGCTTCTTGGGTAGCTATTACAAAAGATCCAAGTTTAGAGGAAATTTATAAGCGACTTTCTCATCGGGGCAGCAAACGAGCAATTGTTGGTATTGCTAGGCGATTAGTTGGTCGAATACGATCTTGTTTATTAAATGGTACACTTTATGAAATTCAATCTGTGAAAAATATTATTACTCAAGATAAAGATCAGCGCGACCTCGTACGGGTACCTGTGTGTCTGCATTGACAGAACTACGTTCATGAGTTTGGGGCGCGCGTTTATATAAGATCGAATAGAGAACTTGTGTGCATCTTTACGGAGATGACCACGGATAGCAGGTTGGTTAATAAAACCGTTGATGTAAGTATTATAATAAGCGTGTTTCTGGGTTGAATATGAAAAGGGTATAGGTTTTAAAACTATTACTTTGAAAAAGACTCTATTTTAGGGAGAAGAAGATGCTTTTGCTTTTTTACAAATTTGTTCTTGACAAGTCACATAGCAGGTACCCGTGTAACTTTAAATAAACTTATCTGAAATTTGGATTCTTTTTCAATTTGAACTAAGACCTACTTTTAGGATTAGTATCAAAATTAAAGAAACACAGGATGCGACTATGAATAATGAAAGTAAAGCTTATTTTTCTCTCTGTTGTTCTATTTCTGCATTTTAGTCGGTAAAAACTGATGAATAACTCAACTTTAAAAGGAATAGATTACGTAGAATTTTATGTTGCCAATGCATATCAAGCAGCTAATTTTTATAAATCTGTCCTGGGTTTTGATATAATTGCTTATGGTGGTCCAGAAACAGGTTTAGCAGATAAAAGATCTTATATCATTGAACAGGGAACCATTAGATTTATTCTTTCTTCTCCTACAAAAAAGCTCTCTCCGATTCATCAGCACATTATAACTCATGATGATGGAGTAAAAGACATCGCCTTCTTATCAAGTGATGTAGAAGCTGATTTTAAAAAAGCTATTAACAATGGAGGACAACCGCTTCTTCCTCCCTCATCTATAGAAAATCACAATTTAAAAATTAAAATAGCCACTATAGCTTGTTTTGGGGATACAGTGCACACTTTTGTTCAACGTGAAAATAATAAGGGTTGGAACATGCCCTTCTACAGATTATTTACAAATAACAAAAGCTCGACTGAAGGAAAATTATTAGGAATTGACCATATTGCGATAGCTCTTGAAAAAAACCAACTGAATATCTGGAAAGAATTTTATCAAAATGTATTAGGCCTTCAACTCACTCATAAAGAAGATGTATACACAGAATATAGTGGAATGAATTCATTGGTTATGAGTAATACAACAAAAACAATTAAATTTCCTTTAGTAGAACCAGCAGAAGGTTCTAAAAAATCGCAGATTGATTGTTACTTAGATTCTTATGGTTGTTCTGGAGTGCAACATATTGCTTTCCTTACAAAAAACATCATCCAAACTGTACAAACTTTAAAAACACAGGGCATTGAGTTTTTAAATATTCCATCAAGCTATTATGATAATGTAAATAAAAATATTTTTAGTTATTACCAAGAAAAACTACCCATAATAAAAAAACTCGGAATTTTAATTGATACCGACCCAAAAGGTGTCCTGATGCAAATTTTCAGTAAACCCTTACAAAATCGCCCCACTTTTTTTGTAGAAATTATCCAAAGGGATAACAGAGAAGGTTTTGGCAGCCGTAATATAAAAGCCCTATTTGAAGCCATAGAACGAGAACAACAAACTAATTAGATTTAATATGATTTACAACTTACCTGGACGGATTAAGACACTAGAGCCTTCCCCAATTCAACAAGCTCTTCAAAATACCACTGCTTCTGATGTTATTGCTTTTTCACTTGGTATGCCTTCAGAAAACCTCTTCCCCATTTTAAGCTATAAGAGAGTCATGTTAGATTTTTGGATGCCAAACTCTCTACAATATGCACCTCCGATAGAGAATCTTAAGCATCAAATCGTCGACCTTATGAAACAAAGAGGGGTTAATTGTACTTCTAAACAAATTTTTTTAACAAGTGGAGCTCAACAAGCGATCCATCTTTTATGTAGAGTTTTAATTGACAGAGATGAAGTTGCTGTCACAGACACTGCTACTTATCCAGGATTTATTCAAGCAGCACAATCTCTCAACATAAACCTATCAGCAGTCTCCGTAAATTTTGTAGATGGTATGGATATGAATGAGTTAGATAATCTATACAAAAAAACACGTAAACCTAAATTTCTCTATACCATGTCAGAAGGACACAACCCTTTAGGAATGAGCTTAAACAAAGAAAAACGCCTAAAGTTAACTGAAATTGCACGAACTTATCAAATTCCTATTATTGAGGACGACGCTTATGGCTTTTTAAATTATCAAACTGTGGAGCCCCCACTAAAAGCTTATGACAATGATTGGGTCTTGTATATTGGATCGTTTTCGAAAATTCTTGCACCTTCTGCTAGAGTAGGCTGGGTTATAGCTCCAGAAACTATTATCACTAAGCTAGAAATACTAAAAGAGAGTAATGACATAAACACCGCAACTTTTTCTCAAAGAATTATATCAGCTTTTCTAGATAAAGGTGATTTCACTAAACATCTTCTTCATCTGCAAGATTCATACAAGGAAAAAAGAGATAAGATGGTCAAATCATTAAGAAAACATATTCCTGAACTTCTATTTATCACTCCTCCAAGTGGTTTTTTGATTTGGGGAAAGCTTCCATATTCTATTGACACAGATAAACTCTTTTGGCAGGCACTTAAAAATGAAAAAGTGTCTTTTTTACCGGGAACGGCATTTGGGTTTTCTTCTGATCCTTATCTTAGTCACTGCTTACGATTAAGCTTCTCTTATTGTCCATTAGAACTCATCGAAATAGGGGTTGAAAGGTTAGCTAGAGCCATTAAAAACTATACCATTTAATCATATATGCTTATTCTTTGTGTAATCATATCCTCATACCTTTACAACAAGAAATATTTTTTAAAATGCCTCATTACTGTAAATGGCAGTGCAATACTGCACCAGTTGAAGGTGGTGCAGAGGCATAGAATGGGGTGAGTAAGCCGACGGAACTTCCCCGCCAGCTCCTCGCAGGACCGGACGTGAACCTCTCGATTCATCCGGCCCCCATTAGGCAAACCCTATCCCTAGCCCTGCTTTCCAGTGACTAAACAATTGCTTATTCTCTTTCTGAATTTTTAAGATAAAAAGAGCTGCTCTTGTTTTTCGACCTTTCAACTTCTTGTACTTACGCATTGTCCATGCCGTTAGTGTTCTATTAACATAGATCATTACAGACCCTAATGCTGATCGGTTATAGCACCCGTAATATTGTATCCATCCTCTAAGGATTGGATTCAGTACGCCTGCTATTTCTTCTAGACTTAGGTCTGTTCTGTTCCGTATTTCTAACGTTCGTATATGCGCCCGCATTGATTTTTCCGCAGCTTTACTCACTGCAGGGTTGAAGCTTTGAAAGACTTCTTTTGTCTTTCGGTTTAATGTGCTTCTTTGGCGGAAATCATATCCCAAAAACGTGAACTTTGTTGTTGGATATGAATTTTTCCGTTTTCCATCTTTACAGTAAACAATCTTCGTTTTCTCTGGGTGGAGTTCAAGCCCACACTCTTCGAAGCGATGTTTAAGGCTAACAAGTAATTGTTGTGCCTCTTGTTCGCTTCGACAATGTACCAACCCGTCATCGGCATAACGACACCATGGTTTCCCAGGATGATATTTTTCCATCCACACATCAAACACATAGTGGAGAAACAGATTACTCAAAACGGGACTAGTGACTCCGCCTTGAGACACGCCTTTAGTGCGCTCGATAAGCGTCCCATCGGGCATCTGCAGCGAAGCTTTTTGCCACCGTTCTAGGTAAAGAATAACCCATGGATTATCCGTATGTTTCCTAACCGCTTTCATTAGGAGCCGATGGTCGATATTATCGAACAAACCTTTAATGTCGAATTCAAGCACATAATCATACTTCCAGCATCGCTGCCGTATGACTCCAATAGCATCAATGGCCGATTTATTCGGTCTATAGCCATAGGAATCTTCTAGAAAATGTGGTTCAACACAAGGTTCAAACGTTAATTTGACCACCATTTGAGCAATTCTGTCAGATACGGTTGGTACCCCTAAAATTCTCTCGCCTCCTGTCTTCTTTGGTATTGGAACCGCCTTAACTGGCGGCGGAAAATACGTTCCCGATGACATCCGATTCCAGATCTTATAAAGATTGTCTTTTAAGTCCTTATCAAAGTTTTCAAGTGACTGCTGATCAACACCAGCAGCCCCTTTGTTTTCTTTGACTCGTTGATAAGCCTCCATCACCAGTCTCTTGGAGATGATGTAGGGTTTTGTCTTACTCAAAGTATCCTCCTCTTTCGAGTTGTAAATTGATTCAACAGCCTAACGCAGCCCCTTTGCTCCATCTCCATTACAGAGACTTCTTCACTACTACGAGCTGCCCCGCCCCAGTGCCTTGCATTGGTACTCTCACCCTTGTGAATTTAGCCACTTAGGTTTCTCCCTTAGCATCAAGACGACTGGTTCCCCCATTTCCTTACAAAAGCCTCGGTTAAATTCACGCCACCTCAACGCCGGATACCGCTTACCCCGTAACCAGGTTTCTGGTAAGCTTGTCTGAGAACTACTCCGTGTTCCTCATTTTGATATCACCTACACTTAACGACGCATCATCAGTGGTTTACTTGCATTCGTCTCTTTAACCGTTACCTGCCAGATTTGTCTGACTTTTCCTCAACGCTCACAACCACCACTCTTAATGACAGCTGCTTGAGGTGGTTTGAAACCTGCTCCTGAAAGCCGATTTCGAAGGCCCTACCTTCATCTTTCGTAAAGTTTGAAAGAAAAACATTTCTGTATTTCCTTCGTTGGGGCACACCAGAGTAAAAGTGCACCATCTGTTTAACTATTAACAGGTAAAATGTCACCCTAGTCCAAAGGATAGAGAAGGGTGGCGGAAAGGTGTACAAAGTGCAAACATATGCGATAGCGCGCCATGCGTATTACAACGAAGGTAAAAGTCAGAGACAGATTGCGCGAGAACTTGGAATTAACCGCCGCACCGTTCAAAAAATGTTGAAGCATTCAACTCCACCTGGTTACGAACGTGTCCAACCACCACTAGAACCGAAGCTAAAGGATTACAAAGCGTGGATTGACGAGATTTTAGAATCTGACAAACGAGTTCATCGTAAACAAAAGCATACCGCCAAACGGATTTATGATCGATTAAAGGAAGAGCGTGGGTTTACAGGGTGTTACACCATTGTCCGAACGTATGTGGCCAAGCAACGTTTAAAATCCAAAGAGATGTTCGTTCCTTTAAGTCATGATCCTGGAATGGCTCAAGCGGATTTTGGAGAAGCTCAAGTTAAAATTAAAGGAAATATATGCAAAGCTCATTTCTTGGTGATGCAGCTTCCCTTCAGCGATGCTGTTTTTGCAAAGGCTTATCCATCTGAGAATACTGAAGCTTTTGTCGATGGTCATCAATCAGCCTTTTTCTTTTTTGGTGGTGTTCCCAAAAGAATTTTGTATGACAACACCACACTTGCTGTAAAGAAGATATTGAAGGATGGACGACGTGAACAAACCACAGGTTTTATAGGTCTACGCTGCCATTTTTTGTTTGAAGAAGTTTTTGCTACCGTTGGTCGAGGGAATGAAAAAGGAGGTGTTGAGAATCTGGTGGGTTTTGTCCGTCGAAACTTTATGGTTCCACTAAGGGATTTTGAGAGTTTTGAAGCATTGAATGAGCATTTGGAAGCTTGCTGCAAAAAACGTCAATTAACAGTTGTGCGAGGTAATACGAATACAATAGGACAACGCCTGCTTACAGAATTACTTTCACCTTTACCAGCCGTGCCTTATGAAGCTTGTCGTGTCCAATCAGGGAAGATTACTTCTCAAGGTTTGGTGCGCTTTCAAAATAATGACTATTCTGTTCCAACAACATTAGGGCAGCAAAAAATTTGGATTAAAGGCTTTGTCAATCGCGTGGTCATTGCTTTTGAAGATAAAGTCATCGCTGAACACCCTCGGAGTTATAGTCAGGAAGAAATTATATTCAACCCCTTACATTATCTAAAATTGCTTGAGTATAAGACAGGAGCTTTTGTTCAAGCTGCTCCTTTGAAAGGTTGGAACTTACCTCCAGTCTTTCAGAAAGTTCATGATATTTTATACAGAAAGGAAGGTAAAGAAGGGCGCAGACATTACATTCGTATTTTACAATTCCTAGAAAATTTTAGTGAAGCTGAACTTAAACAAGCCTTGGAACAATCTATACAGTTAATGGCTGTCACAGAGTCGGCTATTTTGCATCTTTTAAAGAGAAATAAAGAAGGAAGACCGGCTAATCTATCTCTTTTGTCTCACCCAACAGTTCCCTTGGTTCATGTGGATGATCCTAATCTTACAAGTTATAGTGCTCACCTCTTAAAAGCTCGTGTTCCTCATACTTGTGAAGTGAGGGTGTGATGGAAAATCTTGATTATTACTTGGAGACTTTAAAACTGAACAGTATGAGAGAAAACTATCCAAAAGAAGCGGAAGAAAGTTTGAAGGCTGGTGCTTCCTATGAAAAGTTTCTGTGCCGCTTAAGTGAACAGGAAGTGCTTAGTCGTCTAAACAGAAGCGTACAACTACGGATTAAAAAAGCTCAGTTTCCCTCTCTTAAAACTCTTGATAGTTTTGACTTTCAAGCGCTCCCCATGCTTGACAAAAAACGGGTTATGGATCTTATGGAGATGGGCTACATAGAGAAAGCCGAGAACGTCCTCGCTCTCGGAAATTCGGGCACAGGGAAGACGCATCTAGCCATTGCGCTTGGGATGCATGCCTGTCAAAGCGGACATTCTGTTTTGTTTAAAACGGCAGCACAGCTGGTGCACGAACTAACAGAAGCTCATGATGGTAAGAAGTTTTTAAACCTGCAAAAGAAACTAAAATCATACAAGCTTTTGATTATTGATGAGCTGGGGTATGTTCCTTTCTCAAAAACGGGAGCTGAACTGTTGTTTGAAGTATTTTCTCAGCGTTACGAACAAGGAGCTCTCATTGTCACCAGCAACTTGCCATTTGAGGAATGGCCTCAAGTCTTTGGATGTAGTCGTTTAACGGGAGCCCTTCTTGATAGGCTTACTCACCATGTCCATATTCTAGAAATGAACGGGCCTAGTTACAGACTGGCCAATAGATAATTAGAAAAGGAGCAAAATTAATCTTGAAAAAAGGATAAAAATTACGAGCAGAAGTGGTGTACTTTTGCTCCGCCATCTGGTGCATTTTTACTTTGCCATTGACACTCATTACCAATGATCTTGTAAATTTTCTGCTTTTCAGCCATATTATTTTAATCACAATCGTGTTTTTATTCCTTTTTGGTTTTCCAACATCAATAAAAAGAGAAAACACTATGAATACATCTCAAAAAATACAAGTTCAAATAGCCTTAGTTTTTAAATACAAACAGGAGATATCATCATGACCTTTAATATATTGCCATTCAAGAAAAGAGCAAGTTCTAACTTAATCCCCATTATGAGCATTCAACAACAAATGAATGAAGTGTTTGATCGTTTTCTTACTGATTGGGATGTTTTCCCTTCTCTTCAAAATATAGATCGTTTTCCTTCTTTAAATGTGTCTGAAACGGATAAAGAAGTTAGCATTCAAGCTGAGCTACCTGGCATGGAAGAAAAAGATATAAAAATAGAAGTCAATAAAAATCAGCTTACTATAAAAGGAGAGAGAAAAAGTGAGAGTGAAGATAAAGATAAGCAAGGCACATGGTGGGTAAAAGAAATTTCTTATGGAAATTTTTCTAGGACTCTTTCGCTTCCCTTTGAAATTGATTCTAATAAAACAAAAGCTTCGTTTTCTAAAGGGATTCTAACATTAGCCATTGAAAAACCAACAGAAATGATTTCTCAAAGCAAAACAATACCCATTACAAACAAATAAACTCAACTTATAAGAAAGCACACAACTGCAGTAAGCTTATGAGCGTGATCCTAACAATAGTTTCATTGCCAACGAAATGAGGCTACCTAAGGTCATTTAAAGGTTAAAATAATGCAAAAATTCTTTATTGTAATTATACAGATAAGTATTACATTACTGGCTCCAATTACAGTTGAGTAAGTCAAAGGATATTAATGAATGTATAGTAAACCTCATTACTAAAAAAAGAACTTCTCATTATATTTGGCCACATAAAAAAACCTCCACAGAATATGTCTGTGGAGGTTTCATTTCAGATGTTATTACTTTTTAACGTCACTTACTACACCTGCTATTGTTTTAATAACTAGAACTGTTCCTTCCGCAATTTTTGGGAGGACTTTTTCTTTAAATACCTCCCAACCAGGATGAGCTCCAACCAACCATGTCTTAAAACCATTCCATCTTTCCCCTCCTCCACGTAATCTCAAATTGGAATTAAGGGTTTTACGCTCGCAATCTAACCTGAAGTAAAGATCATTATGACTTAACAAACCTTCCAAAACCTCATTTGATAATCTTTTAACATCACCTCTAACATTGTAGGAAGGTATATCAAAACTTCCGTCTTCTGCCTCAACAGAAAATACTCCTTGATTGAATAACAAACGGACAGGTTTATCTGCGTAGATAGATCCTTTATCTACTTCTACAGCCGCAAAAGATGATGTGGCTAGAACACCTAATAGTAAATTGCATAAAATTTTTTTCATGATAAATCTCCTTAAAATATTTATAAAATAATTCTGCATGTTGTTAATTGTTTAGGACTCTACAGTAAAAGCTTATATTAACTCACACTAATTAAACTCATTTTTTACTAGCATCATGACGTGTTGCAGCGATTTCAGCATCTACAAAAGGCATTTCCGAACCAGTTTGCATCGCATATGACAATTCTCTGTCGTATACTTCCTGGCGTTCACGATCGTCACTTCGTTTTTGATCTT
Source organism: Candidatus Paracaedibacteraceae bacterium (assembly GCA_027328625.1). Lineage (GTDB taxonomy): Bacteria > Pseudomonadota > Alphaproteobacteria > Paracaedibacterales > CAIULA01 > CANJLN01. The sequence goes on along the minus strand of DAHVSZ010000013.1, from coordinate 6,455 downwards.
CATCTGTCCATGCGCTTATTGTGAAGGTTCTTTCAGGGGCTGCACTTATTGTTACACCATCATTAGTATCATCCTTTGTAGAAGAGTACGCACTAGTAGCAGTAATAATTGTTGTTAGCATGAATATATGTGAAAGTTTCATTTTAAAATCTCCTTTTATTTAAGTTTAACCATACTGACTCTTAGCTTCTTAATCATGGAAGCTGTGGCGATTAAAACCTCAGAATCTAGTGGTATCAATGCAATTTGCATTGACTACGTAGAAATCGCGGAGAACTTTAAAGATAATTTCTACTTGTTCTTACACGCAAGGTTTTCTAGAAGAAAAAGAAAAGAAGCTTTATGCCTAATCAATTTAATCCATATGAACAGTTAGAAAATTTTCAAGAAGTAAGGCTTACACATCGAGAAATCGATGTTGTCGCTTGCTTGCTGAATGGACTTACTTCTAAAAAATCTATAGCAAATTTTTTATCAATTGAACCCCGAACAGCAGAAACGCACGTTCGTAATCTTACACACAAATTAAGATGTTCTTCTTGGGAACATGTAAGAGATCAAATTAGCTCTTCTAGTCTTGTGAGCCGTTATCGTCATCATTTTGACTTTCTTAAATTACAAAAAGACTTTATTCAAGCACTTCAGAAAACACAAAACAAAGAAAAACAAATAGTCTTGATGTTATACGACCAACAGCTCAATAAGCAGTTATTAGAAGTTATTAAACAGATCAAAGACTATATTGAATATACCGGTTGTTATGTTGTCTTAAAGAAAAAACAAGAAGAACATTTAATCTCTCGTCAGAATAAAAATAACTATCTTGCTCTTGTTAACGTATTAACATCTGATAATTTTGATGATAGTAGCTATGATGGCTATAGATCTGTAATTAACGTGGTTTTTTGTAAAAATAATTCAGATGTTTCTAAGAAAAATACGATTATTTTATCTAATGAACATAACAATTTATTTCACTTAACAGCGTCTATTTTAATACATATATTTCCGAATGCCACGTTATCTCAAGACATTGACATTTTTTCAAAACATACGATTGAAAATCGTAACACTTTTTATCCATCATTTAATCTAAATTTTCTTGAAAATGCACTTTCGAAAAGAAGAAAATTTTTTAAGTACTTAATTGGAATTGTATGTATTGGAATTATAACAATAATAGGATATCAGCAATCTGGAGAGAATTACGTTGCTCATTCTGTTCAACTTATACCCGAAGATTCAATACTGCTAAAACGAGAAGATATCATTACGAGCATTTCTAGAATTTTTCAAACAACTCAAACAAAGCAATCCATACCTGCTGTCGTATTAATTGGAGTTGGTGGAGCGGGAAAAACCACATTAGCTAGATTGTGGTGCAAGCAAAATAATCAACACAAAATTATTTGGGAAATTAATGCTGAAACCTCCGAAACTTTAAAAAACTCTTTTAAAGAGCTAGCAACAGTCTTAGCAAAAATGCCTACTGCAAAAGAGCAATTAAGCCTTATTGAGAATATGCAAGATTCTCCTGAAAAAGATAAAAAGCGTTTATCTTTTATTCAAGAGTATCTTCAAAAAATAGGAAATTGGGTTTTGATTTTTGATAATGCTGTGCACTTAAATGATTTGTCATTCTATTTTCCTCATAACCCTAAAGTTTGGGGAAATAAAGGCAAAGTAATAATTACAACTCGAAATGCTCACTTTAAAACTATCGACTATATTCCATCACAAAATGTGATTACTATTGATGCATTGTCTACAAAAGAAAGCTTGCTACTTTTCGAGAAAATTCAAAATAAATACAACCCCGTACAATATTCTGCTAACCAAACAAAAGAAGTTCTTGAGTTTCTAAAAGAAATACCCCCATTTCCATTAGATATATCACTAGCAGCTAAATATATTGTCAATTACAAAGTTTCTTTTACAGAATACATTAAAAAAATAAAAATTCAAAATCGGCTATTTACAGATGAGTTAAATACATTAATCAAAGAAACCAGCGAATATACGAAAACTCGTAACAGTATTATTGCATTGGCTATAGATCAAATTATAAAAGAATCCCCAGAGTTATTAAATCTCTTACTTATGACAAGCTTACTTCATTCCGATCATATCCCTTTAGATTTACTATTTAGTTTTGCAAACAAAGACTTAGTAATGCAGCTTGTACACAAATTAGAACACTCATCACTTTGTATTAAAAGCATAGCTGGCAAAAACTATAATGTAATTTCGCTCCACCGCAGTATTCAAGAAAACATTCATGCCCATCTTAAGTCTCAAACTATTTCTAATCAGTACGATCGAATCGTAACAGCAGTCAGTGACATTTTAGAAAAGAGTTTAAATACGAGTATTAACAACCAAGATTCCTTTTATATTAGGCTTTTACTACCACATGGGGAGTTCTTTTTGCAGCAATATGCATCATCGAAGAATTTGCATATACCTCTTTCTGTTGCTGTTGGAGGAGCATATTACGAACTTGGCGAAGATCTGAAAGCTATAGACTATCTTGACGAAAGTATAAAAAAGATGAAGTTAGATAACAAAAATAACTCTCTTAATTTTGCTCGAGCGTCCTCTTATTTAGGTATCGTTGCCATGAGACAAGGAGATTTTAAAAAATCCCTTAGTTTATTAGAGCAAAGTATTCCTATATATAGTGTATCATCAGATGTGAGTGGTTATATAAGAACTTTAGTGTTTTTGGGCCATTTATATACTTTAGTTGATCGTTACCGGGAATCAGAAAATACATTTAATCTTAGCCTTGACTTGTGTAAAAATAGAAACTTGGAATCTACAAACTTTCCTCGTGCCTTGGTATTTCTTGGAATTTTGTATAGAGAAATGGGGCAATACACTAAAGCAGTCTCAGCAACTGAAGATAGTATCAAACTCTATAGATTAGGTATTCCCCATATGTGGGCATTAGCTTACCGTGGCAGTATCGAGCTTGAACTTGGAAATTATTCTGCTGCTAAAGATATTTTAGAAAAAAGTATTGATTTTTATAGAAACAATAATGCTTCCAAACATATCAGCCTTGGCTGGATTCTTCCCACACTAGGGAGTATTTATAGAAAAACTGGACAATATAACATGGCTTTAAAATTATTTAATGAAGCCGTAGAAATTTTTAACAACACCAATACAAAGACAAATAAAAATTTAGGAACTTCTTTTCCATTAGTCCATTTAGGAAAACTCTACAGGATATTAGGATATTACACTAAATCAAAAAGTATTTTAGAAAACGCCTTAGAAGAACATATTAGAATATATGGAGAAAACAACATTCGTACCAAATGGGCAGAAATGGCATTAGCTCAATTGTACTTAGTAGATATGAATCAATATGAAAACGCTAGACAAATAATAGAAAGATGTATTGCATACTATAAATCCGTATTACCTCATACTCATCCTAAGATAGGGAAAGCCTATCGTTCTTTAGGAAAAGCCTATATAGGATTAGGTGATTTTGAAACAGCTCAATTTATGCTTGAAAAAAGTCTTACTCTTATTACAAACCATTTTAAAGGGGAACACTTAGAATCTGCACAAACTTATCAATCTCTCGGAGATTTATCTATCCTTCAGTCCAATTACGATCAAGCTGAAATGTATTTGGAAAAAGCTCGCAAGATATATGAACAGCATAATCATCCTAATCTTTATACTTGTTTTGAGAGCTTTGGGACACTTTTTCTTAGAAAAGCAAAAACGACAAAAGATCCACAGTGTATGTTACAAATTCATAATCAAGCAAAACGCTATATTCAAAAAGCTATACTTATAGTACAAAAAACATTTTCGGCTGATTCTGAACATACAAAACGTCTTCAACAGCTGCTGCTGAGTAACTAAACACATATAAGAAATTACCGCAAAAGACAAAACCAAAAAGAGAAAGATTGTTTAATGGATATGACAGAAAAGTTGATATTAATGCATCGGTCATTTATTAAAATGATTTTTTTTCATCGCTAAAAGCTTTGAATACTTTTATTTATTAAAGACATCTAAAGATTCTTAATGCCTTTGTTCATCTCATTGTAGTACTCATTAATTACCAACTAAGAGACAAACCTTCTTTACAAAACATCATACTCCTAAATCCTTAAATGCATGGGATTAAACTAGTAGTATTTTCTCATTAGATATTTTTAAAATACATATCTGTTATAAAATAATTAAACAGATTTTCTCAACTAAAGAGCGATAAAAATGTGTTTTTGCTATTTTCATAATATCCAAGATAATGATATGCGTTATCTAGATTTTAGATATAACTTAGTTCATATTTTCTGAACATAAAACAATTAAAAGTAAACGTGTTTATTTAAGCCAGAAAACCAAAGATTAAAACAAAGGCAAGGGAGGACATATGATTGAAGAAAATTATGAGTTTGAAGCTATGCAAACTTGGCCGGAAATATATTATCGTAAACTTCTTGTGAAATTCATGATGCTAAGCATAGGCCTAGCAATTATTCCTCTTATAAGCTATCTAAGTTCATGGATATGGTAACTAAACTAACACAAAAAATTTGCCTTTTAAAAGGTGTGTTTGCTCAATGGAAATAAAGGATATTGCATAGAAGAATCAAACACATAATGATCACAAGAGTGAAAACTCGTATGATGATTTTTTGTCTTTGTTCTTTAGACCACAGATAGGGAATATTATTGTTTGTTTTGTTATCTATAAAATGCATAAATATTTTCTTTATAATGGAATTTAATTGTGTAGAATATACTTAGAAGAATAATTTCCGTCATCTTCCAAATCTTACGTAATCGTACTAAAATTTTCTTCTTCTGAGGATTAGAAAAAATAAGTATTTTTCTCCAATAAAATTTTATAAAAAACAGATGTAATATTACATTCTCTGATTTTTGAAAATGGGGTTTAATTTATAAAGAGATCAATTGGGAAAGACTCTTGCTAATTGTATTGATAATTAAGTACAAACCCATATTATTGGCAATAAATAATAATTGGTTTTTGTAACCTCACTGTCTCATCTTTTTAATTTCTATACCATTTGCTCAAGCTCTGCGTTCTAAGAGATAGATAGCCACACTTTCTTGGGTTGCCGTTATTGCAGGTTCATTTTTATTCCAATCTGCAGGGCAAACTTCACCATTCTGTTCCGTATGTTGCAATGCTTCTAGCATACGCAATGCTTCATTAACACTCCGGCCTAATGGTAAGTCATTAACAACTTGATGTCGCACAATTCCTTCTTTATCAATTAAAAATAAACCTCTATAAGCTATTCCTTCATCATTGAGCACATCGTATTCTTTGGCAATTTTTCCACCAATATCAGAAATGAGTCCATATTCAACACCTTGGATGCCCCCTTTACTTTTTGGAGTTTCTAACCAAGCCTTATGAGTAAAATGACTATCTACACTACATGCCAATACACATGCTCCTAATTGAGTAAACTCTTCTAGCTTCTCCTGAAATGCATGTAATTCTGTTGGACACACAAAAGTAAAATCTAAAGGATAAAAGAAAAGAATAAGATACTGTCCCTTATAATCTTCCAAACTGATTTGTTTAAACTCACCAGAAAACACAGCTGTTGCTTTAAAAGATGGTGCTTTCTTTCCAACGAGTACAGACATGTATAATTCTCCTAGATGTTTGATATGATGTCTATTTATTGACTATTTATAACTTGAAAGCTTATTTATTCAATAAAAATATCTAATTTCTTTTCTAAACATCAAAGCTTAGACTATTAAACTTCTTTTCTGTAATATGCACGTAAGATCCTGCTTTTTATTTTCAAAATTTTCTCACTGCAGCTTATCTTATAAAAAACAACAAAGTAACAAAAAAATAATACCTAGAATCCATGGAAGAAAGTTTTTTAATAAAGACATTGAAGGATGCAAAAGTTTAATTTCATTATAGTTTCGTATTTTCTTTCTTTTCAAACATCCTTCCATTTGTCTAAAATGGTATTACATTAGCCTCCATCTTAATAGCAATTAGAAATAACTCGCATAAAAATAATGGCTTTTTCTAAGGCATAGCATTAATAAATATGGAGTTACTAAGTTTTTGTAAAATCGTAGGAGTATCATTACTATGACTTTGGGTACTGTAAAATGGTTCAATCAAACAAAAGGCTATGGCTTTATAACACCAGAAAATGGTGGACAAGATGCCTTTGTACATATTACAATTTTACAAAAAGCCGATCTTGATACTCTTTTAACAGGACAAAAAGTCAGCTTTGATCTCATTGATAATCATGGCAGAGCTTCTGCCAAGAACTTACAACTTCTAACTCCCTCCTAACCTTAACTTTGATCTGTCACTCTATCAGAAAACATGTTTCTGATAGAGTGCTCTTTTATGTTGTTTATTTATTTTAATTTTCTCCTAATTCTTTCAATTTAGGTGACTGAAA